>NZ_JAUSWQ010000013.1:0-95380 GCF_030815285.1 Chryseobacterium sp. MDT2-18 | reverse complement strand
AGACGGCTTCCAATATGAAAATAATCTCTTACAATTTATACCCACTGTAGAAGGTTATTATGATTTTATAAAAAATGCGTACATTTACAACTACACCGATCATCTCGGAAATGTGAGGTTAAGTTACTATAAAAACAGCGCAGGCGCTCTTACCATTGATACTGAAAGCAATTATTATCCTTTTGGTTTAGAACATACTGATTATAATAATTTGGTTGGTAATTCTAAGTATAACTATAAGTACAACGGCAAGGAACTGCAAGAGACGGGTTTTTACTATTATCAGGCTCGCCAATTAATGGTGGATGCTCCCGGATTTTTGCAAATGGATCCTTTGGCTGAAAAAATGCCTTGGATGTCGCCATACGCTTATGCATTTAACAATCCAATCCGAAATATCGACCCGGATGGAATGGAGCCTGAAGATGTAATAAATGGTGGTGCAAATGAACCGTGTTGTGGTGGAACATATGCATTGTTTCAGCAGGAAGTTTATAAGTGGTCAGATGCAGCAGGACAATTGATTGACAAAGTGGGCCTAAAAGCCGAAGCGTTTATGACCACGATAGGGAATGTTGTGAAAGGTGATGATACCGGAACCATTGAAACAAAGCGCTCATTTTCTGCAACACTTGACGGTAGTTTTATTCGTCCTTCTTCATATACAGATGCCAATGGAGCTAGACAAACAACAACTATGTCAAATTCTCCAGTAAGGTTTTCAAGTAAATCAGAAACAACAGTCAATAAAACTTACTCGAGAACAATTCCCACAGAAGCGGGAACAGTTAAAGTCAGCAGTAAAACGTCTGTCAACAAAAATGATGGAAAATTAAGCAATGCTGCAAAAGCGGTCTACGGAGCGGGAGACAATGGAGTTTTTGTTTCGTTGAAAGGTGAGAAAAATAAGGTGACCACTTCTGTCGGAGTTCAAGCCGAAAAGAAGTTTAAAACAGGTGACAACGCGGCGGTTAAAATAGGAGTAAGTGTAAGTGCAAATATAGAAACGGAAAAAAAGAAAAGATGAAACTGATTTTTAATATACTTGCAATCTTTTTACTATTTTTAATAATAGGTTGCAAAAAAGAAAAGAACTTCCAAAGCGAGCCTCCCAAGAAATCAGATTTGGTAAAACTTCATAACGATACTATTGAAGTGGAAGTCCCTAAAAGTTGGAAAATAGGAAATGACACCTCATTTATATTTTCAGCATTGATAGATCCGTATAAAAAAGAAGAGCAGTTTTTTTTACTCGTTAATTCTGTGCAGGACATAAGCCTCAAAGATTATATAAGGGAAGACTTACAACAAGCGACAGATGCTGAAGAAGAAAAATTGGCTTATATTCTTCAAAGATATTATTTAGGGGATAATGATTACTGCTATATTTTCGAAACGTATCCTAAAAATAAAGTAGGTGTTTTAAGTTTTATAAGAGAATACAATGGAAATATATATGACATGTCATTTAAAACTCCACGAGATATAAAAGACTATAAAAGTGATGATCCTTTTTATTATGCTATATCTTCCTTTAAAATAAACGGAAAACTTATGTTCCCCCGGGAAGTTCAACCCGCTACCATAGATATAGATGAACTATAAGCAAATCACCCCCCTGCTGCGCAAAGTCTCCGACTTTGAGCCACAATAATTTCATTCTTCATAATTATTATATTTCCAAAATTCCCACCGCTGCCGCACGAATCCTTTCGTGTGGCCTTCGCACATCAAACTTTTCAGGTGGTATTCTGTAAAAATCAAATATTCTAAAAAACGCAAAATCCGCTCTCCGAAGTCTCCTGCCTCATATCTTTGTATAAATATTAAATAAACAGGCAAGGATGAAACTTGTTCTCCTGACAGATACGTTTTACGATATCGCTCCGAAGGAAAAACATCCTTGCTTTAACCACTAGAGCTTCAATTAGTACTTAAACACTTTCTATATTTAAGATTGATGTTGTATAAAATATGAGTAAAGGCAAAAACTGGTTATCGTTTATTTACAAAATAAATTATTATGCTAAAATATTCCGTCGGGCTTGATATTTCAAGCAAAAAAATCGACTGCTGTTTCAGCAGTATCGACATGGGTCAAAAAGTGACAGTTCAATCTACTGTTACAGTTTCCAACAATCCCACAGGGTTTAATTTATTGGCAGACTGGATTGACAAAAACCATAGGCAGAAAGATATTGCCTTAGTGATTTGCATGGAAGCGACAGGGGTCTATTATGAGTCATGCGCACTTTTCCTTTTTGAAAAAGCCTGCAAAGTCTCGGTAATTCTTCCAAATAAGGCGAAGAAGTATCTGCAGGCACTTGGGCTTAAGTCGAAAAATGATTCCATTGATGCAAAAGGTTTGGCACAAATGGGAGCAGAGCAAAACCTTAAGCTATGGGAACCAATGGGCAAATATTTTTATGAACTTAGACAGTTTACCCGTCAATATCAGAATATCCAGGAGCAGATCACGGTTTATAGGAACCAACTTCATTCATTAAAAAATTCCATGTATATCAACAAAGCTATTGTGAAACAGCTTGAGCAGGTCATCAAACTTTTCACAAAGCAGCTGAAAGAACTGGAAGAACAAATCAAAAATCATTTGGAATCCAATCCTGAAGTAATGCAGAAAACAGAGAATATATGTAAGATAAAAGGAGTGGGAATTCTTTCCCTGGCTACCGTGTTGGCGGAAACCAACGGATTTTCTTTATTTGAAAGTTCCAGGCAGCTTGTATCTTTTGCAGGTTATGATGTGGTAGAAAACCAGTCAGGAAAAAGGGTTGGAAAAACCAAAATATCCAAAAAAGGAAATTCTCGTATCAGGCGAATTTTGTTTATGCCTGCATTTACGGTTGTAAGGTGCAAGGAAGCTCCCTTTCTAAATTTATATACCCGTACATTTTCAAATCACGGAATAAAGATGAAAAGTTATGTCGCAGTGCAGAAAAAATTACTTGTGATCATTTATTCGCTATACAAAAACAATCAGCCTTATGATCCCAAAAGACAAAATATCCAAGAAAAGGAGCAGGTGCTTGCCTCTCTGCTTGCCTCGTAGAGGCAAAAAAATAGCCTCATTAACCTGAGGCTATACAAGGTAAACATCCAGTGAAATATCACAGTTTGCTTCCTCTCTGCATTTGCAAAATTATATAAAAAAACTTAAAGAAATATTTGTATTTTCAGATAGTACCTTCAAAGCTTTTACGTGACATCATTTTAAAATAAAAATAACGGTACTACCGTACTCCTACCGAAACAGTTTCATTTTGTTTTCCAAACTTTGTTCAGCCAGGAAAACTGAAACGATGAAACCCAGAACTGCCCGCATCTGCATTTACCCAAAAGACATCCAGATCATCACGGGAAAAAGCGAACGCTACAGCCGCCATCTGATCATTAAAATCAAAACGGCACTGAACAAAGAAAAACATCAGGTCCTCACCATACGGGAGTTCTGTACCTACATGGGTATCCCCTACGAATCCATCCAGGGACTCATCACCAACTGAACCCGCTCCCACCCCACCAATGCGCACAAACCGCCATTTGCAGAAAGCACGACGAATCAACCCCAAACAATGCGCTCACACTCATTCCGAGCGTAGCACCTCTTACCATCGCACACAATCAGCTCTCCGAAGACTCCGGCTTCGGAACTTTATAATCAGCATCTTTTTAAAAAAAACCAACATCAAATGCAAAGAGCACAGTCGCGCAACCTTCGCAAGTTCACTAATACGCTCACCTCGCACCCACCCACTACTTAGGAAATTTTTGCGTTAAGAAATCTCGAAGAGATTCGCCGATTCAAATAAAAATATAAAAACTGGAGGCAAAAATGAAGATTTCTTCCCATCCAAATCTTTAAACGAACATAACGCTTAAGAATCCCCTTTGTCCGATGTTTCGTCCTCAAGACGGGACAAGTTTGGGGAAACCTAACAAAGTGTTCCACGACCAAAGGGAGTCAATTTCTAAGAAGAAATCTTCATTTTTTAGCAAACCGACGAAGGAGGTTCGCCGATTCCATTAAAAACAAAAAAAAGAATGAGGCAAAAAGATCCAGTCTTGACTTTTTTGTTACTTTTTGTGTCAAGACAAAAAGTAAAGAATAAAGAAAAATCAAATTCATTTGCCCCAACCCTTACTTCGGCAGGCTCAGCATAAAAAAGGGAGTGAATTTGATTTTTCAACAAAACTTCGATTTAAAAACGACTTAGGAGATTTTTGCGTTAAAAAAAATGAAGATTTCTTCCCATCCAGGTCTATCAACTATCACTACCTAAAAATCCCCACTGTTCGAGGGCGGCAAAAACTTTTAATCGATAACAAATCTTGTTTCCGCCCGAGTTTGGGGATTTTATTCGAAGAAATCTTCATTTTTTAGCAAAAAGATCCAGTCTTGAACTTTTGGTTCTTTTGTTTCAAGACAAAAGAACTTAAAAAAAAGATGCTCTTGCTACGGAAACCATCATCAGCAGGTTGTTTCCCTACGCCCGCAATGACGCAGCCTTTTATTGAAAAACTGTTTTTAGTTTGAGAGCGACTTAGGAGATTTTTGCGTAAAGAAAAATGAAGATTTCTTCCCATCCAGTTTTCAAACGAGCATACCGCCTAAAAATCCCCACTGTTCGAGGGCGGCAAAAACTTTTAATCGATAACAAATCTTGTTTCCGCCCGAGTTTGGGGATTTTCTAAGAAGAAACCTTCATTTTTTAGCAAAAAGATCCAGTCTTGAACTTTTGGTTCTTTTGTTTCAAGACAAAAGAACGTAAATAAAAAAAGAAATCACCACTGTTCAAGTGGCAAAAAGTACATCCTTTTTGCCAAAAAACCAAAATCAACGCAAAGCTCAGTGGCGCACCCTCTGGTTCAGAAGTTCACACGTTCACACGTTCACACGTTCACAAGCCCACAACCCACCATTCCACACCCTCTCCACTCATTTTTCGGAGCTGCCCCATAGATGCTTCATGGATACTTCATGGATAGTTCATGAGGAGTTCATGACAACTCACACGTAGAAAACGGAACAAACAGCACTTTTCGGCAAATCCGGCATAATCCACCCCATTCCGGAAATAAACGGCGTTATCGGCTAAAAACGGCGCAACCGGCATGAACACTTGCTTTGCATGAATTTTATACCAAATTTTGCCCCGTGATCACAACAGGTTTTAACGGATGCACCTCAACATCTGATTATTAATTTTTAAAAACAAACAAAATGGCAAGACAAAAAGGTCTTATTAAATTGAAAGGTACCATGGGGACATCACCTTCTACCGTACCAAAGACGGCTACATGGCCAGAGAAAAAGGAGGAATCACCGCAGAACGGATGCAGAACGATCCGAGGTTCCAGAGAACCCGGGAAAATATGGCAGAATTCGGAAGAGCAGGAAAAGCAGGTAAAGTACTGCGGGCCTCTATTCAGAGTCTGCTCAGAACTTCGGCAGACCGGAGAATGGTCAGTAGATTGACCAAAGAGATGATCAAAGTCATCCAGCTGGATGCCGTCAACCCGCGCGGTCAGCGGAATGTCATCGATGGGGAAGCAGAATTGCTGCTGGGATTCGAATTCAATATCCACGGAAAATTGGAACACTCCATCTCAGCACCCTTTACCGCCACTTTAGACCGGGTCACCGGCGATGCGGTGGTTGAAATTGAACCGTTCATCCCGACGGAAAGCCTCGGAGCACCCGCAGGGAGCACCCATTACAAACTGGCTGCTGCGGCCATGGACATTAATTTCGAAGCCGGAACATTTGCTTCCGAAAAGAATGCAACACCCGTGCTACCCATTGATACGGTACTGACCACGGCGGTCCAGCTGAACAACAACCTGCCGGAAAATTCGGTCAACCCGCTATTTCTGGTGTTCGGAATCAATTTCTATCAGGAAGTCAACGGTACTTTTTACGAGCTGAAAAACGGGGCGTATAATGCCCTGCAGATTGTCAACGTCTCAGGTACCCCATAACATGGAGCTTCAGCTGATCAGAACATACCACCTGAAAGGAACCAACGGAATCCTGCTCTTCAACGGGACGGAACTCTGCAAAACGGTTGAACTCCCCTGGAAGAACAACCAACCGCGGATTTCCTGTATTCCAGAAGGCAAGTACCAGATTCGAAGGCGCCATAGCCTCAGGTTCAAAGAACACTTCGAAGTCATGGATGTGAAAGACAGGAAGTACATCCTCTTCCATGCCGCCAATGATGCCGGCAAAGAACTCAGAGGATGTATTGCACCGGTGCTGCAGCATACCGGTGAAGGAAAAGGCAGTTCGTCACGGGCTGCTTTGGAAAGAATGAAAGACCACCTTTATCCGCTGATGGATAACGGACACAAAATCACGCTAACCATCAAAAACGCTGAAAAATGAAAAACATCATTCAGAGAGTGCAGGAACCCACGCCACGGTTCTTTCGCAAAATCAGAAATGCAGGCCTCCTGCTCACCGCGGTAAGCGGAGCGGTGCTCACGGCACCGGTCGCTCTGCCGGCGGTGCTCATCACGGCAGCCGGCTATCTGGCCATTGCGGGCGCAATCGCCAGTGCCATCAGCCAGACGGCCGTAAACAGCGAAGGACAGCCATGATATACTTCGACAGTTCACAGCGCATCAGTGCCTTCATTGGCATGGCACTGATTGTCCTGATGCAGATTGAAAGCGGGGAAGTCCTCAAAACCATTGTTTTGGCAGGCCTCGGAGGAATCTCGAGTTACCTCTTCACCCTCGCCGTCAAATTTCTCCTGATCCGTTTCAGAAAGAAATTCAAATAAAACCAAAAGGAACCGCCTCCCTCCGGGGAGGCTTTTATTAAACATCCTTTAATCAAAAACAGAAAGTAGCTTTCATCAACCACATGAAGTCTATATCACCATGATTACTATTTTCTATTTTTCAGATGGTCTATTGGAACGATATTTCTATATCTTGTGTACACTTAATGTGAAAAGAAAATGACAGACAAAGAATTAAATTTCGGCAGAGGATTGATCTTCACCAAACATACTCCGAAAGAAATTTCCCATTTTGACCGGGTTTTTGATGTTTTTAAAGATTTGCTGACCCACACCTCGGGCGATATCGAAGAAGCTTTTGAATGGCTCGACATGCTTGATAAAGAATACGATATTTTTACCGATGAATATACGCTCGCAGATTTTGAAGAAGATCTGAAAAAGCGCGGTTATATCAGGGAAGAAAAAGAGGACAAAGACGGCAACACCGGAACCGGAAAAGGTAAAAATATACTGACCGCCAAACTGGAAGCAGCTTTAAGACAATTTGCTTTGGATCAGATTTTTGGCAAACTCAAAAAAAGCGGTATCGGAAATCACAGCACCAAAAAAGCGGGCGTAGGTGATGAACGCGAAGGCGAACACCGTTCCTTTCAATACGGCGATGATCTGTCAGCCCTCAATATGACCGAAAGTTTAAAAAATTCCCAGATCAATAATGGAATTTCAGATTTGCGTTTAACCGAAGATGACCTCATCGTTGAAGAAACAAAACACAAAGCCCAAATGAGTACCGTGTTGATGATCGATATCAGCCATTCTATGATTCTGTACGGCGAAGACCGGATTACGCCTGCAAAGAAAGTCGCTATGGCTTTGGTGGAATTAATCAAAAGAAAATATCCGAAAGATTCCATTGATATTATCGTTTTCGGAAATGAAGCGTGGCCCATTAAAATCAAAGACCTCCCCTATCTGCAGGTCGGGCCTTATCACACCAATACCGTGGCCGGCCTGGAATTGGCAATGGATATCCTGCGGAGAAAAAGAAATACCAACAAACAGATTTTCATGATCACCGACGGTAAACCAAGTTGCATCAAATTACCAAACGGTGAATTCTACATGAACAGCAACGGTCTCGATCAGATGATTGTTGATCAATGCCTGAATAAAGCCGCACAAGCCAGAAAACTCAAAATCCCGATCACCACTTTTATGATTGCCCAGGATCCTTATCTGCGGAAATTCGTGGACGCTTTTACGGCTCAAAACCAGGGAAAAGCTTTCTTAACAGGACTATCCGGTCTAGGAGAAATGATTTTTGAAGATTATGAGCGGAACAGGATTAAGAGAATATAGTTGATTAACAAATAAATCATTAAGCCACAAAAGTTTTTAGCGGAGTAAAAGCACAAAAAAGCATACTCATTGGAACATCCTTTTTTTTGCCCTTTTAATTCACTAAAATTCACACGCATTTCTTTTGTGACTTTTGTGGTTAAACAATAAAATTCCAGCAAACAATTAGAATATATAGAGAATGAAAAAAGAGATCACCTTTAAAGAATTAAAAGATTCCGGCTATACCCACAAAACCATTAATCAGGAAATTCAGGCGAATTTAATTGCCAGGATTAAAGCGAAAGAACCGGTATTCGAAGGTCTTTGGGGTTACGAAGACACCGTCGTTCCGCAGTTAAAAAAAGCGATTTTGGCGGGACATCACATCAACCTTTTAGGACTTCGCGGACAGGCAAAAACCAAGATTGCGAGAAGCATGGTGAATTTGCTCGATGAATACATGCCGGTTGTAAAAGGTTCTGAAATCAATGACAGTCCTTTTCAACCGATTTCGAAATACGCGCGGGACCTGATTGAAGAACATGGCGACGAAACCATGATTTCCTGGGTGCACCGCTCCGACCGTTTCTTTGAAAAACTGGCAACACCGGATGTGAATGTGGCAGATTTAATTGGCGACATCGATCCCATCAAAGCGGCGACTTTAAAACTCCCCTACTCCGACGAACGCGTTTTGCATTACGGCATGATTCCCCGCGCCAACCGCTGTATATTTGTTTTGAATGAACTGCCGGATTTACAGGCAAGAATCCAGGTTGCTTTGTTTAATATTTTACAGGAAGGCGATATTCAGATTCGGGGTTTTCAGTTGAGAATGCCGCTGGATATTCAGTTTGTCTTTACAGCAAATCCGGAAGATTATACGAACAGAGGAAGTATTGTAACCCCTTTAAAAGACAGAATCGGGTCGCAGATTTTTACCCATTACCCGAAAACCATTGCGCTTGCAAGGCAGATTACCGCACAGGAAGCTTTAATTTCTAAAGAGGATAAAGCACAAATTCAAGTTCCAGGTTTAGCCAAAGACCTTTTGGAAGAAGTGGCTTTTGCAGCGCGGGACAGCGAATATGTAGATGCGAAAAGTGGAGTGAGTGCGAGGTTGACCATCAGTGCCATGGAAAACTTAATGGCCGCCGCAAAACTGCGCTTAATAGAATCAGATGCTGAAAAAACAACGGTGCGGTTGCTGGATTTCCTGTCAATCATTCCGTCGGTCACCGGAAAAATTGAACTGGTTTATGAAGGCGAACAGGAAGGCGCTGACCATGTCGCGAAAATCCTCATTGACAAAGCCGTGATAACACAGTTTGAAATGATTTTCCCCCGAATCCCGAAACTGGAAAAAGAAGGTATCAAAGCGCCATATACCGATGTCATTAAATGGTTTAATAAAAATTCTTTAGAATTAAATTTCGACGATACCGATCAGGAATTCTATGCGAAACTCAACAGCGTAAAACCTCTTTCAGAAATAATCGGCGAGTACGCAGACCAGTTAAGTCCGGAAGATCAAAACTTCTGCAAAGAGCTTATTTTATGGGCTTTGACCATTAATAATAAATTAGACAAGTCAGAAAACGAAAAAGCGTTTACCTTCGATTCTGCCGGAATTGGAAAATACTACAGCAGCTAATTTAAAAGAGATTTCAAACCTGCAATCAACACGAACCTCATTTAAAAAAGATTTAAATGAGGTTTTTTCTTTAAAATATTTTAGCCATCCCTTTCCTGCAAGGAAGCGTCCAGGATTTTTATTCACCGATCTGTTCTCAATCGGTGTCGGAATTACAGAACAATAGCCGGAATGTGAAAAAATCTTCTACACCTCAACAGTTAATCGAAAAATAATTATTAAAATCACAAATAAATATCGAAAAAAAAATACAAAATACAGTAATACAATTGGTATTATTAAAATAAAAACATCAAAATACCATTATTTTTATCAAAATAATATTGTTTATTCAATAAAGAGTGTATCTTTGATGAACTGTAGTGCTTATACTCAGTTTAATTCTTAATAAATGAAAAAATTCATACTTTTGGCAGCTTCGGCTGCATTCATGAGCTTTAATTCACTGGCACAAGCTCAGGCTCCAATTTTGGGGAGTGCCGCTAACTTTGCACTTTTCTCGACGAATGGCGCAGTATCTAATACCGGCCTTTCTCACCTTACTGGAGATGTAGGCACCAATAACGGGTCAAGCACCAATTTTGGAAACGTAGATGGGGTAATGCATGATTCAGACGGAACGACTATGATCGCCGCTACTGATCTTAACACTGCTTACAACCAGTTAAACGCAGCGATTCCCGACTATTTCCCTTCTCCCCTTTTAGGAAACGGACAGATACTTACTGCCGGAACTTACTCAATCGGAGAAAGTGCAAGTTTAAGCAACACTTTAACACTTGATGGTGGCGGAAATGCCAATTCAGTTTTTATCTTTAAAATTCAGGGAGCTTTATCCTCAGCAGCAGGTGCGCAGGTTTTACTAACCAACGGAGCGCTAGCCTGCAATGTATTTTGGAAAGTTGAAGGCCTTGTTGACCTTGCCACGAACACTGCAATGAAAGGTACCATCGTAGCAAATAACGCAGCCATTATTCTTAATTCCGGTGCTTCACTCGAAGGCCGTGCACTTTCTACAACAGGCGCTGTTACCGTATCGGGAGTTACCGTAAGAAAGCCGGTTGGCTGCGGATCAAAGGTACTTACAGGCCCGGCTCAACCGCCGTTAGGCACTGTTGTCTGTTACACAGTATTCACCGGAAACGGTTCATTAACCAATACAGGAATCACTTATATAACAGGTGATGTTGGAACCAATGTAGGACTTACCACAGGTTTTGAAGCTACGAAAGTAAACGGCACGATCCATCTTATGCCGGATACTTCTACCGCTAAAGCTTCATTAGATCTTAATAATGCATATACTTTCCTCAACACGCTTCCTACAGATATTCAACTGCTTTATCCTGCAGCGTTCGGACAGGATCTGGTACTGACTCCGCATACTTACGAAATGAATGCAGCCACTGTACTTAACGGAAAAGTGACCCTTAATGCGCAGAATAACCCCAATGCAGTTTTTGTCATCAAAATTAACGGCGCTTTGTCTACAAGTACTTATGCTTCCGTAGAACTCATCAACCAGGCGCAGGCGAAAAACGTTTTCTGGAAAGTGGACGGCGCAGTGAACATCAATGATTACTCGAAATTTAAAGGTTCAGTTATTGGAAACAATGGTGCTGTTATCATTAATAAAGGCGTTGAGATTGAAGGCCGTGTATTGAGTACGAGTGGCGGAATTTCTACTTTTGGAATCAATGCACAGATGACTTCCGGTTGTGAACTTCTAGGAACCATTTCCACTACTGTTACAGCCAAGGAAGCTCAACTTTTCCCCAATCCTTTCTCCAATGTTTTAAACATAAAAATGGAGGACTTAGACGGAGGATCCACACTGACCATTTTCAATACAGCGGGCGCTAAAGTAATGCAAACTGTTCTGTCACAAAAAACAAGTTCATTACCAATGAATCTTCCTGTAGGCGTTTATTTCTACCAGTTAACCGGTAAAAACGGAGCCAAACAGAGTGGGAAATTAATTTCCAAACCGTAAAGTCTTTTCTTTATATCAGTAAACCCTGCCGTCTCGGTGGGGTTTTTTATTTGGCCGCCTTTTTCCGTCCGGAATTTATATTGAGCCTGTCGAAGTACTCCCGCTTTTTTTATTGGTGACTGAGCGGAGCCGAAGCCACCGATAAAAAAAAGCTCCACTCAGGCCGGGCCGCAGATTTCTCTGTACAATAAAAATTAATTTTTAAATTACAGACCGCAAAATTTTTCATTGCAAAAAGCGCTTTCCGTATCTTTGAAAATTGTGAGCAAGTATCGAAAAAGATTCGCGAAAGGATGGGTATTCAGCAGCTCCCGTTATCGAAATAAAGAAGATGGAAAAAGAAAAAATCAGTTTTACGGTGTGCCCGGAATGCAAAGCATCGGGCAAATTAAAGCGCAGAATAAAAAAGAGTATCCGGCTTCGGTATCAGTCGGAATTAGAAAACTTTAAAAAAAATAATTCCGGAGAAATACCGCCGGTCCGCCCGGAAGCTTCCCTTTATATTTGTCCAAACTGTTCCGGCTCCGGAATTATTCCCTCAGAACACTTTCCCGTTCCGGATATTGAAAACTATCCGCACGTTGCCATTATTGGGGGCGGAATTGGCGGGGTTGCGCTTGCCGTAGCGTGTCTGCACCGCGGAATTCCATTTACCCTTTACGAGCGCGACAAAAGTTTTGATGAACGGTCTCAAGGTTACGGATTAACGCTGCAACAGGCGAGCAAAGCCATCGAAGGTTTTGGCATTTTCAATTTGGAAAAAGGCGTCGTTTCCACCCGCCATCTGGTTCATACGCCCGAAGGAAAAATCGTTGGCGAATGGGGAATGCGAAAATGGCTGGAAATAGACGCCAACGCAAAAACTTCGCCGAAACGCACCAATATCCACATCGCCCGACAGTCTCTGCGCTTAGCACTACTCGACCAACTTGGCGGAAAAAAAATGATACAATGGAACCATCAACTCCTCGGTTTTAAAGAAAATAAAGAAGGCGGAATCGACCTCCACTTTCAGGTCGGTGGAAAAACAGAAACCGCAAAAGCCGGTCTTCTCGTCGGAGCCGACGGCATCCGCAGCGTTGTCCGGAATCTGTTGATTGGCGAAGAAATTTCTCCGTTGCGCTACCTCGACTGTATTGTGATTTTGGGCATTTGTCCTTTGTCAGCGCTCGAAAATATTGAAAGTTCTTTGCTGGATTCCGCGACGGTCTTCCAAACCGCCAATGGCAACGAAAGAATTTACATGATGCCATATGATTCCGACTCCGTCATGTGGCAACTGAGTTTTCCCATGCCGGAAAATGAAGCGAAAGAATTGAGCGCAAAAGGTCCGCAAGCATTGAAAGCAGAGGCGTTGCGCAGAACGCAGTGGCACGCTCCGATTCCACAGATTGTCGCAGCAACTTCAGAAACGCAGATTTCCGGTTATCCTGTTTATGATCGGGTTTTACTTTCCTCCGAATTATTACAAAATGCAGGACCTGCAACCTTGATCGGCGATGCAGCGCACCCGATGAGCCCTTTCAAAGGACAGGGCGCGAATCAGGCGTTGTTAGATGCCCTTTCTTTAGCCCGTGAAATTTTCAAAAATTGCAAACCGTCATCTCACTGGTGGGAAAAAGGAATTCGCGAAACGGCTTTAGCAAAATACGAAACAGAAATGCTCACCCGCAGCGCCACGAAAGTGGAAGACTCCGCTGCCGCCGCTCAGTTTCTGCATTCTGAAATTGCGCTATATGAAGGGGATGAACCGAGAGGAAGGGTTTTGAAGCGGAAGGAGTTGTAGGGGTTTTTACTCTTTAAGTTTATTTGAATATTTGCAGAATTAAACAACATGTTTCAAAGTACGGTTTTACAAAAAGGAATTAACCGACCGCTTGTCTGAAAAATATTTGCAATAGATAAAGTTTTAATCAACACCGACGTCAGTCTTGATTTTCTGTTTGATAGAAAACCATTCGCAGAAGATGCCGCCCAAATCGTCACCTGATGTGAAAATGGAAAAATTCAGGGTTTTGTAACCTCAATCATGTTGAGCAATATTTATTACCTGCTCAGAAAAACTTCAAAATATGAAAAAGTGATTGAACATCTAAAAATGTTAATGAATATTGTTGATGTTTTAATGACCAATAAAGATGCAGTTTTAGAAGCTTTACACTCAGAATCCAACTACAAAACAAGCAATTTAGCAATAATGGAACCTGAAACTTCCATCAACCTTGTCAAGTTTTCTAAACCTTAAGAATGTTAAATTCACTTTCCTCCGCTCCGCAAAGTCTCCGACTTTGAGGATCTCATTTTAAAAACCAACTTGCTTAAATTTACGCCCATAAATCAAAAAGCACAATCTCCTTAGAAATTGTGCTTTTCAATTTATAAAACGAAAGGAAATTATTCCGCCATCGCTTCACCATTTTTTCTGTAAATGTATTTTCCGTAGATATGTCTTCTCGCAAAACGGCTCGGAGAATCTGAATTCACCATTTTGATGTAGGTATTTCTGGGAACGCCGATATATTCAAACATCTTACCGTTGAAATGCTGAACTTTTAAAATCGATTTTTCGTAATAAAAATCCTGAATAATAGAACTGGAAATGGTTTCCGTATATTCTTCTTTGTATTTTTCCTGCGTTTCCGGATTGATGCTCACCAAAAAATGATAGGCTTCAATGACGGATTTGCTTTTTTCTTCGGCCTCCAGTTTTCCGGCTTCGTCATTCACGAATTTATCAGGATGCGCATCTTTCATCGTATTTCTGTAAACCGTTTTCAAGTCTTTTAAAGTCGCGGATTTTTCAACCCCAAGAAGCTTTCTGTGCTCGCCAATTCTTTTCATAAGTAAATCAATATTTCGGGGTGCAAAATTAAGCTATTTTAATTTAAAAATAATGGCTTAATTAAATGAATATCAAATAATTTGCAAAGCCTTTACATCATTGAAATTTCGCCCGGAAAGCCTGAAAAGTTTTTACGCAGAGCATATTCAAAAATAATGACCCGAAAAAACAGTATTCATTAAATCAATCATTCAAAACCCGGAATCCGGAATGCAAAGAACCGATTGTTTCGTACCCCGAAATCGCAAACCGGAAACTTGGAACTCCTGCCTCAAATCCCTACCTTTGCCTCTTAAAATTTGCAAGAAAATGAACGCTTTTATTGAAGAACTGAAATGGCGCGGCCTGTTTGCCGACATGATGCCGGGAACCGAAGAACAACTGAATAAGGAAATGACGACGGCCTATATCGGCTTCGATCCTACCGCAGATTCGTTGCATATCGGAAGTTTGATTCCAATCAAAGTTCTTGCACATTATCAGCAACACGGTCATAAACCCATCGCTTTGGTGGGCGGCGCAACAGGAATGATCGGTGATCCTTCGGGAAAATCCAACGAAAGAAATGCTTTGGATGAGGAAACGCTGAACCATTATGTAGAATGTTTGAAAGGGCAGTTATCCCGGTTTTTAAACTTTGATGGTACCGAAGCGAACAGTGCAGAACTGGTCAACAATTACGATTGGATGAAAGAAATTTCTTTCCTGGATTTCATTCGCGATATCGGTAAAAATATTACCGTGAATTACATGATGGCGAAGGAATCGGTGAAGAAAAGAATCACCGGCGAAGGCGGCGCAGAAGGAATGAGCTTCACCGAATTCTCTTACCAGCTGTTGCAGGGTTACGATTTCCTGCATTTATACAAAACAAAAAATATAAAACTCCAGATGGGCGGTTCTGATCAGTGGGGAAATATCACCACAGGAACAGAACTGATCCGCAGAAAAGTGCAGGGTGAAGCTTTTGCTTTAACCGTTCCCCTCATCACCAAAGCCGACGGTTCCAAATTCGGAAAATCGGAAGCGGGAGAAAATTACTGGTTGGATGCGAAAAGAACTTCCCCCTATAAATTCTACCAGTTCTGGGTAAATGCAACGGATGCAGATGCCGAAAGATTCATAAAATTCTATACTTTCTTAAGCAAAGAGGAAATCGAAGCTTTGATTGCAGAGCATCAAACGGCGCCACATGAGAGAAAATTACAGAAAAAACTGGCGGAAGAAGTGACGGTTTGGGTTCACAGCCGTGAAGAATTCGAAAAAGCAGTGAAAGCTTCAGAGATTTTATTCGGACGCTCGACAGCAGAAGATCTGGTAAATCTGGATGAAGCCACTTTTCTGGAAGTTTTCGAAGGAGTTCCGCAAAAAGAAATTTCAAAAGCTGAAGTACTTGGAAGCAATTTGATCGATTTAATCTCTGAAAAATCAGGTTTCCTGAAATCAAAAGGAGAAGCCAAAAGAGAACTGACAGGCAACGCCATTTCCATTAATAAAGAAAAAGTAAGCGAAACTTTTGAGGTTAGCGAAAAAGATCTGATCGACGGGAAATTCCTTTTATTACAAAAAGGCAAAAAGAATTATTTTATCGTGAAAGCGGTTTAACGTATAAACCAGCCAAAATTTAACAGTATTTTGTGAAAGCCGGAGCATTTCCGGCTTTCATCTTTATTGATTTCACCGTACCTTTGCCCCTAATTTTATTTATGACTATTCTTATTTTCATCATCGTCCTTTGGTATTCGGGACTGTTTTTTCAAACTTTTTTCCTGCACCGGTATGCAGCACATCAATCCTTTAAAATGTCAAAATTTGGCGAGAAACTTTGCTTTATTTTAACGTGGGTTACACAGGGATCCAATTACCTTTCCGCTTATGGGTACGGCGTTATGCACAGAATGCACCACGCTTTTGCGGACACCGAAAAAGATCCGCATTCCCCAAAATACGACGATAATCTGTTTTCAATGATGTGGCGTACGAAGAAAATCTATGCCGATATCAACAGTCAGAAAGCGATTATCGAAGAAAAATTCACCAAGAACGTTCCTCAATGGGAAAGTTTCGACAAGTTCGCAAGTTCCTGGGGATCAAGAATTGGTTGGGCTATTGCTTACACCGCTTTCTTTTACTTCTTCGCAACCGCTTGGTGGCAATGGATTTTGTTACCGGTTGCTTATATGATGGCGCCGATTCACGGGGTAATTATCAACTGGTTTGCGCACATTTACGGCTATACGAACTTTAAAGTTTCTGATACGTCTAAAAACCTTTTCCGTTTCGATTGGCTAATGATGGGCGAAGGTTATCATAACAATCACCACAAACACGGTGGCAGAGCCAACTTCGGTGGCGTGAGATGGCATGAAATCGATGTGACGTATTACATTATGATTCTTCTGCACAAAATGAAACTCATCAAACTGAATCCGGTAGCGGTCGTAAAAAGAGATCATTAAAAATATAAACCGTCCCGTCATTATTTGACGGGACGGTTTTTTTTATGCGTTTTACATTCAGAATCAGCTTTCTAGAAGACGAAAAGGCAAGGAATTTTTTATTCGTAAATATCTTTTCGGTGTCCCAAGATGATAACATCGATGATTAATTCACTATCAAATATCTCATAAATCACCCGATAGTTCCCAATTCTAATTCTATATGAATCACGGCCTTTTAGTTTTTTACAGCCAACTGGTCTTGGATCTTCCTGCAGGTTTCCAATTGCCTTTAGAATTGGATTAGCGATATCATCAGAAATTTATCTAACTGCTTCACCGCATTTTTAGATAATTTAATGATATAGTTAGGCATGTTTTTGTTTTCTGGCTTTTAAATAATCAGAAAACAAAACTCTTTCACCGTCATCATTTTTTTTCGCTTCATCATAAACAGTAACATCTTCCAAATCTTCCAGTAAGTCCATAATTTTATTAAATTCTTCCGCAAAAATAACTACTAAAGTTTTATTTCCTTTAGCATCTTTAATGTATTGTGGATGTAAAACCATCATCACTTATAAGTTTAAAGTTTATATTTATTTCAAGATAACTGGAGTTTGAAATACATCAGCTCCCATTACACTAAATAAATATACGAACATTTTACTTCTTGATATCAGAATTAAACAGTGCAATTTCCGGTTCTAATTGCTGCACAAAACCAATGAGAAAAGGCAGTTCCTCTATATCTTCATCAATAAGAAAGCCGTTATAAGTAAGGACATCGAGGTCGATTTCCCGCGGCGCATTTTTGTTATCAGACCGTACTCTGCCTAATATCGCTTCGATCTGTTTTAAATGCATCTTCAGTTCAGGGAGACTTTTTTTGGTGTTGATCAGAACAGCGCCATTCAGAAATTCCGGTTGCTCCTCAAATTTTAACGGTTTTGTTTTAATAAACGCTGTGCGTTTCATGATAAATCCAATTTCCTGAAGATGACTTAAAGCTTTGCTGAAATTCTGTTCGGAATCAATATTGGATCCTAAAGCGACCACCGCAGTATGGTACCGGTCTTTACCGTCGATTTCGACCAGGACATTATCGGCAAAACGAAGCGCATGCGGTTTTTCTACTTTCACCTGAATCTCCTGAAGTTCGGCACCTGAAGATTGAATAAAAGCATATATTTTCTCCGCCAGGGTTTCGATGAGGTGAAAACTTTTATGATCCACAAAATCGATAATCTCTTTGGTGATCTTTTTATAATCCACCGCATTCTGAACATTATCTGTTTTGGCAGCCAACGAAGTATCATATTTAAAGGAATAAGAAATAATGATGTCCTGTAGTTTTTCGGTTTCCCAATCGATGAACCCGATAAATGCCCGCAGCCGCAGATTTTCTACCCGGACTGTTGATAATTTAGGATGATAGAGTGCTCCCATATTTTAATTTAAATTTTTTTTAGGATTTATTTTTAAAACAAATGCCTTTGATTTGTGTTTTGTATTTTAATTGATAACACTGATTCTTTCATTCCTGCAAATATCTGCGAAATAATTTTCATTTTAGACCAAATGCTCGCCACCGTCAATATATAAAATTTGTCCGGTGAAGAATTTACTGTCCAAAATAAACTGAACCGCTTTTAAAATCTCCTCTAAATTACCAATTGTTTTTAAAGGAATATTCTGAGCCAAATTTAACAGGTAACTTTCATCTTTCCCTTCCGGAGGCAGAATCAGCCCAGGTGCAATTCCGTTGACTCTGATATTCGGAGCGAGTTCTACCGCAGAAATCATGGTAAAATCCTTCAGTAATTTTTTACTCAAAATATAATCGAGGTGAACCGTACTGTTTTTGGCCACTTTGGTATCAACGAAATTAATGATATTTCCCGTCCCAAAAACATTCGCAAATGCTTTGGTTAGAAGATAAGGATTTTTAAAATTGATGGTCATTTCTTTATCGAACAGCGCACTTCCCTGATCTTTAAAATTCGAAGGAATAAAATCTGAGGCACAGTTCACTAAAATTTCGATGCTGATTTCCTTTTCTTTTAATTCTGTAAATATTTGATCGAAATCATTGTCTTTCAAAAAATTAATCTGCAGCAATTCTACCTCCACGCTGTTGGGTAAAGATAGAATTTCATCTTTTACTTTTTGGGCTTTTTCTACAGAGGAATTATAGTGAAACACCAAATTGTAGCCTTTTTTGGCAAGATGAATGGCGACCGCTTTTCCGATCCGGTCGGCGCTGCCGGTTACAAGAGCATAATTTTTCATATTTGTTTTTTTGACTCAATAATGCTCAAGTCAGATCTTTTAACTTGAGCGCAATAAATTTAATAAATAAAAATCGGTTTAGAAACCTTCTTTCACGATATATTCTTCGGATATTCCTAATGTTTTTAAATGGCCTTCAACCGCTGTCATCATTGGTGGCGGACCGCAGAGGTAGTAATATTTTAAATTTTCTTCCGCATATTTTTTAATGAATTCTGCAGAGATATAGCCATGTTCATACCCTTCTAAATTTTCATCGGAAAGAATATTGATGAAATTTTTCCCGAGCATTGATGCAAATCGCTCTTCTAAAATAATATCTGCTTTTTGTTTATTGGCGAAGATGAGCTTGTTTCCAATGAGTTTATTCTGCCTTTCTAAATTTTTCAGAATGGCTATAAATGGCGTTACTCCCGCACCACCTGCAATGAAAATTCCTGGTCCTTTATAATAAATATCTCCAAAAGGCTTATATATAAGAACCTCATCTCCGGGTTTTGAAGAAAGAAGCTCATTGGTTACTCCTTTACGTTCGGGATAAGTTTTGATGGTAAATTCGATCTGGTCATCTTCAGGAAGAGAGGTAAAGGTGAAACAGTTTTTCTTTTCGCTCCAGCCGGGTTTATTAAGAGAAATATCAACCGCCTGTCCGGGGATATAAGTCAGCCCTTCCGGTTTTTCAAGTACGATGTGCAGAACATCATGAGTAAGATGTTCAACCGCTTTAATGGTAGTTAATTGTGACATGATTCCTTGTTTAGGATTATAAATATACGATAAAATTTTTTCGCAAATGTTTCATTTTTGAAGTCTAAAACGAACATAAAGCGACTTTCATCAATAGTTTTTATAAATAAATACAGGCATAAACGGCTTCTATCAATTCGCCCATACCGGTATGCTATAGAGCTTCCCAAATATTTTTAAACATCGGTTAAATAGAAAAAACCGAGCGCTGACCCGGTTTCTATCCGTACTGAAATATGCTGTGTTGATTATAAATTTTCAACAGAAATATGTAACTTTTATTTTTTAATACGAATCCTCATGAACAGAAAGAACCGCTCTTCCACTTGGATCATTGGCGTTTTTAAAAGCTTCATCCCATTCCAAAGCAATCGGTGTAGAACAGGCCACAGAAGGAACAGAAGGAACCGTCGCCGCCGCAGTTTCGCTTGGGAAATGTTCTTCGAAAATAGTTCTGTACCGGTACTCTTCTTTGTTTTGAGGCGTATTTAAAGGAAAACGGAATTTGGCGTTGGTCATCATTTCATCTGAAACTTCTTTTAATGCCACTTCTTTTAAAGAATCGATCCAGGAATAGCCAACGCCATCCGAAAACTGTTCTTTTTGTCTCCAGGTAATACTTTCCGGCAATAAATCTTCGAAAGCTTTTCTCAAAACCCATTTTTCAATTTTCGGTTCGTGTGCGGTGACCATTTTATCTTTCGGATTAATCCGCATTGCCACGTCGATAAACTCTTTGTCCAAAAAAGGAACACGTCCTTCAATTCCCCAACTCATCAGCGCTTTGTTGGCCCTTAAACAATCGTATAAATGAAGCTTTCCTAATTTCCTGACATTCTCTTCATGAAATTCTCTGGCATTCGGTGCTTTGTGGAAATACAGATAACCACCAAAAATCTCGTCGCTTCCTTCACCGGAAAGCACCATTTTAATGCCCATCGATTTAATCACTCTTGCCAGCAAATACATCGGTGTTGAAGCCCGGATCGTGGTAACATCATAGGTTTCCAAATGATAGATCACATCGCGGACAGCATCTAAACCTTCCTGAATGGTGAAATGAATTTCATGGTGAATGGATCCGATATGTTCGGCTGCTTTTTGGGCTGCAATTAAATCCGGACTTCCTTCCAAACCCACCGCAAAACTGTGCAAACGCGGATACCAGGCTTCCTGAGTATCGCCACTTTCAATTCTGTTTCTCGCATATTTTGCTGTTACGGCGGAAATGATTGAGGAATCCAAACCTCCGGAAAGTAAAACGCCGTACGGAACATCGCTCATCAGCTGACGGTGAACGGCCTCCTCAAGTGCTTTCCGCAAATCCGCAATATCCGTAGAATTGTCTTTTACGTTTTCATAATCTTCCCAATCTCTTTCGTACCATTGTTGCATTTCATATCCATCTAAACTGTAAAGAAAATGTCCCGGCAAAAAAGTTTCGATCGTTTTGCAAACGCCTTCCAAAGCTTTCAGTTCAGAAGCCACATAATAACTTCCGTGCTGATCCCAACCCTGATAAAGCGGGCAGATTCCCATGTGGTCTCTGGCAATTAAATAAATATCGTTTTCAATATCATAAATTGCGAAAGCAAAAATTCCGTTGAGTTTATCGACAAAAGTTTTTCCGTATTTTTGAAATAAAGGAATAATCACTTCACAATCAGATTCTGTCTGAAAATCATATTCCGGAAATTCTTTTCTTAATTCCCGGTGGTTATAAATTTCCCCATTAACGGCTAAAACAATTTTTCCATCTTTTGAAAATAAAGGCTGTTTCCCGGAAGTAGGATCTACGATTGCCAGACGCTCGTGCGAAAAAATCACTTTTTCATTTTGAAAAACACCGCTCCAGTCCGGACCGCGGTGACGGATTTTTTTCGACATTTCTAATAGCTGAGGTCTTAAGAGTTCGGTTTTTTGTTTTGCGTCAAACAGACATACAATTCCACACATGATTCTTATATTTATTCGTTTTGTAACTTTTAATTAAAATTCTACTGCAAACATATAATAACTGTTTACAAAACGAAACAAAAAATTTTAATATAAGAATTATTTACTATTATTAAATTTTATATAGAAAAAAATTAAGTTTTAGCAGAAATTTTATAGCCTGTGGTTGAAAAAAATCATTTCTCACAAGCAATTATTTTTAAAATACGGCCAAAAATTTTAACTAAAATCCTCTTTAATTAAATGTTCCATACAATATTCTGCAATTGCCGTAATGGTCACAAAAGGATTTACGCCAATCGTTCCGGGAATTAAGGAACCGTCAATTACATATAAATTCTGGTGCCCATTCAATCTTCCAAACTGATCGGTTGCTTTTCCCAAGACAATTCCGCCCAACGGATGATAACAGATATCTGCGCCAAAACCGTTCTTAAAAAGTAAATGAGAACGCGTTCCGCCATTGGCATTATTCATGGTTCGCAGAAAATATTTAGCATTGTCTTTCATGTGGGAAGTATGGGATTCATCCCAGTTTAGCTGAAGTTTTTGATCCGTTAAATCATAAGTAACTTCGCCAAACTTCTTCAGTTTGTTGACCAGTAAATAAAGTGATGTTGCCACATTCATTCCCATTGGTAAAGGCGCAATTTCTACAAAGAAAGGATGCTTTTTATCTTCCCAATGATCGATTCCGCCAACCGGAATTGTCGATTGCTTAGATCCGGTGCCACCAGAAAAAGCTTTTACCCAATTTCGCCCGGTCATAAAGTTCCCGTTATTTCCCCATTCTTTACCGATATGTTGATCAACAGGAAGTTGGGTAACGGCATTTGATTTCAATAACAATTCCAGCGAACCCATTGTCCCGGCTGAAAGAATTAATTTTCTGGCGTTGATGATTTTATGTTGAATTTCTTGACCGTTCGTATTGATCACAGAAATATCTAGCGCATAACTTTTATCCGGATTTTGGGTGATATGATTCACCTGATGCAGTTCAAGAATTTCTAAATTCCCGGTTGCAGCAGCTTTTTTTAAATAGGTTTTATCGAGCGAATTTTTACCGTGATTATTTCCATAAATAACTTCCCCAGCCAAAGCCGAACGCGGAACTTCATTTCTGTATTCCTTTTCCATGTAACGGAAATCATAGACATTCGGAACCCGAACGGTTTTGAAGCCAGCCTTTTTCGCCTCTTCTTCGCCAACTCTGTTGAATTTGTAGAAATCACAGTCTTTCAGAAAATCTTCTGAAGCTACATTGGTTTTCAATTCTTTATTGGCTAAAGGGAAATAATGGGAATAGAATTTTTCGGTATCCAAATTGGGGAATATTTCTTTAAAGTATTCTTTTTTAGGAGTCACTGCCATTCCGCCATTCACCAAAGAACCGCCTCCAACTCCCCGACCGAGCCAGATTTTAATATACTCAAAATCGAGCCGGTCCAGTGCACCTGTAAATTTATCGAGTCTGAAAAGATTCATAAATGGTGCGATGGTTTTTGTTTTCAGCCATGCTGCAGAATGTCCGGGATTAATCATCGGTGAAAATTTCTTGCCGGACTTTTCCCAGTTCAAACCCATTTCCAACAACGTTACCGGAATGTTTTTTTCAGTAAGACGTAACGCGGCCACCGAACCGCCATATCCGGATCCAATGATAACCACTTCTTTTTCAAAAGTTTCTGATGGTGTTCCGGGTTTTCTCTCCAAACGATTTTCTGACTTTCCAAATAAACTGCCTGATCCTAAAAAGAAAAAGGCAGCGATTCCTAAACTACTGGTTTGAATAAATTCTTTGCGGTTCATACCAAATATTAAACAAAAACTGTACTACAATTGAAATAAAAAGCAGAAAAACAGGAGTGTTACATAGTAAATCAACACTGCGACTTTCGGAAGAAAATTGTTTTTACGATCATAGTTTAAATTTAAAAAATAGGATCCCGCAGATTCTTAAAAAGGCATTTTGAAATTCATTTTGAAAGAAAAACTGCCTGTCATTTTAGCCCCGATCGCAGCGGCATCCTCTGGGTTTTTTTCTTAGAAAAAAGCCAGAGATATAGCGGAGAGCGGGACCGGGTTTGTAAGAAGTGAAAACTTTTATGCTCCTAAAAAGAAAAATTTATTTATTCGTCGCCCAAAAGAACACCGGAGACATTCCAGGAGCTGAAACTGTTTCCCTCTCTTTTTCCTTGTGGAATGAGGATTTGGATCTGATGATTACCCGCTTTTAAATCGCCCAAAGAAATGTAATTAGGATTCGTTGTCGTGCCTGGACACCAATTGCTGCGGCTGTAATCGGAGGAAGAAAGTCCGTTGGCAAAGTTACCGGAAGCCGGGTTATAAAGGCGATAACTCCCACAATCTGTCCGCCACGGAATAAAAGAAAAAACCTCTTTCCCGTCTACCAGAATCCGATTTTCTTTCGGTAAAAATTCGTCACCATTTTCCCAGCCGCCATGTCCAGTCGTAATGTAACGGAGCTTTGCATTTTTCAAATCCTTGGTAAGCGTGAAACTGGTAGTCAGACCGTTCGGCGAATCAAACATGGTGGCGTAATCCTGTCCGGCCATTTCCATGATATTTAAGGTGTTGAAAAGCGGTATTGCGGTGTTGTTTTTGAAAACATCTAAACCGTCTTTGTGAAGCGTAACTTCTAAAGAAATTTTATGTCCGTTTTTGTCGTAATTACCGATGAATACGCCGGTCCAGAATTCTTTACCGCTCAGCATTTCTTTCAGATCCGAAATATCCTGCCGGTACATCACTTTATCGTGCCAGTTTTTATCTTTCAGTTTCAGATGATTAAACTGCTGAATTCCAAAAGGCGTGAAAAACCTCATCAACTCCAGCGCAGGCTCGTAGATTTCGGTAGCAGCGACTCCCTGATAGGTTTTGCCATTTCCATTGTCGAAAGCGGGAACTGTTTTGGGTCCGTTTTGTAAAGCGTCGAAAAAGCTCTTTTCTTTATTTTGCGGGATAATGAAAACGGTTCCTGTTCGGTCGTAAGCATCGCCAGCAGACTGTTCGGTCAGTTCAACGAAGACATTACTATTGGCTTCTATTTTGGGATATTTTACTTTTTTAAGAATAACGGTTCCTTTGGCAAAACGCAGAATTTTTTCATCAGATTTTAAATCATTGGTGAAATTAATGGTTTCATTTTCAAAAATTGGAACTGTTGTAAAACGGCTTTTCCAAAGTAGCTCTTTATAAGACAATTCGTCTGTTGAAGTGATTTTCTTTTTGGCGAAGATATTTTCTACGGTGAAGTTTTTCACTTTAGAAATTTCTGTTGCTTTGGTCGTGCTGTTGCCGTTTCGGGTAATTTCTAAAACCAATCCTAAATCCTGTCCTAAAATGGAGGGACCTCCTTTGACTTTTAAATCGTCGGTGTACCAAATTTCCATGGTGTTGGAATTAATCGAAGTGACTGCTTTTTTACAGAGATAACCCAAAATTTTCTTAGTCTCGCTTTTAAGTTCAAATTTTTGCTTTGCTAAAATCTCTTTATTTTGATATTCGGAAACCAGATTATTCTGCAAAAAAGCATATTGACTGACCGTATGGTCAGCTCTGTTTATTTTCTGAATTTCAAAAGGAATTTCTTTCGTTCTTTCCGCTGTTTTTTCACTCAGAATAAAAGTTTCTTTGGCATTGGTGAAAACAATTACGGGATCCTGTTTTGGATTTTCTTTCCCTTCAAAAAAGGTTTTGTAAGTAATTTTAAAATTTTGAGCGAATACAATTTGACCGACAGAAAACAGGACAACCAGAAATAACTTTTTCATTCTTTAGATTTTGAGTACTTTTTATGGAGTCTCAAATTTAAGATTTTAAAAGGAATAGATTAGAAAACAATAAAAATTGAATTCATTTTGTTTTACACAAAGACGCAGAATTTTTTATACAAAAAAAAAGGAGCAAATATTTTGCTCCTTTTAATTTATTACGCTTTTCTTTCGATCAGCGCCATATAGAATCCGTCATAGCCTTCGCTCGGCATTACTTTTTCTTCTTTTAATAAAGTGAATTCTTCATTGTTTTTAAGGAACTTGGCGACTTGCTCATTATTTTCACTTGGTAAAATAGAACAGGTTGCGTAAATCATTTTCCCTCCTTTCTTTAGGATTTTAGAATAATCCTGTAGAATTTTCTCCTGTTCTTTTTTGATTCTGTCAATAAATTCCTGATCGATTTTCCATTTAGAATCGGGGTTTCTTTTCAAAACTCCCAAACCTGAACAAGGGGAATCGATCAACAAACGGTCTGCTTTTTCATGCAGTCTTTTGATGACTTTATTATCGTCGATATATCTCGTTTCGATATTGTGAGCGCCGGCTCTTTTGGCACGGCGTTTCAGTTCTGCCAATTTCCATTCGTAAATATCGAGGGCGATAATCTGACCTTTGTTTTTCATTAGAGCCGCCAGGTGCAAGGTTTTCCCACCTGCTCCGGCACAGACATCCACCACGCGCATTCCTTCTTTTACGTCCAGAAGTTCACCGATTTTTTGGGAACTTGCATCCTGAACTTCGAATAAACCGTCTTTAAAGGCCGAAGTTAAAAAAACGTTTTTCTTCAGCTCTAATTGGACGGCATCCGGATAATTCGGAATCAGGAAACTTTCTACATTCTCGTCCCGCAAGTCAGAAACCAATTCTTTAGCAGTGGTTTTCAAAGTATTGGCACGAAGGATGGTAGGAGCCTGCTCGTTCAGCGCAACCATTTCTCTTTCCCAGCTCTTGCCGAGTTCTTTTTCCAAAGTTTCTGCCAACCAGTCTGGGATTGAATATTCAATCGCTTTGGTAGGAACGGTATGTTTCTTTAATTTAATTAGAATATCAGCGTTTTTCACGCCATCGAATTCTTCAAATTTTTTATAATGCGTTTTGGTCCAGAGACAATACGCCAAAATCATTTTGTAAATATTGTTCGGTTTCACGCCTTCACCCATATAATATTCCAGGCGTTTTTTCCAACGGATGATATCGTAAAAAATCTGAGCAACTACTTTTCGGTCTTCGCTGCCCCATTGTTTATGTGATTTCAAAAGCCTTTCAATCACTTTATCGGCATATTTTCGGTCTTCGAAAAAGGTTTCCTGCAGTGCGTCGTGAATTCCTATGAGTAAGTTTCTGTGTATGAGTTCCATTTCGGATATTTTTTAGGTTCAATTCAATCTCGAATCTTCGGATTAAATTTTTTGCAAAAATAAGGTTTTTAAACCGAAACATAGCAGGAATATTTTGGGTGCACATTTCGGTCTTCCACTCCCAAAACCGGGAATAAGTTTCGGCGGGACAAATAAAAATAACAGAGTCATTTTTTTTTTGGCCAGCCCTTTTTTCCACAGTAAAAAAGAAGATTTCCGTTCAAGCCGGGCGTAGATTTCCGGCAAAATACAGTCAAACACCCCATTACACATGATCCGTTTTTCAACTGCACAATTTTTCCCTCACTTTTTATACTTCCGACGAAAAATCTATTAGTTTCTATCTGCTCAACAGAGATGATCTATGAAAGGTTTTTATAGCGTTCCTAAGTGATGGCAAATCCTTTGCTGTGATTTATGTCAATTTACTTCATGCCCATGAACCAGAACGCTTCTGTTAAAAAATTCCTTCCCTTAATTTTGGCCACGGCCATTTTTATGCAAATGTTGGACTCCACCATTCTGAATACTTCATTACCATCCATCGCAAAAGACTTACACGAATCGCCTTTGAACATGCAGAACGCGATTATCAGTTATGTATTAACGCTGGCTTTGTTCATGCCTGTAAGCGGATTTTTGGCCGACAAATTTGGAACGCGGAAAGTCTTCATCACTTCTTTGATTATTTTCAGTTTGGGATCATTGCTTTGCGCCCTTTCTCAAAACCTCAACCATTTGGTGCTTTCAAGGGTGATTCAAGGGGTTGGCGGAAGTTTGATGACGCCGGTCGGCCGCCTGGCTTTAATCAAAACATTCAAAAAAAACGAACTGATGAAAGCGATGAATTATGCGATAATCCCAGCGCTGATAGGCCCTATTCTTGGTCCGTTGGTCGGTGGATATATCGTCGATTATTTATCCTGGCACTGGATTTTCCTCATTAATCTTCCCATTGGTCTGCTTGGACTTTTGCTCAGTTTAAAATACATGCCTGATTACCGGTCCCAAACTATTTCGTTTGATTTAAAGGGGTTTTTAATATTTGCCTCGGCTTCGTTGCTTCTTTCCATTTCGCTGGAAATGTTTGGCGCCACACAGCCCACCACTTTAATTTTGCTTATTTTCACATTGGGATTTTTAATGATTTATTATTATTACGTTCATGCCAAAAAAACAGAAAATCCTATTTTCCCTTTAAATTTATTTCAGGTAAGAACGTTTCGCGTAGGAATTTTAGGGAACTTAGCAACCCGGTTGGGAATCAGTTCTATTCCACTTTTACTGCCACTGATGATCCAGATTGCGTACGGACAATCCGCTGTAATTTCCGGTTGGATTGTCGCGCCAATGGCTTTAACTGCCATGTTGGGAAAATCTTTTGTCATTAAAATCCTCGACAGATTCGGCTATCGACGAACCTTGATGACCAATACTTTTATCATTGGCTTCTTGATCGCCTGTTTGGGAATTCCCGGAATTAACACTTCCCTGTTTTGGTTTGTTCCCATCATTGCAATTCTCGGATTTTTCAATTCCATTCAGTTTACATCGATGAATACGATTGCGATTGCAGATTTACGGGATTCTCATACGAGCAGTGGAAATTCACTCTTAGCAGTCAATCAACAACTGGCCGTAGGATTTGGCATTGCGATTGGCTTAATTATCTTAAAATTATTTGAAGACAGTCTATCGATAACCTCTGGAAAAATACATTTTGCATTTCGGTACACCTTTTTTCTGGTCGGGATTCTGACAATATGTACGGGATTCGTTTTCCGAAGGCTTCATTCCACGGATGGCAACAATATGAAATCACAGGTATAATTTTCGCAAATTAAAAAAAACAGCGGTTGGATAAATTACACATTTCCTCTAACTTATCCTATATCAATGCATTTGCTTTTTTTCCGGTGTACATTTGCAGTTGTAAACAAGAAAGAAAATGGCAACTAAAAAAGTAGAAATAACCGTTCCGCCAAGACCTGCGCATTTTGTGGGTGATGGTTTTAGAGTACATAATTTTATTCCGGGCGGATCCCGTTTGGATATGAAAAGAATGGACCCATTCATTATGTTGGATTATAATTCTAAATATAATTTCGGTCCGACTAAGGTTCCAAGAGGGGTTGGCGTTCATCCTCACCGCGGCTTTGAAACGGTAACTATCGCCTACCAGGGAAAAGTGGAGCATTATGATTCCGCAGGTGGCGGAGGCATTATTGGCGAAGGCGATGTACAGTGGATGACGGCCGCTTCGGGCGTTTTACATAAAGAATTCCACGAATCTGAATGGTCAAAAAAAGGCGGTATTTTTCAGATGGTTCAACTTTGGGTGAATCTTCCGGCGAAATACAAAATGAGCACCCCAAAATACCAGGCGATTGCCAACTCAGATATGGCAAAAATAGATTTGGCTGAAAACGGATGTATTGAATTGATTGCGGGTGATTATCAGGATCAAAAAGGTCCGGCAACTACTTTCAGTCCGGTTCATATGATGAACGCCAAATTGAAAAAAGGGGGAAAAGCAGAATTTAATTTCCCCGCCCATTTCAATACTGCAGCTTTGGTGATTGAGGGAAATATTATCGTGAATGGCGAAGAAAAAGTTCCAACCGATCATTTTGTATTATTCAAAAATGAAGGAGAAACCTTTACCATAGAAGCCACCGAAGACAGCATTATTTTAATCGTAAGCGGTGAACCTTTAAATGAACCGATTGCGCCGCACGGCCCTTTCGTAATGAATACCCGCGAAGAAATCGTTCAGGCTTTCGATGATTATAATAATGGGAAATTTGGGTATCTGGAAGATTAGATTTCCGGTAGAAACTTGCCTTATGTTTAAAAACAGATTTACATCATCCTAAAGATTCACTCAGTTATTAATTTATAATTCTATAAAAAATGAAAATCTCACTTATCGGCGCTACAGGCTATGTAGGAAATGCCATTCTCAAAGAGCTTTTGGAAAGAAATCATCAGGTAACCGCCATCGCAAGAAATACGGATAAACTGACTATTGAACACGAAAATCTTAAAAAAAAGAATATCGATATCTTCAACCTAACCGATTTATCGCAGGCTATAAAAGGCAGCGATGCCGTCATCAGCGCTTATAATCCGGGCTGGAGCAATCCCAATATTCATGAGGAGTATCTGAAAGGAGCAACATCTATTCAGAATACGGTAGAAATTTCCGGTGTAAAAAAACTCATCGTGATCGGTGGCGCAGGAACTTTGAAAATTGATGGCAAGTATATTGTTGACGGACCGGATTTTCCGAAGCAACTGTACCCCGCAGCAAGCGCTGTAAAAAAATATTTCGTAGAAAATCTAAGTAAGAATAAAACCCTCGACTGGGAATTTTTCAGTCCGGCAATCGAAATGAGCAATGTGAGTGACACTCAGATAAAAACAGGGAAATACCGTCTCGGAACAGAATCACCGGTTTTTGACCAAGATGGCCGCTCCAGACTTTCCGTTCAGGATTTAGCGCTGGCTATCGCTGACGAACTTGAAAACAAAAAATTCAACCATCAGATTTTCACCGCCGCTTATTAATGTCAAAATATCTTGAATTGTTAAAACCCTTTTGAAAGTAGATAGGGCAGATCATAAAATATTAATTTCATAAGCTAACCTAAAAAATCATGTCAAACATCGGAATAATTATTGAAGAAAAAGCCGCCAATATCGGAAACTTTTTAGTGGGAAGATTGCTGCCGTTTCGTGAAAAACGGGCAGTTGGTCCTTTCGTTTTCATCGATCACATGGGTCCTATTGCTTTAAAAGATTATCAGAACTTCGATGTACCGCCCCATCCGCATATCGGAGTTTCTACGCTGACTTATCTTTTGGAAGGTTCTATTCAGCACAAAGACAGTCTGGGAAGCGACATCGAAATAAAACCCGGCGCGGTGAACTGGATGACCGCAGGAAAAGGCGTAGTCCATTCTGAAAGAACTCCGGAATACTTAAGACATAGCGAAAAACATCTTCACGGATTTCAAATCTGGGTCGGTTTGCCGAAAAATTTAGAACAAACCGAACCTGCTTTTCATCATACCGAAGCCGATGAAATTCCCGTTTGGAATGAGGGCGATCTACAGTTTAAATTAATAGCCGGCGAACTTTTCGGAAGAAAATCCCCGGTTCCGGTTCACTCTAAATTATTTTTCATTGAAATCAAAAGCAAAACCCCGCAGAAACTCAGCATCGGAAAAGATTTATTTGGTGAAGTAGCGATGTATATTCTGGAAGGAAATGTGAACATCGAAGGAAATACTTTCGGCGGAAAACAGTTACTGGTTGCAAAAAATGCCACTTTATGTGAATTCGAAACCGGTGAAAACGCAACTCTATATCTTTTCGGCGGCGAACCTCTTGCAGAAGAACATTTTATCTTCTGGAATTTTGTCAACTCTGACAAAGAAATCATTGAGCAGGCAAAACTCAACTGGCAGGAGCAAAACCATGAGGCTTTCCCTTTGGTTATCGGTGATGATAAAGATTTCGTTCCGCTTCCGAAAGCAGTTCTGAACGGAAAATTATCAAAGTAAATTTATAGGATGCATACTTTAATGCAGATCATTGATTCAATTTATCTTAAAAAGCCTCTGCTATTTTCTTGCGGCAGAGTGGGAAAATAACAGATTTTAAATTTTTTCAGATAATTAATTCTTTATTAAAAAAAAACGTCTTAAAACCCAAACAGACTTTTATTCTTTAAAGAAGAAACGAATTCAGTTTAAAAGAACAGTCAACCGGATGGCTGTTTTTTTTATTTCGTATCATTTGAATAATTTAGATAGAGAATTAATAAAAATTAATGCGATAAATTAAAACAAATAACCGTTTTAGATAAAATAAATAAATACCGTGGGTATTAATCCTTAACTTTATTCCATCAAAAAACAGTTCAATCATGGAAGAAAAGAAAAAACTCACGAGACAAACGGGAGCGCCGGTTCCTGACAATCAGAATGTGCAAACCGCAGGACCGAGAGGCCCGATGCTGATGCAGGATTTTTGGTTTTTAGAAAAGATGGCCAATTTCGACAGAGAAGTTATTCCCGAACGGCGAATGCACGCAAAAGGTTCCGGTGCCTTTGGAACTTTTACCGTAACCCACGATATTTCGCAATATACCAAAGCCAATATTTTCAATGAGATCGGAAAGAAAACAGAAATGTTTGCGCGATTTTCCACGGTTGCAGGAGAACGTGGCGCCGCCGACGCAGAAAGAGACATTCGTGGATTTGCCCTGAAATTCTATACCGATGAAGGCATTTGGGATCTGGTAGGAAACAATACACCTGTTTTCTTTTTCCGCGATCCGATGAAATTCCCAGATCTGAATCACGCCGTAAAACGCGATCCGAAAACCAATATGCGAAGCGCCCAAAACAACTGGGATTTCTGGACCCTGCTGCCGGAAGCTTTGCATCAGGTTACGATTGTGATGAGCGACCGTGGAATCCCAAATGGTTTCCGGCACATGCATGGTTTTGGAAGCCACACTTACAGTTTCATTAATAAAGATAATGTTCGCCATTGGGTGAAATTCCATTTCAGAACCCAGCAGGGAATTGAAAATTTAACTGATGAAGAAGCGGCAAAATTAGTGGGAATGGACCGCGAATCTTCACAGCGCGACTTATTCGACAATATCGAGAAAGGCAATTTCCCGAAATGGAAATTGTTTGTCCAGATCATGACTGAAGAGGAAGCCAAAACCTACCGTTTCCATCCGTTTGATTTAACGAAAGTCTGGTCGAAAAAAGATTTCCCTTTAATTGAAGTAGGAGAATTTGAACTCAATAAAAATGCTGAGAATTATTTTGCCGATGTTGAGCAGGCCGCCTTTAATCCGACCAATATTGTTCCGGGAATTGGATTTTCTCCAGACAAAATGCTGCAGGGAAGATTATTTTCGTACGGCGATGCACAACGGTACCGATTGGGCGTGAATCATTATCAGATTCCGGTGAATAAACCGAGATGTCCGTATCATGCTTATCACCGAGATGGCCAAATGCGCGTTGACGGGAATTATGGCGGCACGAAACATTATGAACCAAACAGCTACGGTGAATGGCAGGAACAGCCGTCCGCCAAAGAGCCGCCTTTGGAATTGTCCGGCGATGCTTACGCGCACAACTTCCGCGATGATGATGAAGATTATTTCACCCAACCCGGTGATTTATTCCGCATTATTAAAGCAGAGGGAAAAGCCGAAGTACTGTTTAAAAATACCGCCGCACAGGTGGGCGGCGCAGAAAAATTCGTTCAGATCCGCCACATCAGAAATTGCTGGAAAGCCGATCCCGAATACGGACAGGGCGTCGCAAATGCCTTGGGAATGAGTATGGATGAAGTCAACAGTTTCGACATGAGTCCTTATGACCAATGGGCTCCCTCAAAAACAAAATAGAATTAAATGAAATATATGGGAAAGTGGAAATGTTTTTAGAAAACGTTCCACTTTTTGTCTGTAAATTTATTTTCTAAAATAAAAACCGTGACCAAAGGCAGATTAGAAGCTTTCAGCGATGGCGTTCTCGCCATTATCATCACCATTATGGTATTAGGATTACAAATACCTGATGGGAATACTTTCGCCGATTTGAAACCTCTGCTCTTCAAATTTCTGTCTTATATTTTCAGTTTTATTTATGTTGGAATGTACTGGAATAACCACCATCATTTATTTCAGGCGGTTAATCATGTGAACGGTAAAGTTCTTTGGGCCAATCTTCATCTGCTGTTTTGGCTTTCGATACTGCCTTTTGCCACTGCCTGGATGGGAGAAAATAATTTCACGGAAAATCCCGTTGCCCTGTATGGATTTATTTTGCTGATGTGCGCGCTTGCCTTTAACATTTTAGAAAAATTCTGCCTGGATATTGAAGGTAAAGATTCCGCCATTGCCAAAGCACTGAAATCTACTTTAAAGGAAAAATTTTCGGCAGGAATTTATATTTCGGGAATTATAATTTCCTTTTTTTTCCCGATGATTTCTGTTATTTTGTATTATACTGTGGCATTATTATGGATCATTCCTGATGTAAGAATTGAAAAAACTTTAAAATAAACAAGATGATATCACCACATTACGATATGATCAATATCGAACAAAACGACAAAACTTTCGACCTTTTTTACGACGCAGAAAAAGCCGGATTCATGGAATACAAAGTGAAAGAAAATATTTTGGAAATCATCCACACCGAGATATTCAAAGAATTTGGCGGAAAAGGTCTGGGACAGGAGCTGGTAAAAGCTGCGGTGGAACTGGCAAGAAAAAATGATTACAGGATCGTTGCTTCGTGTCCGTACGCTAAGAAAATTATTGATGCAACGCCCGAATTTAAAGACCTGTTGGCGAAGTGATTTTTCACTGTTTAAACATTTCTTATCTTTCATTGTAAACAACAGTATTTTTTTTACCATTAAGAAATAGCTGAAGATAATAGTAAGGTGAGAAAAAGTTTGAGAAATATGCTTTTAAGTCGTCTTTGATGAATCTTAGTTTTTCCTTAAACGCTTCATTACCTGAATGTTTAAATATGCAAATACTGCATTCTTATGATAAGGACTTCGACAGGCTCAGTCTGACAAAAAAAACAAATAAAAGGTTTGAATAAAAGATGTCACTCTGAACTTTTCGAAGAGTTTTGGATTAAATTTTTAGAATTTCAATTTCAAAGACTTTGACAAAATTAATCTGACAAGGGTTAAATCAAAATCTTTTGGTGAAAAACCAAAAGGTTTTTTTATCCAATTTTCAGGAACAACGAAAAGTTTCTCCCCGACTTTTTTCATTCTTTCATGTTTTATTTGAATCGGCGGATCACAATGTGGTTTGAACGGCGTTTCTTTTCGCAAAACAAGGTGATTAAAAAAAACGGCACCAGAATACGGATAAAGCGCACAAATCATAACAAAAAACTATATTTGTGAAAATTTTAATTCAAATTCTATGAATCCGATTGTGTTGCTGTTGATTATCATTGCGTATTTTGGACTTTTACTTTGGGTCGCCTACCGAACCGGAAAAGGCAGTAACAACGAAAGTTTTTTTATAGGAAACCGAAAAAGCAACTGGATGCTCGTAGCATTTGGAATGATCGGAACCTCGCTTTCGGGCGTAACATTCGTGTCGGTTCCCGGCGCAGTTGGCGCAGATAAATTCCATTATTTACAGATTACCATTGGGTATCTTATTGGGTATATTGTCATCGCTTACGTTCTTCTCCCGCTCTATTACCGCCTGAAACTCACCTCGATTTACGGATATCTCCAACAGAGAATGGGCCAACTTTCCTATAAATCCGGTGCCTGGATTTTTATTGTTTCACGGTTAGTTGGAGCAACGGCAAGATTATATCTGGTTGTGAATATTTTGCAGATGACGATTCTCGACAGTTTAGGCGTTCCGTTTATCGTGACGACCCTGGTGATCCTGATCATGATTATTCTTTATACTTACGAAGGAGGCGTGAAGACGATTGTGTGGACCGACACGCTGCAGACGACGTGTATGCTTTTGGGACTCATTATCTGTTCGGTTTATATGATGAATCATTTGGGTTTAAACTTTACAGAAAGTATTTCTCAAATGAATCAACTCGGTTATACAGAAGTGTTCAACACGGATGCGAACAGCAAAGCTTTCTTTTTTAAACAGATTTTAGCCGGCGCTTTTATCACGATCACGATGACGGGAATTGATCAGGAAATGATGCAGAAATCTTTATCGGTAACTAGACTGAAAGATTCGCAAAAAAACATGGTCGTTCTTGGAATTATTTTAGTGGGTGTGATTTCGTTATTTTTATTCATGGGCGGACTTCTGCATTTGTACGGAAATACGGAACATGTTGTAAGTTCAGGTGATCAATTGTTCCCGGATATTGCTTTGAATCACATGCCGCCGTTTATTTCCATCATCTTTATCATCGCCCTCATTTCGGCACTTTTCCCGAGTGCAGATGGTGCGATGACCGCTTTAACATCGTCATTATGCATTGATATTTTTGGACTGCGGGAAAAACCGATTTCACAAAAAGAACAGGAAAAATTCCGAAAAAGAGTTCACCTGACCGTAGCGTTTGCATTTTTGGTGATGGTCATTATTTTCAAATTAATCAATGACAATTCAATGATCGGTTTGATTCTGAAAATGGCTGGTTTCACTTATGGGCCGCTGTTAGGACTCTTCGCTTTCGGAATCTTCACTAAGTTTAAGGTTATCGACAAATGGGTTCCTTACGTTTGTGTCGCCGCTCCCGTTATTTCATTTTTGATTGACAAATACCAGGAAAGCTTTTTCGGCGATTTCAAAATCGGTTTGGAGCTGTTGATTATTAATGGATTGATCACGTTTTTTGGATTATGGCTGATTCGGAAGAAATAGACATTTTATAATGAAATAATAAAAAATATACATTTCTTTTGCTATATTTGCTTTAAATACCAAATAAAATGATGGATTTAAAAATAAAACTACAGCAATTGTATGAACGGGTAGATTCTTTAAAAGATCAAATTAATACGGAAGAAGCAACAAAAAACGCTTTCGTTTTACCTTTTATTCAGATTTTAGGCTACGATATCTTTAACCCTACTGAAGTTATTCCAGAATTCATTTGTGACATTGGAACAAAGAAAGGAGAAAAAGTGGACTATGTCATTAAGAATAATGATCACCCAATTCTAATTATTGAGTGCAAACATTGGAAAGAAAACGCAGATGCACACAACTCACAACTTCATCGGTATTATCATGTTGCCAAAGCAAGATTCGGCGTTTTAACGAACGGACATATTTATAATTTCTACACCGATTTAGAGCAGCCAAATATTATGGATGAAAAGCCATTTTTCACTTTAAATCTAAATGACATCAAGGATTCTTCAGTTAAAATTTTAGGAAAATTTACCAAAACTGATTATAATTTAGAAAGCATTCTTGATTCTGCAGAAGCTTTAAAATACATTAAAGCAATAAGAAAAGAATTCGAAAAGGAAGTTGCAGAAGCATCAGATGAATTTGTGAAACTGTTAGTTAATAAGTTTTTTGACAAGCCTTTGACCGCCTCCAGAATGGTTACCTTTAGAGAATACACTAAAAAAGCAGTCAGTAATTCTATAAATGATTCTATCAGTTTACGGTTAAAATCAGCTTTAAACATTAATGAAAATATTGCAAAAGATAAAATCCCTGCAATAGAGAATCCAATAGACTTAAACAATGAAATTCCTAAATACATCACCACCGACGAAGAACTTGAAGGTTTTCAAATTGTAAAAGCCATTTTAAGAGAAAAAATCGCTGCCGAAAGAATCGCATTCAGAGATACCCAATCCTATTTTGGAATCCTTTTAGATGATAATAACCGAAAACCATTAGCGAGGTTACATTTTAATTCTTCAAATAAATACATTGAATTATTTCACAATGGGAAAGACTTGGGAGAAAAAATCCTTTTAAATTCTCTTGATGGAATTTATAATTACCGGGAACAACTGCATACCACTTTTGAAAATTACTAAAATATCATCCGGGCCATAAACCCGGAATTTTCATTTCCAAAACCAATCAAAAATTTGTAAATTCGCCTGCAAATAAATCTATATAATGAGTAAATCGATTGAAGAGCTGAAATCTCTTACCACACAAATTAGAAGAGACATTTTGAGAATGGTTCACGCTGTAAATTCCGGGCACCCCGGCGGAAGTTTGGGTTGCACCGAATACTTCACCGCACTGTACGGGAAAGTAATGAACTACAAATCCCCTTTCACCATGGAAGGAAAAAACGAAGATCTGTTCTTCCTTTCCAACGGACACATTTCACCCGTCTTCTACTCCACTTTAGCAAGATTCGATTTTTTCCCGGTGGCAGAACTGGCGACTTTCAGAAAACTGGGAACCAGATTACAGGGGCATCCCACCACGCACGACGGACTTCCCGGAATCAGAATCGCTTCAGGTTCTTTGGGCCAAGGCCTTTCCGTAGCGGTCGGTGCTGCTTTAGCTAAAAAATTAGACGGTGACGACAGTTTGGTGTATGTTTTACAGGGCGACGGCGAATTGCAGGAAGGCCAGAACTGGGAAGCATTCATGTATGCGGCCGCAAAAAAAGTAGACAATATCATCACCACCATCGACTATAACGGAAGACAGATCGATGGCGATACCGAAGATGTTTTAGATTTAGGAGATTTACACGCAAAAATGGAAGCTTTCGGATGGACCGTTCTGAACGAAAAAAACGGTAACGATCTGGAAGCCGTCATCGCAATTCTTGAAAAAGCAAAATCGGAGACCGGCAAAGGGAAACCGGTTTGTATTCTGCTGCATACTGAAATGGGACATGGTGTAGATTTCATGATGGGAACGCACGCATGGCACGGAAAAGCGCCAAGTGACGAGCAATTGGATACTGCATTTAAACAATTGTATTTAGAAGCTCCGGCTGATTATTAATTTGATTTGGGCAGACATTTCCGTCCTCCACTCCCGCTTTTTTTATGGCCACCTTCGCTCCCGCTCAGACTGCCATAAAAAAGAGCTCCGTTCAGGCCGGGCTGCAGATCAGTTATCCTTAGAAAATTCCTTTATTAAAATTCAAGAAATCAAAAAAGTAAATCATGAAATATACCTATACAGAAAAAAAAGATACAAGAAGCGGATTCGGTGCCGGACTGGCAGAATTGGCAGATAAAAACCCAAATGTCGTCGCACTTTGCGCCGACCTTATCGGCTCTTTGAAAATGGAGAAATTCATTGAAAAAGCACCGGAACGTTTTTTCCAGGTCGGGATTGCAGAAGCCAACATGATGGGCATCGCAGCCGGTTTAACCATCAACGGAAAAATTCCGTTTACCGGAACTTTTGCGAACTTTTCAACTTCCAGAGTGTATGACCAGATTCGTCAGTCCATCGCTTATTCCAACAAAAATGTAAAAATCTGTGCTTCCCACGCAGGATTAACTTTGGGTGAAGATGGCGCAACGCACCAGGTTTTAGAAGATATCGGAATGATGAAAATGCTTCCCGGAATGACCGTGATCAACACTTGCGATTACAACCAGACCAAAGCAGCAACACTTGCCATCGCAGATTTCGACGGACCGGTTTATTTAAGATTCGGACGACCGGTTGTTCCCGTATTTATTCCGGAAGATATGCCGTTTGAAATCGGAAAAGGAATTATGCTTCAGGAAGGAACCGACGTGACCATCGTAGCAACCGGACATTTGGTCTGGGAGTCCTTGTTGGCTGCAGATGAACTGGAAAAAGAAGGAATTTCCTGTGAAGTCATTAATATTCACACGATCAAACCTTTAGACGAAGAGATTATCTTGAAATCTGTAGAAAAAACAGGAAGAATCGTCACTGCTGAAGAACACAACTACATCGGCGGTTTAGGAGAATCCGTTGCCGGAATGTTGTCCAGAAAAAGACCGACAATTCAGGAATTTGTAGCCGTAAATGACACTTTCGGAGAATCTGCCACACCGGCAGAACTGATGAAGAAATACAAAATCGACGCCGCTGCGGTAAAAGAAGCAGTGAAGAGAATTTTGGAAAGATAAAAAATACACTTTAAAATCATAGCGCACTGCCGCTCATCTTTACTATTGTTTTGGTGAAGAACGTTATTATTCACACCAGTCCACTGAAAATTCTCAGTGGACTTTTTTTTAAAATAAAAACAGTCCAAGAACTGAAGTGAAAATTGAAATCTATTTTTTTATAAAAGCCAATCTTTCTATTTTTCATTAATAAAAAATTAAAACGGATATTTGCTTTGTTCAAATAATCAAACAAATGCATAACAAAACAGTTTTTCAGTTTATCTCAGAACCCAGCGATGTAAATTATGGCGGGAATGTTCACGGCGGAAGTGTAATGAAATGGATTGACCAGGCAGGTTACGCCTGTGCAAGTTCCTGGTCCTCCAGTTATTGCGTTACGGTTTATGTGGGCGGAATCCGGTTTTATTCACCCATAAAAATCGGACATATCGTAAAAGTGGAAGCCGAAGTTATTTACACCGGAAAAACCAGTATGCATATTGCCATCAATGTTTTTTCAAGAAACATCAAAAGGAAAGATTTCGAAAAGAAAACGCACTGTATTATCGTTTTCGTCGCGGTTGATGATGAAGGTAATTCTGTAGAAGTCCCGAAATTCGTCCCAACCACAGAACAGGACAAGCAAATGGAAAAATACGCGATAAAACTGATGGATCTCCGTAAAAAGATTGAAGATGAGATGAAGCCTTTCATGTAAATTTAACGTTTGCTGTAAAAACATTTTAAAATGAATATTGGAACGGTACTTAATTTGTTCACGTTTTACTTCAATTAAAAATAAGACCTTAATTTTATTTCTAACCAAAATTCCTTGATTATGAAAAATTTGAAATTAGCAACACTGTCACTATTGATGGGCACTTTCGTTTTTACATCATGTGAAAAGAAAGTAGTTTTACAAAACCCCGCTGAGAACAATACAACTGCTTCAAAAACAGAAGTCGTAACGCCTAACCCAGAAGCAAACAACGTCGATCAGAATCTTCCACCACAAGTAAAAACTTTTTTAAATGAACATTATGCCGGTATTGCGATTTCAAAGCATGAAACAAAAACTAATGCCAAGGGTAAACAGTACGAGGTTCAATTAAATAATGGTGTGGAAATAGAATTCGACAATGACGGGAATTGGAAAGGCATCAAAGATAATAATGGCGTTCCCGACATTCTAATTCCTACCAAAATAAAAGAATACGTTAACAAAAATTACAAAGACATAAAAATCAAAAGTCTGGAGAAAAAATCCGATAAAAACATAATCAAAGCCGATCTTCTGAATGGCGTTGATTTAGAGTTCGATATGCAGGGTAATTTTTTAAGGATTGACTTGTAGAAAAACCAAATTTAGAATTTGAATTTACTACAATAAAAAACTCCTTTCAACACCAGATTGAAAGGAGTTTTCTATAAAATAATTTTAACGGTTATCTCGCAACCTGTCCCGGATAAGTTAACTTTCCATCATAAATGGAACAACTTACATCGAAGAAACAACGTTTTCGTTGTGAATTGCTTTCAAATTTCATTATCTTCGTGACGAGGAACAACCTCGGTGACTCGGTCGACTTCTCTAAAAATGTTGTGAATTGCTTTCAAATTTCATTATCTTCGTGACGAGGAACAACAAATATTAGATATGGTGTCTGATACGCTCGGTTGTGAATTGCTTTCAAATTTCATTATCTTCGTGACGAGGAACAACGAACAAGTAGTTCATTTGCGTCTTTATACTGTTGTGAATTGCTTTCAAATTTCATTATCTTCGTGACGAGGAACAACTTTATCTTTGAACGAAAGAGCCTGCTCGGAGTTGTGAATTGCTTTCAAATTTCATTATCTTCGTGACGAGGAACAACGGAAAAGATAATCTTTCCAATAGATGAAAAGTTGTGAATTGCTTTCAAATTTCATTATCTTCGTGACGAGGAACAACGGTGGGTTATTTATCCGCATAGTGGTAAGGGTTGTGAATTGCTTTCAAATTTCATTATCTTCGTGACGAGGAACAACAAGCGACAGCGTGGTTCAATTGTACGTACTGTTGTGAATTGCTTTCAAATTTCATTATCTTCGTGACGAGGAACAACAGAAGCCGAAAGATTAAAAAGAATCTTAGAGTTGTGAATTGCTTTCAAATTTCATTATCTTCGTGACGAGGAACAACGATGTGAAAAAACATTTGAAATCACGGAAAGTTGTGAATTGCTTTCAAATTTCATTATCTTCGTGACGAGGAACAACTTTTTCACTTTCTTTGAAAGGGTTCGGTAAGTTGTGAATTGCTTTCAAATTTCATTATCTTCGTGACGAGGAACAACTATAGTTAAAATTATGATAGCTCGATAATAGTTGTGAATTGCTTTCAAATTTCATTATCTTCGTGACGAGGAACAACGTCTATTCAAACCACCAACCCAAATGCATTGTTGTGAATTGCTTTCAAATTTCATTATCTTCGTGACGAGGAACAACAAAAGAGAATGCGAATGCACTAATAGCGGAGTTGTGAATTGCTTTCAAATTTCATTATCTTCGTGACGAGGAACAACGATTGGTTACTAATTTAGTTGCAACGCATAGTTGTGAATTGCTTTCAAATTTCATTATCTTCGTGACGAGGAACAACTTTTTGTGTAATTATGATGATTAGAAATAAGTTGTGAATTGCTTTCAAATTTCATTATCTTCGTGACGAGGAACAACTCTCCTTTTTCTCGGAGTACCCTCATTTTCGTTGTGAATTGCTTTCAAATTTCATTATCTTCGTGACGAGGAACAACTAAAGGCGAACTCATTACCGAAGGTCCATTGTTGTGAATTGCTTTCAAATTTCATTATCTTCGTGACGAGGAACAACACGGTTCTGCGGAAGTCCGTAATCTTTAGTGTTGTGAATTGCTTTCAAATTTCATTATCTTCGTGACGAGGAACAACTTTTAGTTTGATTTTCAGCTAATCTATCTGGTTGTGAATTGCTTTCAAATTTCATTATCTTCGTGACGAGGAACAACAGCCGACTTTCCGGAACCGGTAGCGCCGCAGTTGTGAATTGCTTTCAAATTTCATTATCTTCGTGACGAGGAACAACTACTTTGGTTTCAACCGCACCCGCGCCATAGTTGTGAATTGCTTTCAAATTTCATTATCTTCGTGACGAGGAACAACTGATTAGATTAGATTTTGAGTATTTGAACTGTTGTGAATTGCTTTCAAATTTCATTATCTTCGTGACGAGGAACAACGTTTCTGCGCAATCGGAACAACGATTTTAGGTTGTGAATTGCTTTCAAATTTCATTATCTTCGTGACGAGGAACAACTACTTTAGTTTCGACTGCACCGGCACCATAGTTGTGAATTGCTTTCAAATTTCATTATCTTCGTGACGAGGAACAACCACGTCTAACTGAAATTCCGTAAGACGTCAGTTGTGAATTGCTTTCAAATTTCATTATCTTCGTGACGAGGAACAACTGAGGTTTCGACCGAGCATAAAGATAATTTGTTGTGAATTGCTTTCAAATTTCATTATCTTCGTGACGAGGAACAACAAGAAAGTATTTTAAAAGCCATTGAGGAAGGTTGTGAATTGCTTTCAAATTTCATTATCTTCGTGACGAGGAACAACTTATTGTCTTACTGGCTTCCTCGGCACCTAGTTGTGAATTGCTTTCAAATTTCATTATCTTCGTGACGAGGAACAACCAAAGAAAATTAAATGTTTGAGATAGTTGGGTTGTGAATTGCTTTCAAATTTCATTATCTTCGTGACGAGGAACAACAATTATTTTTATTTTAAGTTAGAATAATTTGTTGTGAATTGCTTTCAAATTTCATTATCTTCGTGACGAGGAACAACACAGAACCCGAAATATTTCAACAGTCGATGGTTGTGAATTGCTTTCAAATTTCATTATCTTCGTGACGAGGAACAACCCTGTTCACATCCGGGCGGTTATTGTCTAAGTTGTGAATTGCTTTCAAATTTCATTATCTTCGTGACGAGGAACAACGAGATAATAAGGCAATTGCTGCAGAAAGCAGTTGTGAATTGCTTTCAAATTTCATTATCTTCGTGACGAGGAACAACATGTAGAAGCGCAGGCTAATTATCTACAGAGTTGTGAATTGCTTTCAAATTTCATTATCTTCGTGACGAGGAACAACTGCGCAAATTACAAAGCGGTGGAATGCTCAGTTGTGAATTGCTTTCAAATTTCATTATCTTCGTGACGAGGAACAACTCCCTCTTTTTCCGGGGTCCAGTATTCGGAGTTGTGAATTGCTTTCAAATTTCATTATCTTCGTGACGAGGAACAACAAGCGGCTAATAAAAAAGCGAATGCGCGGAGTTGTGAATTGCTTTCAAATTTCATTATCTTCGTGACGAGGAACAACCGGCGATGGTCATGGGTTTAATTCTTCATCGTTGTGAATTGCTTTCAAATTTCATTATCTTCGTGACGAGGAACAACTATCTTTTGTTTTATGATCTGGGTAATCTGGTTGTGAATTGCTTTCAAATTTCATTATCTTCGTGACGAGGAACAACTTGTGACTAATTATTTAATAATCAAATACTGTTGTGAATTGCTTTCAAATTTCATTATCTTCGTGACGAGGAACAACGTTAAGGTCTTCCATAATGCTTAATTTAAAGTTGTGAATTGCTTTCAAATTTCATTATCTTCGTGACGAGGAACAACTATTTTTGTCTATTTCATACACTGTTCCAAGTTGTGAATTGCTTTCAAATTTCATTATCTTCGTGACGAGGAACAACTTAGCTTTTTCTTTTGCTGTCATTATCCTAGTTGTGAATTGCTTTCAAATTTCATTATCTTCGTGACGAGGAACAACAAGGTCACGGGAAAGGGAAACTGAATTGGAGTTGTGAATTGCTTTCAAATTTCATTATCTTCGTGACGAGGAACAACTTTCTACTTCTTCTGCTTCTTCCTGATCTTGTTGTGAATTGCTTTCAAATTTCATTATCTTCGTGACGAGGAACAACTTCTATGGCTTCCAGCGCTTCCAGTCCCTGGTTGTGAATTGCTTTCAAATTTCATTATCTTCGTGACGAGGAACAACTTTTGATGTTGAGAAAATTGCGCGGGCCCTGTTGTGAATTGCTTTCAAATTTCATTATCTTCGTGACGAGGAACAACTTATTGGGACGAATTAATATACCAGTCACAGTTGTGAATTGCTTTCAAATTTCATTATCTTCGTGACGAGGAACAACTTAACTGATCTTGAGCTTCTTCCGGTAGCAGTTGTGAATTGCTTTCAAATTTCATTATCTTCGTGACGAGGAACAACATCTTTCTCCAGGCTCTTCGCCATTCCAGGGTTGTGAATTGCTTTCAAATTTCATTATCTTCGTGACGAGGAACAACACATTTTTTGCAATTCTTCTTGCGTTTTGTGTTGTGAATTGCTTTCAAATTTCATTATCTTCGTGACGAGGAACAACCTTTTATGTTCGATATGTACGTGAAAGGGAGTTGTGAATTGCTTTCAAATTTCATTATCTTCGTGACGAGGAACAACTTGGCTTACAACTTTCAATCTTATTTTATTGTTGTGAATTGCTTTCAAATTTCATTATCTTCGTGACGAGGAACAACTGAAAATTATTTTAATTGTAATTCCCCACCGTTGTGAATTGCTTTCAAATTTCATTATCTTCGTGACGAGGAACAACCTTTAGATTTGCATTAAGATTATTGACAATGTTGTGAATTGCTTTCAAATTTCATTATCTTCGTGACGAGGAACAACTCAATGCAATTAAAACCCAAACGGGAGGATGTTGTGAATTGCTTTCAAATTTCATTATCTTCGTGACGAGGAACAACTTCAAATCCAAATCTAGAAAGCCACTCTTTGTTGTGAATTGCTTTCAAATTTCATTATCTTCGTGACGAGGAACAACATATTCATTTGTCTTTTTGTGATGATTATAGTTGTGAATTGCTTTCAAATTTCATTATCTTCGTGACGAGGAACAACGATATTGTTGTAAGTTGATGAATCACCACTGTTGTGAATTGCTTTCAAATTTCATTATCTTCGTGACGAGGAACAACTTGGGATGGTCATCGTTTCCATTATCCTATGTTGTGAATTGCTTTCAAATTTCATTATCTTCGTGACGAGGAACAACGTCGCCAATAACAACCTGCAAGCAATACAGGTTGTGAATTGCTTTCAAATTTCATTATCTTCGTGACGAGGAACAACTTTCATCTGGTGAGCCTATACACTCCCAATGTTGTGAATTGCTTTCAAATTTCATTATCTTCGTGACGAGGAACAACAAATAATGCTTATGCTTCAAATCCGGCATGGTTGTGAATTGCTTTCAAATTTCATTATCTTCGTGACGAGGAACAACGTCGAAGGTCTTTTCTTGGGCTTCCTGCCAGTTGTGAATTGCTTTCAAATTTCATTATCTTCGTGACGAGGAACAACAGATGAAACAGTGAAATATTTTACCCCCATGTTGTGAATTGCTTTCAAATTTCATTATCTTCGTGACGAGGAACAACTGGAGACTGATGGAAACGCCTATTTTTACAGTTGTGAATTGCTTTCAAATTTCATTATCTTCGTGACGAGGAACAACTGCCGAAATTGGTTTCCGACTTATCGGCTGGTTGTGAATTGCTTTCAAATTTCATTATCTTCGTGACGAGGAACAACAATATCTGGAATGGTCCAATGCCTCCGAGAGTTGTGAATTGCTTTCAAATTTCATTATCTTCGTGACGAGGAACAACTTTATTAGAAATAAAGGACTTCACTGGAAGGTTGTGAATTGCTTTCAAATTTCATTATCTTCGTGACGAGGAACAACTTTCCGCTTCGAGTCCCGATAAGAATAATAGTTGTGAATTGCTTTCAAATTTCATTATCTTCGTGACGAGGAACAACTAACAAGTAGTTCATTTGCGTCTTTATACTGTTGTGAATTGCTTTCAAATTTCATTATCTTCGTGACGAGGAACAACAGATGTGGTATATCTTAAGGCAGGAGGAAGGTTGTGAATTGCTTTCAAATTTCATTATCTTCGTGACGAGGAACAACCGCGAAGAATTTACCTTGATAAAGCCGACGGTTGTGAATTGCTTTCAAATTTCATTATCTTCGTGACGAGGAACAACACTTATCATTTTACCAAGTGTTTTTTTGATGTTGTGAATTGCTTTCAAATTTCATTATCTTCGTGACGAGGAACAACAGACCAACTGAAATTATATGAAGCTGGAATGTTGTGAATTGCTTTCAAATTTCATTATCTTCGTGACGAGGAACAACCCGATAAGGGAGCCGACGCAATCGCTAAAGGTTGTGAATTGCTTTCAAATTTCATTATCTTCGTGACGAGGAACAACATGACGCGCTTACTAAAATGACGTATGAAAGTTGTGAATTGCTTTCAAATTTCATTATCTTCGTGACGAGGAACAACTGTAAAAAGAAGTTCCACGCCCAAACATTAGTTGTGAATTGCTTTCAAATTTCATTATCTTCGTGACGAGGAACAACTTGACGGTGATAATATTCTAAACATAATGAGTTGTGAATTGCTTTCAAATTTCATTATCTTCGTGACGAGGAACAACAGGTAAAGATTTAGAATTTATCAGTTTAATGTTGTGAATTGCTTTCAAATTTCATTATCTTCGTGACGAGGAACAACTGTAAAAAGAAGTTCCACGCCCAAACATTAGTTGTGAATTGCTTTCAAATTTCATTATCTTCGTGACGAGGAACAACTAGTTATTAAAAATAAAGCTAAGAGCCATAGTTGTGAATTGCTTTCAAATTTCATTATCTTCGTGACGAGGAACAACATCAGGAGCGTAGTTTATCACCTGCGCATTGTTGTGAATTGCTTTCAAATTTCATTATCTTCGTGACGAGGAACAACCATGAGTTCGGACGAAGCATTGAGCCACAAGTTGTGAATTGCTTTCAAATTTCATTATCTTCGTGACGAGGAACAACAGTTATGAGATTCAAGACGGAACCAACCGAGTTGTGAATTGCTTTCAAATTTCATTATCTTCGTGACGAGGAACAACAATGACAAAAGATACGCCTACCTTTTGGCAGTTGTGAATTGCTTTCAAATTTCATTATCTTCGTGACGAGGAACAACAATGTAAAAAGATGGTTGTTTCTACTTTATGTTGTGAATTGCTTTCAAATTTCATTATCTTCGTGACGAGGAACAACAAAGTTCGCAAGCTGTACAAAATTCTTTAAGTTGTGAATTGCTTTCAAATTTCATTATCTTCGTGACGAGGAACAACTATCGATGGATGCGATGGACGGGCTTTCAAGTTGTGAATTGCTTTCAAATTTCATTATCTTCGTGACGAGGAACAACGCGAGTTATTGATTCTTTGAATTTCCCGCGGTTGTGAATTGCTTTCAAATTTCATTATCTTCGTGACGAGGAACAACTGTTTATTTAGTTGTTCAACATATCGAACAGTTGTGAATTGCTTTCAAATTTCATTATCTTCGTGACGAGGAACAACTAGGTGATAGATTAGAAAACTACAACATCAGTTGTGAATTGCTTTCAAATTTCATTATCTTCGTGACGAGGAACAACAGAAAGACGGAAAGACATACACCAATTTCAGTTGTGAATTGCTTTCAAATTTCATTATCTTCGTGACGAGGAACAACAAAAATGCAGGAGCATTTGGATGCGCTTGAGTTGTGAATTGCTTTCAAATTTCATTATCTTCGTGACGAGGAACAACTATTTATTAAGAATTAATGGATTGCCCCAAGTTGTGAATTGCTTTCAAATTTCATTATCTTCGTGACGAGGAACAACCTATTCAATAAACTGCAGGGCATTAACGCTGTTGTGAATTGCTTTCAAATTTCATTATCTTCGTGACGAGGAACAACTTTGCTAATGTTATTTTGCTGTGATTCCAAGTTGTGAATTGCTTTCAAATTTCATTATCTTCGTGACGAGGAACAACTTTTTAAATACTTTTGTAAACAATGGCAAAGTTGTGAATTGCTTTCAAATTTCATTATCTTCGTGACGAGGAACAACCTACCAGTTCCGCCACACCGCTCTGTTTTTGTTGTGAATTGCTTTCAAATTTCATTATCTTCGTGACGAGGAACAACTAGACAGAATTAAGTATGCTAAGAGTATAGGTTGTGAATTGCTTTCAAATTTCATTATCTTCGTGACGAGGAACAACTGTTTATTTCAATGTTACTAATGGAGTTGTGTTGTGAATTGCTTTCAAATTTCATTATCTTCGTGACGAGGAACAACGGGGAGTATTTGGATTCTTCTATTCCGATGGTTGTGAATTGCTTTCAAATTTCATTATCTTCGTGACGAGGAACAACAGCATTTCCGCTTTCATATTGTTCTGCCTGGTTGTGAATTGCTTTCAAATTTCATTATCTTCGTGACGAGGAACAACGAAAGCCCTGAAGTCGGAAGCATTCCAACGGTTGTGAATTGCTTTCAAATTTCATTATCTTCGTGACGAGGAACAACTTTGGCGCAGAAACGAAAGTGACGATTGTTGTTGTGAATTGCTTTCAAATTTCATTATCTTCGTGACGAGGAACAACATAAGTATCCTGATTTCGATTTTGAAAAGGGTTGTGAATTGCTTTCAAATTTCATTATCTTCGTGACGAGGAACAACTATTGAATTTGTAGGTACGCAGGGTATAGCGTTGTGAATTGCTTTCAAATTTCATTATCTTCGTGACGAGGAACAACGTTGAGTTTAGCCCCTTATAAGGTTCCGTTGTTGTGAATTGCTTTCAAATTTCATTATCTTCGTGACGAGGAACAACTAAAGAATAGACGTTCCTCCTCAACCTCATGTTGTGAATTGCTTTCAAATTTCATTATCTTCGTGACGAGGAACAACAAAAAGTGCTGCAGCGATCGATCATAGAGAGTTGTGAATTGCTTTCAAATTTCATTATCTTCGTGACGAGGAACAACATCGAATTCTTTTGATACATCATGCCAAGTGTTGTGAATTGCTTTCAAATTTCATTATCTTCGTGACGAGGAACAACCCGATAAGGGAGCCGACGCAATCGCTAAAGGTTGTGAATTGCTTTCAAATTTCATTATCTTCGTGACGAGGAACAACTGCCAACAAAAGGAGTTGAACTTTGGAATGGTTGTGAATTGCTTTCAAATTTCATTATCTTCGTGACGAGGAACAACAAGTTCAATTTTAGGATATACCAAATAAAAGTTGTGAATTGCTTTCAAATTTCATTATCTTCGTGACGAGGAACAACAACCAAAAGCAAAACCTATTAAACCACCACGTTGTGAATTGCTTTCAAATTTCATTATCTTCGTGACGAGGAACAACTTCAACCAATGTTAAACCATTCATCGCCGCGTTGTGAATTGCTTTCAAATTTCATTATCTTCGTGACGAGGAACAACTTCTATAGTAAAATTTCTGAGTGCCGTACAGTTGTGAATTGCTTTCAAATTTCATTATCTTCGTGACGAGGAACAACTATATCTTTGATATTCTACACACCCCTTCAGTTGTGAATTGCTTTCAAATTTCATTATCTTCGTGACGAGGAACAACCCGTGACCATTCAGTCCGTGGATTACTACAGTTGTGAATTGCTTTCAAATTTCATTATCTTCGTGACGAGGAACAACGCAGGGGACAATTAATACAACTTATGAGCCGTTGTGAATTGCTTTCAAATTTCATTATCTTCGTGACGAGGAACAACCAGTATATGCAGGATCATGCTGGAACATCGGTTGTGAATTGCTTTCAAATTTCATTATCTTCGTGACGAGGAACAACTATGCAGGAAGAAAAATGGCAGGAAATTTAGTTGTGAATTGCTTTCAAATTTCATTATCTTCGTGACGAGGAACAACAATTACAAAATATAAAATATAATTGTAATAGTTGTGAATTGCTTTCAAATTTCATTATCTTCGTGACGAGGAACAACTTGTAACCTTAGTTGGTCAGGACACCGATGGTTGTGAATTGCTTTCAAATTTCATTATCTTCGTGACGAGGAACAACTTTCCGAGTTCTGGTGAATCAACACCACACGTTGTGAATTGCTTTCAAATTTCATTATCTTCGTGACGAGGAACAACATTATCCAATTGGAATTGGTACAGAATATAGTTGTGAATTGCTTTCAAATTTCATTATCTTCGTGACGAGGAACAACCAAATAGAATTGATTGCCGAACTTTCAACAGTTGTGAATTGCTTTCAAATTTCATTATCTTCGTGACGAGGAACAACAAGTCTTTGTTTTCATATCGTTTAATTATAGTTGTGAATTGCTTTCAAATTTCATTATCTTCGTGACGAGGAACAACCATTTGCCTTTTATAGTCGCAATCGCAGATGGTTGTGAATTGCTTTCAAATTTCATTATCTTCGTGACGAGGAACAACGTTTTTTTTCGGTGGACGATGGGAAAGTCTGTTGTGAATTGCTTTCAAATTTCATTATCTTCGTGACGAGGAACAACGGTCAAAAATAACACCCTATTTAACCCGTAGTTGTGAATTGCTTTCAAATTTCATTATCTTCGTGACGAGGAACAACGGTGGGTTATTTATCCGCATAGTGGTAAGGGTTGTGAATTGCTTTCAAATTTCATTATCTTCGTGACGAGGAACAACATATTCGGATATTTCCCTAACCTTTCTACCGTTGTGAATTGCTTTCAAATTTCATTATCTTCGTGACGAGGAACAACCTTTCCGTTATTTTTTATAACGCTTCGATAGTTGTGAATTGCTTTCAAATTTCATTATCTTCGTGACGAGGAACAACATGTTTCAGAAAGTACCGCCATTGAAGATGGTTGTGAATTGCTTTCAAATTTCATTATCTTCGTGACGAGGAACAACTTGGTTACGGTAAGCAATTGAGCCATTGGTGTTGTGAATTGCTTTCAAATTTCATTATCTTCGTGACGAGGAACAACGAAACATCACCGTTGCAACTTCATGGAATAGTTGTGAATTGCTTTCAAATTTCATTATCTTCGTGACGAGGAACAACGTTTCCGCTGTGGATCAGCAGGAGGTTGGTGTTGTGAATTGCTTTCAAATTTCATTATCTTCGTGACGAGGAACAACGTAAGATTTATGCGACCGCAAATCGTTGTGGTTGTGAATTGCTTTCAAATTTCATTATCTTCGTGACGAGGAACAACCCGAAATACCTGCAGCCGGAACCAGCGCGAGTTGTGAATTGCTTTCAAATTTCATTATCTTCGTGACGAGGAACAACTAGATATTATCGATGTAGTAATTTCCAATAGTTGTGAATTGCTTTCAAATTTCATTATCTTCGTGACGAGGAACAACTTCTAAACGTTCGTGATGCTGTCGCAATTGGTTGTGAATTGCTTTCAAATTTCATTATCTTCGTGACGAGGAACAACTCTAAAATCGAATCAGAGACGAGGTATCAAGTTGTGAATTGCTTTCAAATTTCATTATCTTCGTGACGAGGAACAACTAAGTAACTTTTTTATATAAATATTTGGTAGTTGTGAATTGCTTTCAAATTTCATTATCTTCGTGACGAGGAACAACAACACAAAGACTGATGATTGAGCCTTTTGGGTTGTGAATTGCTTTCAAATTTCATTATCTTCGTGACGAGGAACAACGGTCGAAAACTTATTGACCGCTCTTACAAAGTTGTGAATTGCTTTCAAATTTCATTATCTTCGTGACGAGGAACAACTTTTATTGTTTCTTTAAAGCGGTTTTTGCAGTTGTGAATTGCTTTCAAATTTCATTATCTTCGTGACGAGGAACAACCACCCAACATTTGTACGCCTTCGCCTAACCGTTGTGAATTGCTTTCAAATTTCATTATCTTCGTGACGAGGAACAACCTTACCGATTGACAAGGTTGAGCATTTACTGTTGTGAATTGCTTTCAAATTTCATTATCTTCGTGACGAGGAACAACTCCGTTTGCCGCTTCGTATGAACCCTTAGAGTTGTGAATTGCTTTCAAATTTCATTATCTTCGTGACGAGGAACAACTTTTATTGTTTCTTTAAAGCGGTTTTTGCAGTTGTGAATTGCTTTCAAATTTCATTATCTTCGTGACGAGGAACAACAGTTTGAGTTAAATACATGTTAGTTTGCATGTTGTGAATTGCTTTCAAATTTCATTATCTTCGTGACGAGGAACAACTTTACAGCGCACAAATGAACTCCGGAATCGTTGTGAATTGCTTTCAAATTTCATTATCTTCGTGACGAGGAACAACCTCAAATAATAATCTGCTGATTTTCAGTAGATTATTTGTTTTTATAGCATTTAAAAAGTGAAGTATTCCTCCTTGCTAAAGTTTTATTTTAGCCTGTTATTCTTTCCTGGATTTTAAAATCGAAAGTAGAAGTCCAAAGAAAATCAAGATACTAAAATGATAAAGCTATTTTTTAATGTTAGTTTTTGCGACACCCACTTCTTTTGCACAATACGTCATCCCGTTGCCAAACTTTTTAACGGAATTAGAGGCAGCATTTCTCTTTTCCTGTAAAACTGGGGAATATCAAACAGACAGTTATTGGGAAATAATCTATTTTTTAGGGACGAACTGTGTTTTGGAAATCCGCTGTTTCATCAGGACAGAAGGGCGGAAGTTGACCGAGGGTTTACCAATCGTTTTTTCGGAGACCAGTTCCGGAGATTCCACCGCGGTGGATTTGGCCCAGATCCTAAAAGTACCGAGAAATTCAATGTTCACGACATTTCCCTCCTGCAGGTGTTTTGCAATCTGCGCGGCCATGCCTACCATCACCCCGTAGCAATCCACCGGGTTCAGGGTGCTGTTTTCGGACAGGGCCTCAGCGATTTCGTGGAGGTTCACTTCCCGGTTTTTCACCAGGGTGGCACAATACAGTTCTTTCATTTCCGATCCGGAAGGAACCGTCTTCTTGGTGGTAATAAATTTTGCAGGCATATCTATTTATTTTTTAAAACCTAAAATTAATAAACACCGCGGTCTTTTCGGAAAATCACCGCGGTGATTTATTATTTTCACCGCGGTGATTTTTTCAAAGGTTACTGTAAAATATAAAGAGTATAATAAGAGCCTGTTTAAATTTTATTCAATAAGAATTTTATCGCAGATAATTTGACCCTATTTTCAGAGGTTTCCATTACGATTTCATAATTTCTACCGCAACTTCTGTCATGATCAAACCATGAAATACTTAAAGAACGGTTGTTTTTCCATTTTACATACTGGCTGTCGATCATTTATAAACCTGGCTCCGTGTTTTGGTTTCTCTTTAATCTGATTTTTTTCCGTAATTTAACAACTGTCAATCAGTTATTTATATTATTTTTCTATATGAATAAATCAGAATAATTCGAGCTGTTGGTACATTGGCGGCGGTTCTTCTTTATTTCTGGCAAAAAAGATTTCAATATCACCAAACTGCTTATCGGTAATGCACATAATGGCAACTTTACCCGCTTTTGGAAGCATAAATTTCACCCTTTTAATATGTACCTCAGCATTTTCCCGACTCGGACAATGCCTCATATACATCGAAAACTGAAACAGTGCAAATCCATCATCCAACAAACCTTTACGAAAGCGGTTCGCGTCTTTCATATTGGCTTTGGTTTCGGTCGGTAAATCGTATAAAACTAAAACCCACATAATTCGGTAGGCATTAAACCTCTCGGCATTCATATTAATTCCGGATAATCTATCAACCGCTTTTCTCCAGTATAACACTTATAAAGGGAGCTTGCAGTTGTTTTAACAGCCACCATCAGCGGTCTTCTCTTGCCATCGATCAACACATCTTTGGTTGCAATCTGCAGGAGATGCGCTTTAAACTCTTTGGTCAACTCTTCTGAATCGGGGTTTTTCGTCAGCCAATCCATCACCAACAGATCTACAAAAGGACGGTAAGGCTCCATCAAATCATCTGCTAAACAATAGGGATTGTATTTATTTTTGTGAAAAATCCCTAAAACCGGAAGCAAACCCGTCTCTACAATCGCACGGGCTACAATACTGCGCAAAACCGCATAACCGAAATTGAAAAACGGGTTCGGCGACTCACCAAACCGCTGGCGAAGAAAATCTAAACTGATGAGGTATTTCCAGTAATGTTGTGCTGCAATGCCTTCCATATTGGTAATATCGCCGCTTTTGACATTGTTTTGATAACCGGTCATGGGTTCGTGATAATTTCCTAAACGGATTAAAACTTCCTTTTGGTTTTCAATTTTACATTCTACGGTTTGTTTCCAGAGTTGTTTTTTCAGCGGTTCACTGGCTTCCAGCTGATCTTTGACCCTGTCTGAATGTTGGGAATGTCCGTACAACGGCAACATGATGCCGTGCGGCAAATGGTGCGCATCGCAACTGATGATGACCACATTATTTCCCATCATTTTCTGAATAAGCTGATGGGAAATGGTAATCTGAAAGTGATCTAACATCAGCAAACCCAAATCCTCCACCGGAACCTTGCCTTTCACTTCTTTGGTTTCCGGACAAAGAATGTACATCTGCTCGTCTTTGAGCTTGAGGTATGCGGAATTGCCGATGTAAATGGAGCGGGTGATCATCGGAAATTAAAATTTATGGTTCCATCTAATTTCATTTCAAAATCTTTACCTTCAATGATAAAATTAGGGGTAGTTGGCTTAAACAAAATTCTTGGAGCTATAAAATCTGTTTGATATTTTGAAAAACCATCCTTACCAGCTGATTTAAATATCTCTTTTGGAAAATCTTTTATTAATTCTTCATCTGTACGCGCTTCTAAATGGTGTTGAAAAAGCATATTTCCTACTGAAGCTTGGTGTAGCCTTTTAATAAAATATAGTCTTTTTGAAATTTCTTCAGGAGTTTTTTTAATATCCTCTAATTCTTCCAATGAATTATAGAAAATTACTTTTTGTCCACTTTTGAAAAGGTGAATTAGAATAGCTTCCTTAGTTTTTATTAAAACAGGTTCTTTCTGTTTAAATACTTCTTCTTTATTTTCAGGAATTCCTAAGGCACTAACAAACTTTGAAGCTTCAAATTTATTAATTGAAATTATATTTTTTTCTCCTTTTTCATTTTCATATAACCCAAACATATAATTCTCGCCGGAATCTGCATAAATATAATTTTTGTAATCTTTTGAAGATTTATAAACATGTTCTTTTACAACAGTTACATTGTCCGGATTCATAAATCCACGAGCCGCTTTAACTCTACATCGTAGATGTCTTAAAATTTTTCCTTGAAAATCCTGTAATTCTAGTTGTTTTACGCCATCTAAAATTTGTTTATTGAGATATTCTGCTAAATGAAAATCAACAATTATATCTGAACCAAAATTTACTTTATCAATAGGTTTTCTCAAAACCATCCAAACCTCATCTTTTCCATCTGTTTGATTATAGATTACATTACCTGATTCGTCTCTTAATAATGAACCATTGTTATCTTTTGCCGCAATTTTAATTTTTCCATAATAGGTTTGAAGATGTAATTCGCCCCTCACAGAATCTCCTTGTGCAACTTTAGGAATTTTATTTTTTTGATCAATCCAAACAACTTTTCCTCTTTTTCTTACAATCTTTTTTCCTGGAGTTAAAACTTGGTCTTTGTCGGCCATATTGTTGATAAGTATGTTATTTCTTATCTCATCAATCATCGAAATATTAAATCCAAGAAATGGTTTTTCGTGGTATTGTTTATCAAAATATTTTTCTTCAAATCCATAAGACTTTTTCAGTATTTCTTCTCGTTTTTTGGCAGAGGGAATAAGAGTTAAAACAGCAGCATCAATTGCGTGATGAGAATGCTTGCTTCTATCCTTTACCTCATCTTTTGGTTGAATCTCATATATTTTTCTAAATTCGGCAGTATTTGAGCCTTTAATAACATCTACTTTAGTAAAAACGGTTTTCAAATAATGAAAAGCATATTTTGTAATAATCTGTGTATCGGTTAATTGGCTATTGACAAATCCTTGCGGAATTTCTGTTCTTGTAAATCTATCTAATTTGCTTTTCCAATAATCATATTGCATTATACGAATATGTTTTTGACGAATAGCTTCATCTTTTGCCATTTTATCTATTGCAACTTTGGATTTGAATTTCCAAAAATCAATCTGCTTGAACAGATCTTCTACTTTCTTTTCCCACAAATACAAATGTGGTTTTATTGCCGAATACCCATTTGATTCTTCTTCATAATTAGGCAATTCAGTTGGCATTTGATTCTTTTTAATATTTCTATTATAATCTGCATAGCAAACCGTTAGATTAGCTAATGAATTGTCAAAAGATTTACTTCTGGGAATAGTATGCTCAAAATCGATTATGTTTTTATCAAACAAATCTGTCAATCTAATCATCTTTCCGGTGTAAAAACAAGTGCAATTTTGTTCTTTCCATAAACGGTATTTTTGAATGTCTTTTTGAGAAACAGATAGATTTTTATTTTTATCAATTACCTGAATTTCTTTCAGAACTTCTTCTAAATTGTCAGTTTGTTCAATCCATAATCTGAATTTTTCGTTGTCTTTTTTACTTGCAGGATCTGCATTTCCCTTGAATTCCGGATCATTAATTAACTCTGATATTGCATTAGCAAATTCTCGGTTTTCAGCTTCCCGGTCTCTTTGATATTTTTCTATTGCCCAGCGTTTGTTGCTATCGTTCAAATCTCTTGCAATTTCTACAACGATTCTGGTTTCTTCATCAATTTTTCCAATCTCAATTAAATAATTAATAACATCGCGCAACTTATACAATGTTTTGTAAGCCATCGGATTTTTGAAAGCTGCTGTTTTCGGGCTTAACAAATATTTTTGTCCTTCTTTTTTAGGATAAATATCGATTTGTGAGGGATGATAAATTTTGCTCAATTTTTCTTCTGAAACACCCAACGCACGCTTTAGAAATGCACAAATTCTATTTACCAAATGAGGTGGTTTGATATGTTCCCTTTTTGACGAAGCAAAAAAGTCTTGATATTTAATTGTTACTTCTGATAATATCTTTTTTCTGGAGCCTTCATCCAGTTTCTGCCAGGTTTTATCTCCGAAATGTTCTATAGTTGCTTTTTCAACCTCCTTCAAATCAGAACTATCTAGTTTATAACTTACATCTTTCCAAGCAAATCTTTCATCCCAATCCAATGCATAATACTTAAAAATCAAATTATTAGCAATGTTGACAATTGTTTTTTCTTCTCGTACGTTTTCAACTTCTTGCCGCAATGCTTCTAAGATTTCTTCTTTATTGTGTTCAAATAATTCCTTGCCGATAATTTCCGGTATTTTTGCTAGAATTACTGATTCGGAATAGATAATTCCTTGTTTTAAAAAAGGCAAAATATTGTTTATTGCTTTTAAACTTAAATTGGCATAACCAATAGGAAACTGATTAAATATAGTCACTAATTCTTTAACTTCCTTTTCATCTAATTCTAATGTACTCACGAGGAACTCTTCAAAAACCTCTTCATCTTCATAGGAAAACATAATATGCCAAATATCTTCAATAGTATAATTTACATCATACTCCTTCCCTTTCTTATCGATTTTTTTAATTGATTTTTTATAGTCCTGCCAATTTTCTCCAAACACAGATTTTAACCTTGCTGAAACAAAACAACTCGGAATAGAAATTTCATCCATTTTGGCCGAATAATTAAGTTCCCATTCTTTACCACCATTTTCCTTAATAAATTTTCTAACATCACTAAACTGAAAATCTCTCTTACTTTTGTAGAAGAATTTTTCGTTGTATAATTTTTGTCTAAGCTCTAGCGGTATTGATTCAAATTGATTCGTTTCTTTGTTTTTAAATTTTATATTATTAATAAAAGACCACGCTCTATACTCCTCAAATTTGTAATGGCTGATTGGACAACGGGCTTTATTAGGTTCTAAAGTACACTTCCCCACCAAGCCTTTTTGGGAGCGCAAAGGGCGTTGAAAAAATATTGCTTTTTCAATATCTTCACGAAACTGAAGATTGTCAATGTTTTGAAATTCTAAAATTTTCTTAGCTTCAATTTGATAATCAGACCTTAAAGTATATCTGTTTCTAACCCGTATTCCGTTATCTTCTAAAAACGCAAAAGCAGCTCCTAAGCTTCCATTCTCAATAATTAAATTTTCATATTCATTTCTTCCGATAGTCTTGGTTTCAGTACTTCCTTTATAAACTGCAGTTTTTTCATTAGCTCCACTTTTCCTGCTACTTTTAAAACCTCTTCTCTGCGCAATATGATATAATGCTCTACCAACTTTATATTTATTTTGAGGAAGTGATAAATTTAATTTTTCGGTGATTAATAATCTTCTCAATTGATATGGGCTTGTAAAATCCGGAATCCCATCATTATCAAAGTCCAACTTAATCCAGTTTTGAAATAATTCATCATTTACAGGAAAAATTCTTCCTAAGCCTTTTTCATAATGTTTCCATTTATTTAAATTTTCTATAGATAATGGACAATAATTATTTTCAATTAAAACTTTAAGAGTTTTCCACTTCCTATATCTTCTTGCATTGTAAAGCCTCCTTGAAGAACGATGTTTTGTTCTCTCGGCTGCAAATGAATATTCGCCGGATTTCCCTTCTCCAACCCCTTTTTTAAAAGTGTATACTCCATACCATGAAAACACATCACCGACTCTTAATGTAAGCCCAATTGAATTGGTACCTAAATCAACACCTAAAATTTTATTCATTTTTGTTTCGTTTTAATTATTTTTTATATATTTGCAACTGAAAGACAATTCACAACAAGGCTATAAGCCGAAGAAAAACTCAATCCTGCGTACTCCGTGGGATTTTTTATTGATGATAAGACGATTTCCAAATTTACCGGAAGCATTGCTTTTTCATAGTTATTTTTTTCAATTCCCTAATATAATAAAAAGAATTAAGAGAAAATTATGGAAATCCGTAATAGGGCAATAAATAATTTTTATACATTTGTCTCAATAATTTTGAAAGCAATTCACAATAAGGATTATTCCGTTGTGAAAACATTTAGCGCCTCGACTACCTTCGGGGCATTTTTATGCTTAAATGTTTCACAGATATTCCTCAAATAAAAATTATTTCAAATCACAAAAAAACTCCTTTCATCACTGAAAGGAGTTTTATATATCATTAATACGAAATTTATCTCGCAATATTCACCGCTCTGGTTTCACGGATTACCGTTACCCGAACTTGTCCCGGATACGTTAATTCGTTTTGAATTTTCTCTGAGATATCATAAGAAAGCTGTGCTGATTGGTCATCGCTTACTTTTCCGCTTTCCACCATTACCCGAAGTTCTCTACCCGCCTGGATTGCATAAGCACTTGAAACACCGTCGAAACTTAGAGCTGCTGCTTCCAGGTCTTTTAGTCTTTGTATATAAGATTCTAAAACCTGTCTTCTTGCGCCCGGTCTTGCTCCGGAAATCGCATCGGCCACCTGAATGATCGGCGATAATAAAGTGGTCATTTCAACCTCATCGTGGTGAGCCCCGATGGCGTTGACAACTTCCGGATTTTCACCGTATTTCTCTGCCCACTGCATTCCCAGAAGGGCGTGTGGCAATTCTGATTCCTGTTCCGGAACTTTTCCGATATCGTGAAGCAAACCGGCTCTTTTCGCTAACTTAACGTTAAGGCCTAATTCTGCCGCCATTGTTCCGGCGATATTCGCAACTTCTCTCGAGTGCTGCAATAAATTCTGTCCATAAGAAGAACGGAACTTCATTCTACCCACGATTTTTACCAGTTCAGGGTGAAGTCCGTGAACTCCCAAATCGATGACGGTTCTTTTACCCACTTCGATGATTTCTTCCTCGATCTGTCTTTTGGTTTTATCTACTACTTCCTCAATTCTAGCCGGGTGAATTCTACCGTCGGTAACCAATCGGTGAAGAGACAGTCTTGCGATCTCTCTTCTTACCGGATCGAAGCATGAAAGCAAAATAGCTTCCGGCGTATCATCAACGATGATCTCAACTCCTGTAGCCGCTTCTAAAGCACGGATATTTCTTCCTTCTCGACCAATAATTCTTCCTTTAACTTCGTCAGATTCGATATTGAATACAGAAACCGAATTTTCGATGGCCTGTTCTGTACCGATTCTCTGAATGGTCTGAATAACGATTTTCTTAGCTTCCTGTTTAGCGTTGAGTTGCGCTTCCGCCATGATGTTCTGAACATGTACCTGCGCTCTTGTTTTGGCTTCTGCTTTCAAAGCTTCTACCAGTTCGTTCTTCGCATCTTCGGCAGAATATCCGGAGATTCTTTCCAGGATTTCTACTTTCTGTGCCGTAACCGCATCCAGTTCCTGCTGTTTTCTTTCGAGAATTTCGTGTTTTTTACTGTAATCAGCAATTTGACGGTCGAGGTCTTTCTCCAGTTTGCCTGTTTTGCTTAATTCATCATTAAGTTTCTGCTCTTTGTCTTTGATTCTTTTTTCAGAATCCTGCATTTTTCTTTCTCTGGACTGAATGTCTGCGTCATGTTGCGATTTCAGTTCCATGAATTTTTCCTTGGCCTGAAAATGCTTTTCTTTCTTAATGGATTCTGCCTGTACGGTGGCTTTTTCTATAAGGTTCTCGGCGTTTTTCTTTGCATCTTCTACGATGAATTTCGCTTTTGTGTTAAGAGCACTTTTGGAAAAAACCATTCCAATTACCGCTCCTACAACCAAGCAAACAATACCGATAATAATAATGGTGATTGTTGTCATATATGTTTAGTTTAATATTAAGTTTGTTAAAAATCAAGCCGTTAGCTTCAAAATCATTTCAATTTGAAACCTCTACGACCTTGATTATGGGTTAAAAAAAACCTACAACAGTTCACGGATTTAGAGTAAACTCCTAATCAACACGATTTGAACTGTTTTTTATTTTCTGTAATCCGAGCATGTCGGCACGCCATTAAATAAACTTTCGTTCGGTAATAGTTTTGCGTTGAGTTTACCTGTAATGTGTTAGAACTATTGTAGGCAGTTGTTGAGTGAAAAAGAAAAATCTACTTTTCCAACTCTTCCAAAAATTGATTGATATTCATCAACCGCTCCGTGGAATCTTTTATATTTTTATCGTTGTTGATCTGTGCCACTTCAGCGTTGGTTCCTAATTTTAAGCAACACATCGCCAAAGCATCCTGTTTGTCTCTAACGTCAAAATTCTGTTCAAAATCTTTAATCATTGCTTCAATCTGTTTCCCGACTTTGCGCAAAGTTTCTTCTTCGGCGGAGGGTACATTCAGCGGATAACTTCTGCCGGCAATGGTGATGGTTATTCTTCTTACATCCATTACAATCCACTGTTTTGAAGTTCCGCAATACAATAATCCACTTCTTTGATCAACCGGTTGATATGGTTCTTCATCAATCGGTTATGATCCGGATTTCCTGATATTGCTGAATAAAGTTTTATATCTTTTTGTTCTTCTGCTAAAACCTGGTTTCTTTTTCTTTCCTCTTCGTATTTCATCTTCAGCTCTTCATGCTCCTGATTTAATTCGATATATTTTTCGTTAAGATTCTCGTAATTTTTTTTTACCGCCAAAATCTTCTTTTCTAAAAGCGAAAAATTATTTTCTAAATCTTTGAGCATTTCTCCAGGTTAATTTATTCTAACTCTGTAGCAAAAATATAAAAAATTAATTTGAAAGTATAACTTATTGAGTACTAATTTTAGAAATTGCGAAATAAAAAAGAGAAAGTCTTAGAACCTTCTCCCTGTTATTAAAAAACCATCCCTTTTTTATTCAAATTTCAATACAAACATGAACGCTCTGGTTTTCGCACTCGAGATTGCTGATGACCAGTAGGGCGGCGTTTCGGCATTATCTGCCACAGATTCATTATTGATCATAAAGGTTCCCCTGAAGCCCGGCGTCAGTTTAAACCTGCTGAAATAAAACTGAATTCCCACTTCTGCCGACCAGGCCAGATTACTCCCCGTGGTACGGAAAATCCCCTGCTGATTGTCGTCTTCTGCCTTGCTGTTGGATTGCAGATTCATCATCCAGTTGACCCCGGTGGCGGCATAAGGTCGGGAATTATACCAACGGTCACCGTGAACCTCTATTAACAGAGGAATATCTACGTAAGTTGATTTTACAGTTCTTAATTTATCAGCATCCGTTAAAACTCTCGGCGCAAAAGGTTGATTGGCCGGCGTCCCTGCCGCAAACTGATCGTTGGACTGCGTGTCGAAATAAATTTCGCGTTCCACGAACTGCAGACCCGGTTCGATTCTTAAATCGAAATAATCGCTTAATCTTAACTTCCCGATTAAACCGGCGCCGAAACTATAGGCAGATTTGGTCTGTACCAAATTCTTTTGCCCATCCATCCCGAACTTAGGATCAAGAACCAGTTTGTAATCGAAATTATTGCCAGCGAGGTAAAATCCATAACTGAATTTCTGCTCATCAAATCCTTCCAGATGATCCATCCTGTCTTTGGTCCGGAACAACTGTGCATTGCTAAATGTTGCAAAACAAAAGGCAGCAACGATGCTCGTTTTAAAAAAGTTTTTCAACATATTATTATTTGGTGGCCTTATAAATGGTTGCGATTCCTAAACTTAGTTTTTTGTATTCTACTTTTCGAAATCCAACATTTAATAAAATGGTTTTCATTTTTTCTCCAAAAGGAAAAGCATTTACAGAATCCGGCAAGTAGGTATATGCGCGGTTATCTTTTGAAACCAATTTACCGATTTGAGGTAAGATATTTTTAAAATAAAACATATAAAATGGAGCTAAAAAACCTTCTACTTTGGAAAACTCCAGAATATAAACGCTCTTTCCCTCTTTCACTACCCTTTTCAATTCTGAAAGCCCTTTTTCTAAATTCTCGAAATTACGCACTCCAAATGCAACGGAAACCGCATCAAATTTATTGCTTTCAAAAGGAAGATTTTCTGCATCTCCTTTGATCATTTCGATTTGTTCGGTCAAATTAATCTTCCTGATTTTTTCTATCCCTACGTTCAGCATTTGCTGCGAAAGATCCAAACCAATCATTTTTGCACCGGTTCCTTTTTGTACGGCGATTGCTAAATCTCCGGTTCCGGTGGCCACATCCAAAACCTCTTTCGGCTGATCAGCATTCATCCACTTCACCAGGGTATTTCTCCATAAAACATCTATTTTCATAGAGAGCACATGATTCAGCAGATCATATTTCGGTGCGATATTGTCGAACATATCTTCGACTTCTTTTTTCTTGCCGGCTTCGGTATTGTAAGGGGTAACTTGGTTCAAGGTGTCTTATTTAAATTGATAATATTCTTTATAATAATTCAAAAAATCTTCTTTCCGGAAAATTTTTGTTCTGGATTCTACTTTCTGGATGTTTTTTACTATTCCATCATACTTTTCGTCGATATTGTAATAAAAAGCATCGGTATATAATTTATTAAAATGAACGGGAGCATTCAGATATAATTTCCCGTCGATATTGGTTTGTTTTCTCGCCGCGATCAAAGAGTCCTTATTTAATCCATAGCCATAAAACTGTTCGTTGATATAATAATCCCGGTGAGCGATATTCAGCAGGCCGCGGTTTTTATTCACCACAAAACCTGAATCATACAGCATTTTTTTTTGACCGTCAAAAACTTTAATCTCGTTTTTGCCTTTCTTTAAATCAACATGCACTTTCTGCCCTGCCGAAATAATGTTTTCTGTCCCGTTATTAATAGTAAAATAAAAAGTATTTTCGGTGGGATTATCCACCAGGTAATAATTTTTTTTCGCTAAAAAGAAATTATAAATCCCGAAGGCGACCAATACAGTAATGACTGAAATAATTAAACCTTTGGTAGATGCACTGATTTTCATATAAAATATTGTGGTGAAAAAACTTTTGCAAATTTAATAATAATTTTGTTTTACTACGGTACAATAATAATTCTTAAATTTGCCCTAAATTTTTCATATCATTATATGCCCAATACAATCATAATCGGATCAGGAAGTTACATTCCTACTAAGGTAATCGGTAAAGAATACTTCATGGACTCTGTTTTTTACACCGACGAAGGTGAAAAAATCGACAAACCGAACGAAGAAGTCATTCAAAAATTTGTAGAAATCACCGAAATTGAAACCCGATGCTACCTGGAAGAAGACGAATTTAACTCTGATTTGGGATACCGCGCGGCAAAAGAAGCCATCGCGGACGCAAAAATAGACCAGGAAGATTTAGACTATATTATTTACGCCAGTAATTTTGGTGAAGTTGACCAAAACGGAATGACCAACTTCATGCCTTCGATGTCTTCCAGAGTGAAAAACAAACTCAACATTAAAAACAGAAGAACCGTAAATTACGACATGATTTTTGGCTGCCCCGGTTGGGTAGAAGCCATGATTTTGGCAGATACGCTTATTAAAGCTAAAAAAGCAAAATTAATATTGGTGGTAGGATCTGAAACCCTAAGCCGAGTAACCGACGCATTTGACCGCAACAAAATGATTTTTGCCGATGGGGCCGGAGCGGTCGTTGTACAGGCAACCGACGATGAAACCGTGGGAATCATTGCCGATTCAACCATTTGTGATAACGGACCGGAATTAAACTATCTCGAAAATGCACCTTCTTTAAAAAAAGATGAAGACCGCAGACCTTTATACATCAGAATGCACGGTAGAAAAATCTACGAATATGCCTTGAAAAATGTTCCTGATGCGATTAAAGAAACCATTGACAAAGCAAATTTAACCATCGACGATATCGATAAAATCTTAATTCACCAGGCAAATGCCAAAATGGATTATGCCATGATCTCCCGCTTGTTTAAACTCTACGGCAGAACAGATTACGATCACGCGGTTTCGCCAATGACGATTCAATATCTAGGAAACTCTTCTGTGGCTACAATACCAACCATGTTCGATTTAATTAGGAAAGGAAAAATGGAGGGTCAATCATTCAAAGAAAAAGGAAATATCGTCTTCACTTCGGTAGGAGCCGGAATGAACATCAACGCGATTGTTTACCGTTTTCCTTAATTAACAAGTCACAAAATAAAGAAAAGCACAAAATTTGTTTTGTGCTTTTTTATTGATCTAAAAATTATGCAAAGAAATATTTTAATAATTACCGGAATTTTATTCGCCCTTGAATTTTATGTGTATCAGGCTTTTAAAACCGTCACAAACAATAATTCCCTTCGGATTGCTTATTGGGCAATTACGGTTTTGGTGTATTTATTTTTCATTTATGAAGTCCTTAATTTCAAACGTACAGAACGCGATCATCAGCAGGTACAGATTGTCGCTTCGGTATTTTTAGTTTTTTTACTTCCTAAACTTTTTGTGGTTTTCTTTCTTTTGATCGAAGATTTCGGACGGGGAATTAAATATACCGTTCAATTATTTGGCACGGCCGAAAATCACATTCCCGAACGCAGGAAATTTTTAAGTATCGTCGGAATAGGAACTGCAGCACTGCTTTCAGGTTTATTTCTGGATGGGATTGTTTTTGGAAAATACAGGCATTCGATAAGAAAAGTGAAATTAAAGATAGCGGGTTTGCCGAAAAGTTTCAGCGGTTACAAAATCGTGCAGATTTCCGATGTCCACGCCGGCAGTTTTCTCCGTCCCGAAAAACTGCAGAAAGCCATCGATTTAATTAATGAGCAAAAACCAGATTTAGTCCTGTTTACCGGCGATATGGTCAATAATTACGCCAGCGAGTTTAAACCTTTTGTGGACTTATTCCAAAGCATACAGTCGAAAGACGGCAAGTTTTCAATTCTCGGAAATCATGATTACGGCGATTACGGTACCTGGAATTCGGCGGCCGAAAAAGCACAGAACATTCCCAATTTAATTGAATTACAAAAACAGGCCGGCTTTGAAATGCTTAGAAATGAGCACCGGATCATTGAAAAAAACGGCGAAAAACTGTATGTACTTGGTGTAGAAAACTGGGGCGAAAAACCTTTTCCACAATATGGAGATTTGGATGAAGCGTCTTATGGGATCCCTGCCGAAGCTGCGAAATTATTGATGAGCCACGATCCCACGCATTTTGATGCCATCGTAAAAAATCATCCTTCCAATGTACAGCTCACGCTTTCGGGGCACACCCACGGCATGCAGTTTGGGCTTGATCTGAAAAACGTCCGTTGGTCTCCGGTGCAGTACCGTTATAAAAAATGGGCAGATTTATATGAAAGCAATGGAAAATCGCTTTATGTCAACCGGGGCTTTGGCGTGATCGGTTATCCCGGAAGAGTCGGCATCGATCCTGAAATAACCTTACTGGAATTGAGTTAATTAAAAAATAAAACCTCATGGTTGAATTTATAAAAGCAGCGGAAAAAGACATTCCTCTTCTTCAGCAACTGGCAGAAAAATCCTGGAATGCAGCCTACAGAAACATTCTCCCGCAAGATCAGATCGATTATATGTTGAAGGAAATGTATTCTCAGCAGGAAATTTCTGACCAGCTCAAAAATCCAAATTATCACTATTACTTCATTTTAAATAATGGGAGCGCTGCCGGATTTATCGGTTTCGAATTTCATTATGAAAAAGACACTGCCAAACTCCACCGCATTTATCTTTTAGAAGAATTCAAAGGAAAAGGTCTCGGCAAAAAAGCCATCAATTTCTTAAAAGAAAAAGTCGCAGAAACTTCAGACAGGAGAATTATCCTGAACGTCAACAAAGATAATCCTGCAAAAAAAATTTATGAATCGCAAGGATTTTCGGTATTTGCAGAAGGTATTTTTGACATCGGAAACGGTTATGTAATGGATGATTACTTAATGGAATACCGGTTTTAAATCCTCATTTTCACCCGGAAAAAATAAGAGCTTTTTTTATTTGGTACGATTTTAGAATTGTTAATTTTATTAACATTAAAAAATTAAAATTATGACACGTACTAATTTATTCTCAAAGATCCAGATTTTCGCATTGGCAGTGATGGCAAACTTTGCCGTAGTTTTGGTAAAAGCGCAGGAAAAAGCTTCCGATTTAAAAGTGGATGTAGATGTGAACAAAGGAAATGACGCGATGGGCGGAGACTGGATGAGTAATCCACTGGTTTGGGTAGTCGGTGCATTGGTACTGATCGTTATCATTGCATTGGTTGCAAGAGGTGGCGGAAACAAATAAACGACCTCATCATCAACAAAAATCCCGAAGATTGTAAAATTTTCGGGATTTTTTGTTAAAATTTCTGTTGCTTTTTTACAGAGCGAGTGCTTTTTGATAAGCGTTTTCAATTCCATCCAGGTTTTTTCCACCTGCTGTTGCAAAGCCCGGATTTCCGCCGCCGCCGCCCTGGATCTCCTTAGCCAAATCTTTCACGATATTTCCCGCGTGGTATTTTGCTTCTAAATCTGAAGATACGCCTACGGTAATCATCGGTTTCCCATCCGCATCAGAAAGGACGATAATCACTGAATTCGCAACATCTTTCTTCAACTGGAACACAATATCTTTCACGCTACCGGCATCCAGAGAAACTTTCTTCACCAGTAATTTTTTATCTTCTTTCTGAACGAAATCATTGGCCCAGTTCGACGTTTCAGATTTTGCTTTCTCTTTTTTCAAAGATTCTATTTCAGATTTTAAAGAAGTATTTTCCTCGATCAGTTTCTCCACTGATTTTGTAAGCTCTTTTGACTTTAATAAAGAAGAAATCTCTTTCAGCTGGGTTTCCAAATTCCTGAAATAAGCCGCAGACTGATCTCCGGAAATCGCTTCTATTCTACGGATTCCGGCTGCAGTAGAACTTTCGTTCTGAATTTTAAAATGACCGATTTCTCCCGTATGTTTCACATGCGTTCCCCCACACAGTTCTTTGGAAGAACCGAACTGAATCATTCTTACTTTATCGCCGTATTTCTCACCGAAAAGTGCCATTGCTCCTTTTTCCATGGCTTCCGTAATTGGGATTTCACGGAATTCCTGAAGGGCAATATTTTCTTTGATTTTTGCATTCACCTTTTCTTCAACCACTTTCAAATCTTCTTCACTGATTTTAGAAAAATGGGAAAAATCAAAACGCAGATAATCCGGACCTACGAAAGATCCTTTCTGTTCCACGTGTGTCCCTAAAACTTCGCGCAGCGCTTCGTGAAGCAAATGCGTCACCGAGTGATTCGCCTGAGTATTTCTTCTTTCCGATTCGTTTACTTTAGCATAAAAAACTGCACCTGCATCTTTCGGCAAATCTTTAATTAAAGAGACGATCAGATTATTTTCTTTTCTGGTTTCCAGCACTTCGATGATTTCTGAACAGTCTGTAATATCAAAAACGCTTGGATTTGAAATATCAAAACCTGCGGTATAACTGGGAATTAAAATTCCCTTGTCACCCACTTGCCCGCCACCTTCAGGATAGAATGGCGATTTGGAAAGCACGATCTGATAAAACTCACCGTCTTTATTTTCTATTTTCCGGTATCTTGTAATATAGGTTTCAGTTTCCAGGACATCATACCCTACAAAAGATTCTGTTTTTTCCTCTAAAACAACCCAGTCATAAACTTTTTGTGCGGATGATTTTTTGGAACGCTGTTTCTGCTTGGTCATTTCTTCTTCAAAACCTTGCTCATCAACGGTCAACTGTTTTTCTTCAGCGATGATTCTCGATAAATCCGCGGGGAAACCGTACGTATCGTACAATTCGAAAACATCCACGCCGGAAAGGGTTTTCTGTCCTTTTGAAATCGTATCGTTAATAATTAAATCAATTCTTTTTAAACCGTGTTCGATGGTTTTCAGGAAAGAAGTTTCTTCTTCTTTGATCACTTCCGTCACCAGTTTTTGCTGTTTAACCAGTTCAGGGAAAAAGTCGCCCATTTCGGTTCTTAAAACAGCCACCAATTCAAAAAGGAAAGCTTCTTTCATTCCTAAAAATCGGTAAGCATACGAGATTCCGCGGCGCAAAATCCTGCGGATTACGTAACCAGCGCCACCGTTTGAAGGCAACTGTCCATCGGCAATTGCAAAAGTAACCGCCCGGATATGATCGACCACCACGCGGATGGCAATATCTTTTTCGTCTTCTAAAATTCCGGTATATTTTTTTCCTGAAAGTTCTTCTACTTTTTGAATTAAAGGCGTGAAAACATCGGTATCATAATTCGAAGTTTTGCCTTGTAAAGCCATACACAAACGCTCAAAACCCATTCCGGTATCTACGTGCTGCTTTGGCAGTTTTTCCAGACTTCCGTCGGCTTTTCTGTTGAATTCCATAAAAACGAGATTCCAGACTTCTACCACTTGCGGGTGATCGTTATTCACCAACTCCAAACCGGAAACTCTGGCTTTCTCTTCGTTTGTTCTGATATCGACATGAATTTCGGAACAAGGTCCACAAGGTCCGCTCTCGCCCATTTCCCAGAAATTATCTTTTTTATTTCCGTTAATGATCCGGTCTTCAGAAATATGAGCTTTCCAGAAATTGTAGGCATCCTGGTCGCGGTCTAAGTTTTCGGAAGCATCACCTTCAAAAACAGTAACATATAAATTTTCTTTCGGAATCTTATAAACTTCTGTCAGTAATTCCCAGGCATAACCAATGGCTTCTTTTTTAAAATAATCACCAAATGACCAGTTCCCTAACATTTCAAACATCGTGTGATGGTAAGTATCGCGGCCGACATCGTCCAAATCATTATGCTTCCCGGAAACTCTCAGACATTTTTGTGTGTCTGCAATTCGCGGTGATTTCGGTTCTTTATAACCTAAAAAGTAATCCTTAAACTGGGTCATTCCAGAATTGGAGAACATCAAAGTAGGATCGTCTTTCAGTACAATCGGCGCTGACGGTACGATCAGGTGATTTTTACTTTTAAAATAGTCTAAAAACTGCTGGCGTATATTTTGTGAAGTCATAGTTGATTTTGGCTTTTAGCGATTGGCTTTGGGCGAATTTATAAGAATGCAAATTTAAGAAATTTTTGACTGAAAAAACAGATTGATTTTTCGGAACTTAAGAGAGGTATTATTCTCAGTAAATATCTAATTTTTTAACCAAGGGATTTTTTATACTCCTTAGCCTTTCCTTAATTAAACAAAGAAGAATGAATAAATTGAACTGATTAAGCGGAAGTTTAGAACTGAAACTGCTGAAAGCGTTCATCCAAGCCCTCGACAAAGGCAGATTTAAAACATGTATTTCCGGTTAAGACAGATCATTGTAAGGAGGTGCAACAGCGCTGCCCCCAACCAACGCTCACTATCACAAAAAAACCAATTCCACTATCCGCAAAATTTAACACTCATGTATCAATTTTTAACATTTATTTATACATAAATAGTTGTTAATTTGTATAACAAAGTAAAGAAAACCAAGTAATGTTCACTCATTGTTTTGATTAAATTGATACCCGCTGTTTGGAAAGATCAGCTGTTGCCATTTTCCCGTTGTATCCAGACAGTTCTGTCATTTCAAATCTCAGCAATAATGAGAATACCCAAAGGTTCCTTTTCCGAAACTGATCATGATAAAGATTTTGCCGCTTAAGATAAAGGCACGAAAAACCGGTATGTATTCTACTTCCGGAAAACTGCAGTGGAGTGCTTTTCAGATGAAGGCACAGGAGAACTGTGTTTCGTGCACCTATTTTATTTTTTAATTTACCATTGCAGGCAGATTCATTAGCAGTCAATGCAGATGGTGGTTCTATGAAATGATCCGTTACATTTTGTTTTCAGAGCAAGCCTTTTTAGTTTTTCTGTAAACATGGAGCAATAGCTGTTAAACTTAAAATTAATTAAAAATACTGAGATGCATTTAACACCACGAGAAATCGAAAAACTGATGCTGCACACCGCTGGAGAACTTGCTCTGAAAAGAAAAGCAAGGGGTGTGAAACTGAATTACCCCGAATCTATAGCCCTGATCAGTCATTTTGTGATGGAAGGAGCAAGAGACGGAAAACGCGTTGCCGACCTCATGCACGAAGGCGCAAATATTCTTACGAGAGATGACGTGATGACCGGCGTGCCCGAAATGATCCATGACATACAGATTGAAGCAACGTTCCCCGACGGAACCAAAATGGTGAGCGTGCACAATCCTATCCGATAATCTCAAAAAACAAAGCATTATGATACCTGGAGAAATATTTGTAAAAGAAGGCACGATTATCTGTAATGAAGGCAGGCCGACCGTAAAAATAAAAGTGACCAATACCGGCGACCGACCCATACAGGTAGGTTCGCATTATCATTTTTTTGAAGTAAACAAAGCGATGTTGTTTAACCGCGATGAAGCCTTCGGAAAAAGACTGAATATCATATCAAGTACTGCAGTCCGTTTTGAGCCCGGCGAAGAAAAAGAAGTAGAACTGGTAGAGATTGGAGGAGACCGGAATTTCTACGGTTTCGACAATCTTGTAAGCGGATCTATCGACTCTCAGGAGGTGAAAGACCGGGCACTTGCTAAAATGAAATCTTTGAACTATAAATCTTTATAAAAAATGAGTTTAGAAGTAGACAGAAAACAGTACGCGAATATCCTTGGACCTACAACGGGTGATAAAATTCGTCTTGGAGATACCAATCTGATCATAGAAGTAGAAGACGACTTCGGAATTTATGGCGATGAATCTATTTTTGGTGGCGGCAAAACCGTACGCGACGGAATGGGACAGAATTCTACATTTCTAAGATCACAGGGCGTTCTGGATCTGTGCATTACCCGCGCAATTCTGATCGATCACTGGGGAATTGTAAAAGCAGATATCGGGATTAAAGACGGCAAAATCGTCGGGATCGGTAAAGCAGGAAACCCAGATACCATGGATGGAATTACCCCCGGAATGATTATCGGCGCTTCTACAGAAGTCCACAACGGTGCCGGAATGATCGTTACAGCGGGTGGAATCGATACTCATGTTCACTTTATTTCCCCGCAGCAGATCGAAACTTCACTCTACAGTGGAATCACTACGATGATCGGTGGAGGAACCGGACCAAATGACGGCAGCAATGCCACAACCTCAACACCGGGAAAATTCAATATTCAGAGAATGATGGAGGCCACTGAAGCCTTTCCCATGAATCTGGGATTTTTCGGCAAAGGAAACTGCTCCACCGTGGAACCTCTGGAAGAACAGATCGAAGCCGGCGCACTGGGGCTTAAGGTCCACGAAGACTGGGGCGCTACTCCGGCAGTAATCGACGCATCGCTGAAAGTAGCCGATAAATACGATATCCAGATCGCCATCCATACCGACACCCTGAATGAAAGCGGATTCCTGGAAGATACCATTGCCGCCATCGACGGACGGGTAATCCACACATTCCATACGGAAGGCGCGGGAGGAGGCCATGCTCCGGACATTATCAAAGCCGCGATGTATCCAAACGTATTACCGGCTTCTACCAACCCTACCCGTCCGTTTACCGTGAACACGATCGATGAACATTTAGACATGCTGATGGTTTGCCATCATTTGAGTAAAGAGATTCCCGAAGATGTCGCTTTTGCCGATTCCCGTATTCGTCCGGAAACAATCGCAGCCGAAGACATCCTTCATGACATGGGCGTTTTCAGCATCATGAGTTCCGATTCCCAGGCGATGGGACGTTGCGGAGAAGTCATTATGAGAACATGGCAGACCGCCGATAAGATGAAATTGCAGCGCAAGGAACTGGAAGAAGACAAAGGCAAAGGAAATGACAATTTCCGCGTTAAAAGATACATCGCAAAATATACCATCAACCCTGCCATCGCGCATGGAATCTCCGACTATGTAGGATCACTGGAAGTGGGCAAGATCGCCGATTTCGTCATTTGGAAACCTGCATTTTTCGGGGTAAAACCTGAAATGATCGTAAAAAGCGGCTTTGTAAGTGCCAGTAAAATGGGCGATGCTAATGCCTCGATCCCAACACCACAGCCAATCGTTTACAAAACGATGTTCGGTGGTTTCGGCACCGCGGTACAGAAAACGAGCATCACCTTCGTTTCCCAGGCATCCATCGAAAACGGAACCATTAACAGCTATCAGCTCAACAGGATTTTCCTGCCGGTGAAAAACTGCCGCAACATCGGTAAAAAAGACTTGATTCACAATGACAAAACTCCGAACATTGAAGTCAATCCCGAAAACTACAAAGTATATGTGGACGGCGAGTACATCACCTGTGATCCGGTGGAAGAACTGCCGTTGGCACAAAGATATTTCCTTTTTTAAAATTAAACTGAAACTGCGGGAGCTCGCTTCACGGTGGACTTCCGTATTTTTTTATGAGCGAAATCGAGGACAAAAAACCAATCTCAACAATGATTATTAACGAAATTTCAGGCAATCTTTCTGAAAGGCCTCTTCATGGTAAAACCGTAGATTATCTGGATCTGGAATGGTATGAAACAACCAAAAGAATTCAGCGCAAAAATACAGTACAGGGACAGGAGATCGCGATTAAATTTCTGCGCGAAGGACAGCGCCTGCGCGAAGGTGATATCCTGTTTGAAAATCAGGAGAAAATTGTCGCCGTAAACGTACTGGAGACCGATGCAATCGTCATAACTCCAAAATCGATGCTCGAAATGGGAACCGTGTGTTACGAAATCGGTAACAAACACATTCCGCTCTTCATCCAGGACGGCGAAGTTTTGCTGCCTTTTGAAATGCCCATGTTCCGCTGGCTGGACGCGGCAGGCTATCAACCTGAAAAAAGAAAAAAGAAACTGCTCAACTTGCTTAAATCAAATGTAGAACCGCACGGACACGGCAGTTTGGGATCGTCCCTTTTTACTAAAATATTAAAAATGGCTTCTTCTAAAGATGATGAATAAACAGTTCCTGGCAACACTGCTGCATATCTCAGACCCTGCGCTTCCTATTGGGGGCTACTCGCATTCCAACGGTCTGGAAACCTACATACAGAACAGGATTGTAAACGACCTCAAAACCGCGAAGGAATTTGTGGAAAACATGATCCGCTACAACCTGAAATACAATGACGGCGCGTTTGTAAAACTGGCCTATAATGCGGCAGAAAAAGGGGAATTACATGAAATCCTTAAACTGGATCAGGAATGCCTTGCACTGAAAGCGCCTATGGAGATCAGGCAGGCGAGCCAAAAACTTGGGCTGCGGTTTATTAAAATTTTTAAACGCTACCGTTCTTCCCAGCTTTTGGAAGACTACGAAGCCGAAATTAAAAAAGGAAATGCGTTCTCCAATTACTGTATCGCTTTCGGAATCTACGCGCATCTACTGGAAATTCCATTGCAAGATGCACTCTTCGGCTTTTATTACAGTTCCGCTGCAGGAATGATCACCAATGCCGTGAAACTCGTTCCATTGGGTCAGCTTGATGGGCAGGACATCCTATTCCAAATGTACCCCGTCATTGAAAAAACAGCCAGCGAAACCATAGAACTGGACCGCAGTTATGTGGGACTGTGCAACACGTCGTTCGATATCCGCTGCATGCAGCACGAAAGATTATATTCAAGACTTTATATGTCTTAACATTAAATTAAAAAAATGGAAAACAGAAAATATATTAAAGTAGGCGTAGCCGGTCCCGTAGGATCAGGCAAAACTGCACTGCTGGAAAAATTAAGCCGTAAACTTTATGGCATTTACGATATGGGCGTCATCACCAATGATATTTACACCAAAGAAGACGCCGAATTCATGACCCACAACAGTCTTCTGCCGCGCGACCGGATCATAGGCGTAGAAACCGGCGGGTGTCCCCACACCGCAATCCGCGAAGACGCAAGTATGAATCTGGAAGCGGTCGACGAACTGGCCAACCGATTCCCGGATATCGAGCTGATCTTTATCGAAAGCGGTGGCGATAATCTCTCTGCTACTTTCAGCCCTGATCTTGCAGATGTCACCATCTTTATCATTGATGTTGCTGAAGGCGAAAAGATTCCGCGAAAAGGCGGCCCGGGAATCACACGCTCCGATCTTTTGGTGATCAACAAGATCGACCTGGCACCGTATGTAGGCGCAAGTCTTGAAGTGATGGAAAATGACTCCCGCCGGATGAGAAACGGATCACCGTTCGTTTTCACCAATCTGAAAACAGAAGAAGGCTTGGACAAAGTCATCGGATGGCTCAAAAAATATGCACTGCTGGAAAATGCGGAAGAACCGGAATTACTGAGATAAATGGAATGCAGACTGAATATCACCGCCGGATATAAAGAAGGAAAATCCTACATCAAAGATCTTTATGTGGGAACCCCTTTCCGTGTGGTTTCTGTAGGACAACGGAAAAGAGACAACAAACTTTATCAGATGATCATGAGTACGTCACCGGGAATCCTGGACGGCGACCAGTACATTATAGGGATCAGTCTGGAAGAACAGAGCCGCTTGCAGCTGGCTTCGCAGTCGTATCAGCGGCTGTTTGATATGGAAAATAAAGCCACCCAAAATCTGACGGTCGATATTGGGGATCACGCTTTTTTCGCTTTCGTTCCCCACCCGGTAGTTCCGCACGAGAATTCAAATTTTGAAAGCCGGGCAAAAATTACATTGGGAAAAGAAAGCAGCGTATTGATCAGCGAGATTATTACCTGCGGAAGAAAACACTACGGTGAAGTTTTTAAGTTGAAAAAATTCCACAACCTGACCGAGGTTTTCCATGAAGGGAAACTGATCGTAAAAGATAATGTTCTCATAGAACCGGGGCGAATACCCATCCAGAATATAGGCATTCTCGAAGATTTCACCCATCAGGGAAGTTTGATTTTTGTGAGCACCAAAAAAGACACTGATAAAACAGAACTTGTCAATCATCTGGTAGAAAAATCAAAAGACTTTCCCGAAGTGGAAATCGGAATTTCTGCACTGGAAAGCGGCGGATTTGTAGTAAGGGCATTGTCGCACGGTGCCGAAGTGATGTATAATTATTTTCTCGCAGTACAGGATTTCCTGTGGGAAGAAAAGATTTTAACTCCCTAAAAAAATGAATACAGCTTTGTGGGCATTGGCTTTGAGCGCGGCGTCTATCAGTTTCATCCATACTGCTTCAGGTCCGGATCATTACCTGCCCTTCATCGTTCTTTCGAAATCGAAAAAATGGAGCAAAAGCAAAACCGTTCTTCTGACGGTTGTATGCGGCTTTGGGCATGTTTTGAGCTCACTGATGATCGGTGCAGTCGGATTATTTTTAGGCTGGCAAATGACCCGTTTTGCATGGTTTCAGGACATTCGCGGCAATCTCTCGGGATGGGCGCTTTTGATCTTCGGCATCGCTTATCTGGCTTATGGATTTCATCAGGCGCTAAGGAATAAACCGCACAAACATTTTGATGTCATGGGCGAAGAAGTATATGTTTTCGAACACAGCCATGGCGAAATGGTACGGCCGCAAAGCCGCATAAAAGTAACACCGCTCGTCCTTTTCATGATTTTCGTGATGGGTCCGAGCGAGCCGCTTACGCCACTGCTTTTCTATTCGGGGATGAACCGTTCCGTACCGGAAATTCTGGCACTGGTAATTCCCTTTTCTCTGACCACGGTCGCCACGATGCTCGGAATGGTGCTGTTGGGCAGATACGGCCTGACCACCCTTTTTAATTCTGAAAAATTTGAAAAATACATGGGACTCGTCAGTGGCGCTGTCATCACCCTTTGTGGAATAGGTATGGTTTTTTTTGGCTGGTAAAATTTAAACTAAATAGAGATGAAAAAAGTTTTCGAAAAAGTACCTTTTGTAGATCAGGTTCTGAAAGGAGTGGGACAAATTATGCTGCAGGAAAACAGTTGGACCGGCGTGCTTTTCCTCATCGGGATCTTTTTGGGAAGCTGGCAGTGTGGTCTCGCTGCAGTAGTGGCAGGTGCGTCTGGAACACTCACCGCCAAATTTCTAAAATATGATCAGAAAGAAATAAATGCCGGAATGTACGGGTTCAGCGCGTCTTTGGTGGGAGTTGCGCTGGCTTTCCTCTTTCAGGCAACGGTGTTGATATGGGTATTAATTATTGTGGGTTCAGTACTAGCGGCAATATTCCAAAACTTTTTTATCGCAAGGAAACTCCGCGCATTTTCATTCCCATTCATTGTTATCAGTTGGGTATTTGTTTATAGCCTGCAACATTATACACAAATACCGCCTTCAGATTTAATGTCTGTAAAATTCGAAGACTCAAAATTCATTGATGTGTTCACCGCGATCCAGGGTTTTGGTGAAGTAATCTTCCAAGGGAGCCCTCTATCCGGATTTTTATTTTTCCTGGGTGTTTTTATCGGTTCGCCTGTTGCGGCCCTGTACGGTCTGGCGGGCTCGTTATTGAGTGCCTACATTTCGCAGCTTAATGGGGAGGCGCTCGAACATGTGCACATGGGGCTTTTCGGGTTCAATGCTGTTCTGTCTGCCATCTTTTTTTCCGGGCATAAAAAGATTGATGGATTATGGGTACTCATCGCGGTTGTTATTACGGCCGTATTAAATGATTTAATAGTTGATTACAAGATTTTAGATGCATTCGGCGGCGTATTTACTTTCCCTTTTGTTGCAACAACCTGGCTGACCTTACTGCTGAAAAAAGTGGTTTTGAAAAAATCAGTGTAGAGCATGATTAAATTTAAAAATAAAAACACAGGAGTTAAAAGAACAACAGGATGAGGAAAAACTCCTAACGTTCAATATCAACAATTGTCAAAAATTTGGTATTCTTCTTTTATTGCTGCTTTACGACGGAGTTATGTTAAGAAAAAAAAGTGATATGGATAATGATTGTTATTAAACTTATCACAGGCGATTAAAGTTGAAAAATGTATATTTTTATTAAATAGAAAGAGATATCTATATTCATGATGAGGGTTCTGGTGCCCAATGCATCTTCTGTGCAATATCATTGCGAGCGTACCGAAGTAAACCCGTCAACAGCAGCATCTGAAAACGAAAAAAGCCACAATTAAGTGGCTTTCTTTAGAATCTTAAAACTTAAGAATATTATTTTGCTTCAAAATAAACTCTTCTGTTCGCTCTGTTTTTCCATTCCGGACATTTGCTCGCTGGGTTACATTCCGGATATTTAAGGTTGGTTTCACCTCTTCCTATCGCGTCGATTTTACCTGAACTTACGCCATTTTGGATTAAATAATTTTTTACGGTATTCGCTCTTCTTTCAGAAAGTCTCTGATTATAAACAGCTGTTCCTGTAGTATCCGCTCCACCAATCACATTGTATGCTCCTGCAGAGGAATTAATATAGTTAGCCGCATTGTTAAGGATTGGGGTATTTGAAGGCAAAATCCTGTCAGAATTAAAATCGAATTCAATTCCTTCCAATACTCTGGTGTTATCTCCCACTACAGAAGTGGAATTCGTAGGGCAACCGTTGTTTTCAACAGGTCCAGGAACGGTAACACACTTGTCATACAAATCAATAACGCCGTCTAAATCAACATCTAAAGCAACACCGGCACCATCAACTCTTGCTCCCTGAGGAGTATCTAACTGTCTGTCCCAGTCATCACAAACTCCGTCATTGTCAGCATCACCTGATTTACAAACTTCGATATCCTGGCTTTTTGCAGCCAAAACATCCGCTCTGTAATACATTTCCTGTAATGGATCATGCCAGAATACATGGGATTCGTGTTTGCCCAAATTCAAGGTCGCCCCTAAAGTAAGGTTAATGAAGTTATCAGAATTACTACCACCCTTGGTGCGTGCACCGTCGAAAGTGTCGTCTCCTGTATAGACATACATTCCTCTTGCTTCAAGATCCAGTGAACGGGAAGCACGGTATTTTAAACCTGCACCACCCTGGCCGAATATACTGCCTGCTTTAAATGGTTTGATTTCGGTAACCAACTGTTGGTTATAAGAAGCTCCTGCGTTTTGTCTGTACGCTCTGTAAGCTAAAGTTCCTACACCTGCATACCCGTGCAAAGCCCATCTGTACGGAGACTTGTTATCAACTCTTCTCAAAAGGTTTGAAAAGTTCAAATCACCTAAAATTGAAATGGCATCATACTGTGTTCTTCCAGCATCACCATTGGGAGAAGCTACATGGTCTTTGGTATTTACAGCTCCCTGTCTTGTTTCTCCTTTGTCGTACTGTAACTTAAGACCGAAAGCATGCGAAATCGCTTTATCTACACTCAGATAACCAGACCATCCGATAAGGTTTTGACCTGCTCCAAACTCTTTAAGGGAGTTTAAATCGGCTGAATGCATCAATGGAATACCTGCCCCCGCTGAGATAGCCCAGTCATTGAATCTCTTTGATTCCTGAGTAAAAGGTGAAACATTTGCAGACCCGGAGGTATACGAATTGGGATAACTACCTGTAGAACTCTTTATCGAATCCTGTGCAAATACGGCTGTAGGTAAAATTACCGCTACTGCCAAACTTGTTAAATTTAATCTCATATTACAATTATTTATTAATTTCTATTTTACTGCCCTTTTAAAGATCCTAGCTTTAAAGTTCCAGTCGCGTAACCCTCTTCCAACTTCTATGCCAATTTATGTTAAAAAATTAAAAAAATTCATAACAAGATCTTCTACAAAGGCGCAGGGGACATTGAAGTAAAAGAGAAAACAGCAGCATCTCCTCCAACATGCAGAGGCTTCCGGCACTGTGTAAGAGGCAGCTCAGAACGAACCGGCAGAACCGTAAGCATCCATTTCGCAAGACGCCTGGTCAATCCCAAATGTTTTGTCTGTGAGAAGTTGAAAAGATCAAAAAAAGAAAAAAAGCTAAGGTTTATTGAACGGCGCTCCCGTCCGGCAGCTTTTTACAAAAAACCCGTAAAGCAAGTCTGTTACTGAAATACTGTTAAAAGCAAAGCAGAAAACAGCGGATATTGGACTATTTTAAAAATCATGTACTCCTTTAGCACATAAGCACCATTTTAAAGTTTGGCAAGACCGTTGCTGAAGAAGAATTTTAAAATCGGCGGATTAAAGATAAAATTCATCATATCCACCAGAATCCTGTTAAAGTAAAGATTGTTTCTGAACCGGAGCATTAGTAGCTCAGCAGTGCAAGAAATTATACAGATTTAGATTATCTGGTGATTGTTAAAATATTCAAAATATTGCTTCACCAATTTTTCATTTTGTTACAGCTTATTAATATAAAAGTGAAAATAAATTAGAACAGTATTTTTCTCATAGCCTCATCTTTTGGTTTTCTAATTTGTTCGGTAAGGACTTCATTTATTGATGATTTAATGTCGCTGTATCTCTATATTAAAACATTATTATTAAATCTAATATAATAAAAGTATTTGCATTTTCTTGGAATCTAAAATACAGATACCTTTCCAGTCCCAGTAACGGTTTGCCATAAAAAGAAAAAAAGCAGGCGGTCTAAAAAGTTACCTTTATTACTTTTTTGGCATTCTCTTTCTAAATTTTCTCTGTGGCTCCTTTGGTTCAAGTATTTTTTATCATTTCTTAACAGGCTCTAAATAAAGAGCCGCTCCTTCACCGACTCTTTCCTATTGTCAAAAGATTCAAAATTCTTATATTTGGAAACTTTTGCATTAAATTTTTAACACAAATATTAAAAAATGATCCTGATTGTAGATGATGCTCCCGAAAATATAATCTCCTTAAAAAAAGTACTCGAAAAAAACGGTTTTGAGGTGGATACCGCATCATCCGGCGAAGAGGCCCTGAAAAAGATCCTTAAAAAATCGTATGTCCTGATTATTCTTGACGTTCAGATGCCTGGAATGGACGGTTTTGAAGTGGCCGAAACCATCTCCGGTTACAGCAGAGCCAAAGAAACCGCCATCATCTTTCTTTCCGCCGCCAGCGCCAATCTCAACCTCATCACCCGCGGCTATTCTTCCGGCGGGCTCGATTATATCAGCAAACCGGTTGATATGAATATTTTATTACTCAAGGTGAAAACATTTTACCGGATCTATGAGCAAAGCCGTGCGCTGAACGAAATGCAGAAAACGCTGCGCGAAGAAATTGAGTTCAGAAAAGAGGCAGAACGCAAAAAAGATGAGTTTATCAGCATTGCCAGCCACGAACTGAAAACGCCCATGACCAGCATCAAGGGATACATCCAGCTCTTGGAACGGAGTTTGGATAAAAACGACATCGAAACAATAAGAACCAGGCTTCATAAAGTACAGAACCAGGTTGAAAAATTAAACCTGCTCATTGCAGACCTGCTGGATATTTCAAAAATTGAAAGCGGAAAGCTAAAGTTTAACAAAAAATATTTTTGCTTCGACCATCTGTTTGGCCATATTACTGAAATCATGCAGCAGTCCAATCCTCAGATCAAAATCATCAAGAAAGGACATGACGTAGGAAATGTGTACGGTGATGAAATGCGCATCGAACAGGTAATGGTGAATTTCATTACCAATGCGATTAAATATTCGCCCGATACCGAAGAAATCCACCTCAGCGCCATGATGCAGGGGGATGATGTTTACTTCTCGGTGCGGGATTTTGGCATTGGGATGTCAGAGGAGCATCAGCAGAAAATCTTCGATAAATTTTACCGGATCGAGGAAACCTCAGAACGGTTCCAGGGACTGGGAATCGGGCTTTACATCTGCCGGGAAATCATAGAAAGACATCAAGGAACCGTGGGCGTTCACAGTAAACCCGGGGAAGGATCGGAATTCTACTTCACTATACCGGCAAATCCTGAAGGAAAAAACCAATAATTTACAATGATGAATTTTAAAAATAATCTTCTGTATGGACTGGGGCTGTCTCTGCTCCTTTTATTCATAAGTTCCATGGCTTCATTTATCAGTATTAAAAATCTGATAGACAGTGCTTCGATGGTAAAAAACAGCAACCGGATCATTCAGGATCTGGACCATGTTTTTTCTCTGGTAAAAGATGCCGAAACCGGTCAGCGCGGCTATTTATTAAGCGGCGACGAGCGTTTTCTGGAGCCCTATAACAATGCAAAGGAAAAAATATCAGAAGGCATCAATGCATTATCCGCTGAAGTGACCAATACCAACAGACAAACCAAAAATCTCGAAAAACTAGAGAGCAGTATTATCACGCGGGTTGATATTCTGGACCGGAATCTTAACCACAAAAAAGAAAACAAAGAGGTAACCCCTGAGCAGCTCCTCAGCGGAAAAAAATACATGGATGAAATCCGAAGTATCGTAACCGTTATGCAGAAAGAGGAACAGGCCATTCTGAAATCCCGCACGGAAATTATGGATAAGTTTGCCTCCTACACGCCGTGGCTGATTATTGTTTCCGCCATTCTGGCCATCACCATTACGCTTGTTTTTTACCGCAAAGTTCTGCAGGACTTCAACGAAAAAACAAAACTCACGCAGGAGCTTGAAAAAAAGAATGACGAAACAGAAAACCGCCTCATCGCCATCGAAAAAGTAGCGGCACAAATCTCCCGTGGCGATTATAATATCCTTTGGGATCAGAACGCTCAGGAAACCCTGGGCAGTGTCGCTGGACCGCTGAACCGGATGGCAGAATCACTGCAGAGTTCATTTAACACCCTGGCAGAAAAAGAATGGCTGAGTTCTACCATTGCGCATCTGAACGACCGCATGATGGGAAACAAAAGCATGGAAAAACTGGCCTCGAGTATTCTGGAAGAAGTTACAGCCAATACGCAAAGCCATGTGGCGGCGGTGTACCTGCAGGGCGAGGACAATCAGCTGCATCTTACCGGAAGTTACGCACTGGCAGACGCTACCGCCAGAAAACTCAAAATAGGCGAAGGCATTGCCGGAGAAGCCTTCCGTTCTGAAAAACAAATCATTGTAAAGGATATTCCGGATGATGCCATAACCATCAGTTTCGCCACCGGCAGTACGAAACCCAAAAATATCGTTGCACTCCCCATCACGCGGCACAATTTACCCCTTGGTGTAATCGAACTTGGCTCCATGCACGATTATTCCGCCCGGGAGCTTGAATTTCTCCGTTCTGTTGCCGGAAATATCGGTCTGGCCTTTTACAGTGCCCAGAGCCGGATCAAACTTCAGGAATTGCTGGAGGAAACGCAGGCACAGTCAGAAGAACTGCAGACCCAGCATTCAGAATTGGAAAACATTAATGCAGAACTGGAAGCGCAGTCTCAGAAGTTGTTGGCTTCCGAAGAAGAACTTAGGGTACAGCAGGAAGAACTCATGCAGAGCAACCAGGAACTTGAAGAAAGAACCGGCCTGCTTGAGGAGAAAAACGCGCTTATCGAACAGCGAAATACCGATATTCAGCAGAAATCAATTGAACTCGAACAAAGCACCAAATACAAATCTGAATTTCTGGCGAATATGTCGCACGAACTGCGAACCCCGCTTAATTCTATTTTACTGCTTTCCAAGTTGATGACGGAAAGTGATGACCTCGATGAGCAATATGTAGAATATGCAGAAGTGATGCAGAGCTCCGGTCAGGGACTGCTTATCCTCATCGATGAAATACTGGACCTCTCCAAGATAGAATCCGGCAAAATGACCCTGGAAATCAATGAGGTGCCTTTAGCAGAAATTACGGCGGATATGCAGATGCTGTTTAAGCCTATGGCCAAGGAAAAGAACCTGGCTTTAAACATCGAAACGGATGAAGAGGCTGCCAAAATTTTACACACCGACAAACTGCGTCTGGAGCAGATCCTTAAAAACCTTCTCTCCAATGCCATTAAATTTACCTCTGAAGGAAGCATTACGCTGCACGTTTCCAGTGACGAAAAGAAGGAGAAAGTATATTTCAAAGTCACCGACACGGGAATCGGGATACCGAAGGACAAAATCCGTATGGTTTTTGAAGCCTTCCAGCAGGCAGACGGTTCTACCCAGCGCAAATATGGCGGTACAGGCCTCGGTCTTTCCATCAGCCGCGAACTCGCCCGTCTGCTCGGGGGAGAAATACAGCTGCAGAGTACCGAAGGCCAGGGCAGCGAATTCACGCTCGTGGTACCGACCGATTATCAGGAAGGCGTGGCCTTACCCGCTCAGAAGCAGGAAGAAGCAACTCCGTATTTGGTTCAGGAAGCGGAAAAACTGCCGGAACGTTTTGTGACTGACCGAATTCCACAGCAGATTGAAGATGACCGCGATGATATTCAGCAAGGCGACAAAGTCATTCTCATCATTGAAGACGACACTGCTTTTGCTAAAATACTGCTGGACTTTTCAAGAACCAAAAACTACAAAGCCATTGTAGCGGTGCGCGGCGATGCCGGCATCGAAATGGCGCAGCATTTCAAGCCGCTGGCCATTCTGCTTGATATCCAGTTGCCGATTATGGACGGTTGGCAGGTGATGGAAGCCTTAAAATCCAATCCGGAAACCAAGCCGATTCCGGTACACATCATGTCTTCCATGAAATTCAAACAGGAAAGCCTGTTGAGAGGCGCGGTAGATTTCATCAACAAACCCTTTGCCTTGGAGCAGATGCAGGAAATTTTCAGCAAGCTGGAAAACGCGCTGAACCGGTCTCCTAAAAAAGTACTTATTGTAGAGGAAAATGAACAGCATGCCAAAGCCTTAAGCTATTTCCTAAGCGCCAATAATATCACGACCGACATCGCAAACAATGTATCCGACAGCATCGAATCCCTGCACAACCGTGAAATCGACTGTGTCATCCTGGACATGGGCGTGCCCGATAGAAACGCGTACGAAACCCTGGAAACCATTAAGCAAAACAAAGGGCTGGAGCAGCTTCCTATCATTGTATTCACAGGAAAAAATCTCTCTAAAGGGGAAGAAAACCGGATTAAGAAATATGCAGATTCCATTGTAGTAAAAACGGCTTACTCCTATCAGCGGATTCTCGATGAAGCAGGCCTGTTCCTTCATTTGGTAGAAGAAAAGAACAAGCAAAAACACGAAAGAATGTCAGGATTTGGAAATGAAGGCGAACTTCGGAACATCCTGAAAGACAAAACCGTGCTGATTGCCGACGATGACGTGAGAAATATTTTCTCGCTGACCAAGGCCCTCGAAATTCACGGGATGAAAGTCCTGCCTGCAATGGACGGTAAAGAAGCCCTGAAAGTACTGGAAAAAGAGCCCGGCATTGATGTGGTGCTGATGGATATGATGATGCCGGAAATGGACGGCTACGAAACCATCCGCGAAATCAGGTCCAGCGCTCAGTTCAGAAATCTGCCGGTTCTGGCAGTGACCTCGAAAGCCATGATGGGCGACCGCGAAAAATGCATCGCTGTAGGTGCGTCCGACTATATTTCAAAACCTGTGGATATCGATCAGTTGGTTTCTTTACTGAGAGTCTGGCTGTACGACAAAATCTAAAATTTCAATGTATGAAAAGCCAAAAGGAAATTCTTATCATCGACGATGACAGCAAAAACATCTTTGCACTGAACGCCGTTCTGAACGCAAAGAAATACCGGTGTGTTTCCGCACTGAGTGCCAGGCAGGGTTTTCAGCTGCTGTCCGATAATAAAAACATCGGCGTCGTGCTGATGGATATGATGATGCCGGAAATGGACGGTTATGAAGCCATCGGAAAAATGAAAAGCGACGAAGAACTGAAAGAAATTCCGGTAATTGCCATCACAGCACAGGCGATGACAGGAGACCGGGAAAAATGCCTTGAGGCCGGTGCCGACGGCTACCTCTCGAAGCCGGTGAACGTTGATGAACTGCTACAGGTACTCCAACAATTAATCCCATAAAAAAAGTGAAATCCGAACAAAGCGACGAAAACATGGAAACCCTGCTTTCCGATATACTGGAAATATACGGGTACGATTTTACAGGATACTCCAGAGCCTCGCTGAAGCGCCGTATGGTAAGACTTTACGAGCTGGACCGGTTTGTAAGTTTTGCAGAATACCGGTATAAAATAAGAACAGAACCGGGGTATTTCAAACGTTTTCTGGAACAGGTGACCATCAATGTCACCGAGATGTTCAGGGATCCTGCTTTCTATAAAACCCTCAGAACCGAAATCCTTCCCAAACTCGGCACCTACCCTTTCATCCGGATCTGGGTGGCAGGCTGCAGTACCGGGGAAGAAGCTTACTCTGTCGCGATCTTTCTCAAAGAAATGAACCTGCTCCATAAATCGCTGATCTATGCGACTGATATCAACAGTGCCGTTTTAGAAAATGCAGCACAGGCAATGATTCCGCTGAGCAAAATACAACTGTATACAGAAAATTACATGGCCGCAGGCGGCAGCGAAAATTTTTCAGATTATTACACGGCGAACTATTCGCTCGGGAAACTCAGCGATGACCTTAAATCAAAAATTATTTTTTCCACCCACAATCTGGTGACGGACCATTCTTTCAATGAATTCCAACTTATTCTGTGCCGCAACGTTCTCATTTATTTTGACAGACCGCTTCAGAACACGGTTTTCGAGCTCTTTGACAACAGCCTTGAAAAATTTGGTTATCTGGCTCTCGGCACCAAGGAAACGCTTGACTTCTCCACTGTATCGAAGAATTATGAAAGGCTGAAATCTGCCAAAATATGGCGCAAAATACATTAAAATGGAACCGTGTGAAGCATTAATGATCGGCGGATCGGCCGGCAGTCTGGAGGTTCTTATCAAAATATTGCCAGGGCTCGATCCTGCGCTTGCCTTTCCCATTATTATTGTGCTGCACCGCAAATCGGGCAAGGACAGCATCCTGACCCATATTCTAGCTTCAAAAACCCAGCTTAACGTAAAAGAGCTCGAAGAAAAAGAAAAAATAATACCCGGAACCCTCTACATTGCTCCGCCCGACTACCATGTACTCATCGAAAACGACAGAACCTTCTCATTGGATGCCTCTGAAAAAGTAAATTTTTCACGGCCTTCCATTGATGTAGCTTTTGAAAGTGCTGCGGAAGTATATGGAGAAAATTTGGTATGTTTGCTGCTTTCAGGTGCAAACAGTGACGGCACGGCGGGGCTGCAGAAAGTAAAAGAATACGGCGGCAAAGCGCTTATCCAAAATCCCTCGTCGGCAGTGGTGAGTTATATGCCCGAATATGCCCTGGAACATGTGACCATTGACGCGGTGCTGGATACCGGGGAAATGCCCAACTATATTAATAATTTAGGAAAATGACTGATAAAAATTCAATAAAAGAAACCAAAAAAGTGTTTATTTTCGATGACAATCTCGAAATTCTTGAACTGTGTACGGAAATTCTTGAAGATATCGGATGCGAAGTAAAAACCTCGCCCTCCACCAACAGCGTTGAACAGCAGGTTGCCGACTATATGCCGCATCTTATTCTGATGGATAACTGGCTGCCGGACATCAGCGGTATCGAAGCTACGCGTCTGCTGAAATCCAATGACGCCCTGAAAAACATTCCTGTCCTTTATTTTTCTGCCAACAGCAATATCAGTGCACTGGCGGAACAAGCCGGTGCTGATGATTATCTGGCAAAACCATTTGATCTCGACCTTTTTGAAACGACTGTAAAAAAATACACCGGCATCTGAAATCCACCGCTTTAAATACCGGCAGCTATCTCCTGTCCGCCGAAAAGAAAGCCCTCAGGAAAAGATGGGACAATCATTGGGTGCAGTAAAACATCACGGATTACCGCGACATCAGGATGCGAAAATATAACAGCTCAAAGCCGGGACTTTTATAAAAAAGTATTCTGTGTTGGAAGCTTCACGGATTACAAATTCGCGACATCAGGAAAATGGCGTTGTACTTTCAGTTTTTTAGCTTCCTGCAAAAGGGGTTCCAAATATTCCAACTGCAAGTTCTGTCCAAATGAGTATAAAAGCTAACAGTACAATACCGAAAAGGACGATTCTTCCTTTAGTGCTTCTGACCTTTCTTAGGACAAGTTCACAGAGCAATCCTGCTCCTAACAGTAGAACACTCATTATTATGAAGTCAAAAACTTCCCAGTCAACACCAGTGCTGAATTGCATTGCAATAAGCGGTACGAGTAGCAGTGCAGGCACTGCTAATATAATAAGCAAAAGCCTTTTGTTTTGTAGCGACATAATTATTAAATTTTTATTTGTTAGATGATAAATTAATTTACTGATTTTTCAATAAAATACAACCTAACCGTTACTGCGAAAACTCAACTGTTTTTCATGGCAGGGCGACTTTGGCTAACGGTTGGATATTTCTACAGACGGTATAAAAATACCAAAATTTCGACTTGCTAAAAAACTTAATTAATCGCTAAAATCATCGATGAAAACTTTATACGCGCATGTAGAAATAACTTATTAGCAGAAGTGTTATCTTCTTTCGAGCTTTTCAATATAAAGCTTATTTACCTTTGAGTTACTTTTTAATTTAAATAAACTAAATATTTTTGACGTTAATTCAATTTCTTTATCGGTGTTTGTTCCTTCATAACCACCAATTGAATAAATTCGATGATCTTTTAGCTGAATTACTGTATTTGTATTTGCACCATCAATTATGGGGTATTTTTTTTCATCCTCTTTAAAATCCTTTTCTTGGAAAGAAGTAATGATTTTTTGAATAGCTTTTATCTCGTCATTATTTAATTCCAAATATTCAGGTTCTAATTTTGGATTTTCATCGACAAATTTTTGATGTTCATCTCCTCTTCTTTTTAATTCCTCATCACTTGCGTTTTTAGGAGGCGGCGGCGGTGGAGGTATTAAATATTTTGATGGATTATAAAATAGCAGAGATTTGTTACTCAGATTAGCTATTATTTCAAAATGTTGAATAAAAGGAGGATAATAGCCAACTTTAATTAAATCTGCTTCGTTAGATTTAAGTTTGTTTTCACAACCTACTGAGGTAATAATTAAAAGAAAAACAGAAAGAAAATATTTCATACAGAATCTGGTTTTGACATTGCCGAACGTTTTGCAGCTTGCATAAGTGGCTGAACAATGAAGCCTATACTTCGATTGATCAGTGACTTTAGAAGTACGGAACCCGCTTTAAATTAAGCCCACAACCCGCCATTTTTGCAAACTGCTGTTATAGGCTGCACTTTTTCAATTTTTTTCCCAACTTTCACTTCTCATTAAAAATTCTGAATAGTCTATTTCGGTTATTTTACATTATTTACTTCAATTCCTTCTTCGGTTATTTTTCCGTTAAGTATTCTTTAGGAATTATTTTATTTTCATTTTTAGGCATCTGGATAGGGCAATAATCACAATCCATTTCTGTTCATTCAATTTTAGTTTGATATTATCTTTGATCAGTATTCCTTTAAAGTTGAAACTATCAAAAAATAATAAATTTTCATCTTTTCCTTTTCACGATTTTTGAGAATATAGCCTATACTCTCAAATATACGCATAATTTCAAATAGCGCAATAAACCATAGTATCTTAAAAAAAAACAGACAATTATTTTGAATCCCAATAGAAACTCTAATGAAATATTTAAAATACGCAGTTAGGAAATAACGGTCCAGTTGAAAATAACACACGATCCTGTAATGCCTTTACTTTGAGTTTAATAAAGATATAAAACAATATCCATCACCTGACTGTTTCGCTTAAAGCAAAAATGCAGACTCTCCTCAGGATTTTACAAAAAAGCTTCAAAATCAGAGAATTCTGAGAGCGGGGGAATTCCCAATAAATCATAATTAATATTTAATTTATAAAAATTATGGCTAACTTCACAAGACCTTAAAAACCAACTTATTATGAAAAAAATACTCCTTCTGTCAGGAATTCTTTCTGCAGCATTATTCTCTTCACAGAATATTGTACTTGCCGAATTTGCCTCAGGATTAACAAGTCCTGTTGAGATCGTAAATGCCAATGACAACAGACTTTTTGTTGTTCAGCAGAACGGCATCATCCAAATTATTCAGCCAAACGGAACAGTCAATTCCACTGCATTTCTGAACATCAGCACGAAAATAACGTTCAACGGAGAAAGAGGACTTCTGGGGCTGGCTTTTCATCCCCAGTATGCCACCAACGGCTATTTCTTCGTTTTTTACAACAACACTGCCGGCAATATCACCGTTGCAAGATATTCGGTGAATTCTGCAGATCCGAATACAGCAGATCCTACTTCTGAAAAAACAGTACTCAACATCACGAAACCTTTTGAAAACCACAACGGCGGCAGCATTCATTTTGCGCCAGACGGGAAACTATGGATTTCTACAGGCGACGGCGGAAGTGCGGGAGACCCCAATAACAACAGCCAAAACAAAAATTCGCTGTTGGGAAAAATACTCAGAATTGATGTAAATTCTACCGCAGCATATACTATTCCACCGGATAATCCATTTGTGGGAATTGATGGTGCGGATGAAATCTGGTCTTATGGACTTAGAAACGCATGGAAGTTTTCTTTCGATTTAGCAACAGGAAATGCAATGATCGCCGATGTAGGGCAAAGTCAGACTGAAGAAATCAACAGAATGCCCATAACACAGGCCGGAATCAATTACGGATGGCGCTGCTACGAAGGAAACAGCGCTTACAATACCACCGGCTGTGCAAACTCTTCCACCATGACTTTTCCAATTGCAGTGTATAATCACACCGGTGGCAAATGCTCGATAACAGGAGGCTATGTTTACCGCGGAACTGCCTATCCGGCCTTAACTGGTAAATATATCTTTGCTGATTACTGTTCCACCCAAATCGGAATTTTAAATGCCGACAACTCCATTGTTTGGACCTCTGCATTTACAGGGAATAATTTTGCAACATTCGGAGAAGATTCAGGCAAAGAACTTTATGTAGCTGCCGTGAATAACGGCAAAATTTACAAAATAAGCACCACCACTCTGGCAACCGGAGAACACCCGCAAAATTCATTTAAGATTTATCCGAGTCCAGCTTCCGGAAAGATTTTTATTGATGGTTTAAAAACCAGGAATAACACTGCAGAAATCAATAATGCTGAAGGAAGAAAAGTTTTGGAAACCAAGGTTAAAGAGGATCAAAGCATCGATATTTCAACCTTAAAATCAGGAATCTATTTCATCACCATTTCATCTGATCATCTTAAAATTTATTCTCAGAAAGTAATCATTAAATAAGCTACTCTGTGCTGAAGTGAAGGTCGGGAAGTTTTCTAATTGCCAACTGTAGGTCACGAGCCGATTGTGTTTAATATTTGGCCCAAATACACTAAAAATACTGAGCCGATTAGAAAGATTAATCGGCTCAAACATTTTGAAATATTTTTCAGTGGTCTTTTTTAGAATATTTGATCTTTATCGAATACCACCTGAAAAAGTTTGATGTGCGATCGCCACACGAAAGGATTGGTGCGGCAGCGGTGGCAAACTACGGGATTTACAAGAAAGTTTACAAGTGAAAAGAACTGTTTTTGTACCTCAAAATTTGCTCAGGAAATGCCGGTGTTGTAAAGAAGGAAACTTGGCCACCATTGCGATTTTCGGAAAGATAGGACCGCCACAGGATTTTCTTGCCGTTTTCAATGCCTCGTTTGCAAAATAAACATTGTGGGTAAGGAATTAGTTTCCTGCAGCGAAAAAAAACGGAGAAAAACTCTCATTACGGCTACCAAACGCCACAAAAAAAGCAGTCCTTCTAAAAAACTGCTCTAATATCCTAAATTCTAAAAACGAAAACTCCATAGACCGCCAAAATGCTGTTGAAAAGCCACCGGAGTTGGAGTTTACCCTAAGGGTTCAACAGGCTTTCATTTCTTGTCTTGCAGACAAAACGAAAGCTTAGTTACTATGTGTGGTTTTTTTTCTACGTTATTTTTGAAATTTCACGCTTTATTTTTTGGAATGAATCTGTCCATAAATTCTCCAGTTCCTTTTGCATCGAGTCTTCCAACAATTACATTGTTTGAACTTGTAGAAAGTTCTATTCCTGGTCGTAAATGATAATGTTCTCTTTCTCCAATTGGTAAGTGTTTATCTTCCACAGATTCTTGGTCAAGTTCGGCGATTTCCAAAAGTAGTTTTGCAAGTGATTTTAGTCCTTTTGGAGTTCCACAAATTAAGATTTCATCCCACGTTGTATTCTCACCATCATTTTCGTCTTCATTATTAGAAACGAAAATGTCTAATTCTCCCTCAATTTCATTTCCTTTATTCACCTTAAATTTCATATCAATTTCTCTCTTTCAGCAGGTTTCTAAAATCACACATAACTCGTTTATATGTATGACAAAATCATATAAAGCCGCCCAAATCTGGGTGTATTTGTATGACTATAGTGATACATTATTATTAAACCAAATATAGCAAAGTATTTGCATTTTATTGTACTCTAAAAATACAAACAACTTTTCAATCCCAATTACGGTTTCCCCTAAAAACAAAAAATCCCAACTCCCATTAGGATTATTCATCAATTTTATATATTTCTATATCGAAAATAGTCACGGATTGCAATTCCGCGAGATATTTTCACCCTTTCTATCAAAAAACTCACTGATTATCATTTGTGTTTCTATTTTTGTTAAAACGAATTCTATGAAAACTGTAAAAATCTACAATGTTATCGCAGTAATAATCATCCTACTGCTTGTTATTTGGGTAAAACAACTTCGAAATGATTTGCAGAAAACTCAAGATCTTCTTAATCAATGTTCCGAACGATACTACAAAGAAGTCAATAAGGAAAAATCATATCAACATTCCAGAGACTTATTCCCTTATTAGTTTACGCTCATTTTATCATCAAAAAATTTAATCTGGAACTTGTGCTTAAAGCATCTGTCTTCAAACCGTATAAATCAGAAAAAACCGTATCTCATTAATTTATGAGGAATGTAATTATTGTGGCTCAAAGTCGGAGACTTTGCGCAGCAGGGAGGTTCCGTTCAACGGACTTTCATTTCTTGTCTTGCAGACAAAACGAAAGCTTAGTTATTATCTGCAGGTTTTTTTATTTGTTACTTAGTTCTTTTCGTAATTTTTTATCTAGTGATGAAGGTAGGAATAATCTTTCCATTTTTGAAAATCGATAAAGAGGAGAAACATCCTTGTTTTTGAGTGAAATATCGAATGCTATTTCTTGGATCTTATTGAGATTATTTAAAAAGTACAAGTCATTAATTGGTGTGGAAGGACCACTAATTGATCCAGTAATTGATAGAGTTTTCAAGTTTGTTAATTCTCTAAGAGTTGTAAAATCAAAAACCGCTTTAAAATTTTCAAGTTCTAAATGATCTAGTTTTTTTAATGCTTCAAATCCTTCTAATGAAGTAATTCTTGGGTTACTACCAAAATATAAATGCTCTAAATTCTCAAGATTTTTAATGTTGGAAGTATTGTCAATTTTCCCCCATTTTACGTAAAGACCTTTTAGATTTTTCATTTTACAGATAGAATCAAAAAACTCCTGATCTATTTGATGAGTTGTCATCAAATATTCGACATCATAAAGTAGCGGAAGTGCATTAATCCAATGATTACGTATTTCTTTTTTTTCTTTGCTTGACATCGAATAATATTCAGGATTTAAAGTCGAAGTATCAACAATTAATATTTTAGTGTCAAATATTCTTGAGTCGTCATAACGAAAAGAATTTCCTGTCCAAAAATTAAAGTTAAAATTCCAAAATCCGAATTTTAATTTTATAGAATCACTCATAAAAATTTTGCTAAATAATTAAAATTCATTTTGATATGGGTTTTAATAAACTTCTGACTAACGTTAAATTATTCTATTGATAATCATCCGGTTATGATTTTAATGTCTTTGTCAGTCAAACCAAATTTAGTAATTTGTTTTTGAATCCTTTTCACTACACCTAGTTTTCGTTTTTTATCTAAAATATTGTTGAACTCTCAGCTAAGCCTTAGGTTCAACGGGCTTTCATTTCTTGTCTTGCAGACAAAACGAAAGCTTAGTTATTATGCGGCGTTTTTTTATCTAATAAGTCTTTTATTTTAAAATAAATGTTTTCTTTTATGACGTAAGTTTGACAAAATTTATTATTTAACTGCATATTAAAGTGCATTCCAGTTGCCCAAACTCCGGCTCTGTCTTGAATATCGTAAAAACTTGGAAATAAATTGATCAAACATAAGAAATTACGTTTTAAAGATTTTATAAACTCTGGGTACCTCGCATAATCATCAACTACTTTTAATTTAAAAATTTTCTTTCCTAGCGTTTGTCCAGTTTTCCACTCTAATATTGAATTTAAAATTATAATAATTGGAATAGAATAAATAAAACTTAAAAAAATATTTTGATGAAGTAAGAACCTTACGATTAAAAAAGCAGGTATTATGTCGATAATCTTCGCAAAAAATCTGATAGAATAAATTTCATTAGAATGTGTGGCAAAATCGAAATCGTAATCAAATTCTTGATAAATTCTATGTCCAAATTCATCAAAATTTTGAGTAGGTCTGTGAATCGTTTTGTTTTGTTTTAATTCGGAAATTTTCAATTTAGCGTTGCTTTATAAAATGTCGCATAACGTTTTGCGGCTTTGCGATGGTGCGGCGTAAAAATGCCAAATCTTTCTATTATAAACTAATCTTCGGAAAATCTAAAATAGTTAAACTTGTGAAAATCCCGCACTATTGCAAAACCGCTGTTCAAGCAACACCTTCGGTGAGCGGTAACTGCTTTTCAAAAATAGTCTATTTATTGTAAAATCTCAACTTTACCTTTCATTTAAAAATTTATA
>NZ_JAUSWQ010000012.1:0-105850 GCF_030815285.1 Chryseobacterium sp. MDT2-18 | reverse complement strand
TATGGATAACTTTTTTACGCTTCGCTTAAAGTTACCCACATTTCTAAACCAAATCAACAACAACGACAACATTTTTTTTACACACTTTTTAAGACCCAACCGCTGTATTGGGTAAGTGTTTCGTGACCCGGTTCTTTCCAGGACATCACATACCAATAAGTTCCAGTGTTTACTGCTCTTCCGGCAAACTTTCCGTTCCAGGAAAAACGGTTGTTTTTGTCACCACTAAATATGGTTTGTCCAGAACGGTTGTAAATCTGTAGCGAAGGTTCATTTTTTTTCAGTAAACCGGAATAATTTAAAACATCATTAATTCCGTCATCGTTTGGAGTAATAGCGTTGTAGAGTTGTATAACATTGATATCTACTGAAACCGGAGTGCAATTGTCGGCTGATATGACAGAAATCGTATGATCGCCGCCACGAACATTCAAAAAAACATTGGAAGACTGATAATTAAGGTGGTCTATGGCGTATTGATAGGGAGGATTTCCGCCGGTAACATTCACCGTTACGGTAGAGCCCTGAATGTCGATGCGTGTAATTTGTGGAAGAGCGATTGCAGTTATAGAAACATTTTGTCTGTAAATACAACCATTGGAATACAGATCTACCCAATAATCATTAATGGGAACATTTTGTATTACTTGAGTTTTTTCGCCAGTGCTCCAAAGATATCCGTCAAATCCTGAACCGGCATCAAGACTTGTTTTGGCATCAGGACAGATTTTTTTATCCTTTAACACCGTGGATTTTTGCGGTTGTCTTAAATTTAGATTTAAAGTTCCGATGGCATCACAAAATCCTTGTTTTTTTAAGCGGTAATAGAAAATTTTGTTGCCTTTAATAATTTGGTTTACATTAATGTTTTCCCCAGCGAAATTGTTTTGTGCTTTGGTAAGGTCATCAAAATATGTTGCCGCAACAGTAGAATCGGTACTGAACAGCGCAATATAGGAGGCCAGATTAATATTGGCTTCATTATCTAAATCATTATCACAGGCAAAATCTGAGACTGCATTATTAATATTTAGTTTGGTTCCAATATTTAAAACAATCTTCTTGACTGTAGGAGGGCAATCACCTGATGTATCGACTCTGATCCATACTTCATGATACGCTGTAGAAAAAACATAAACTCCTGTAATATTATCACTGCCGCCAGTTATTGCTTTCATTTCATTTTCATAATAGCGAATGGTAAGACCTGTATTGTTCTGGATGACTACAGGTGTTATTGAATTTACATTAACACTGTATTTTCCGTCGATGATCCCATCTAAATCTTCATCACAGTGATTTTTGGTGTAAAGGTTTTCATTAATAACAGGAGGGGAATCTATTGCCAGTGTTATCGTGGCAACAGCATCACAACCGAAACTGTTTTTGATATAAACATAAATAAAATCACCCTCTGTACCGGGATAATTTGCAAGTTGATTATTAGGGATTAAATTGTGCAAACCGGCATCGCTGTAATAGGTTTTCTGAGCCGTTGCATCCGGTGTTACAACGGCATCGTTCAAATTAAAAACCGCACTGTTGAAACTGCTGCATTTTTTTAAAATCACATTGCTGGTAGCGACTTGATTGAGATTAATGGTTGCCTGCAAGATTTCACAATCGGGAATGTCGCCATTTCCGCAGAATGAGAATTTAAAAGTGTCTGTTCCTGTCGCATTTGGGTTTGCGGTGTAAGTAATGGTTCCATCTGCATTGATGACAGCGGTTCCTTTCGTAGGTGGCGTATTTATGGTAAGAGTAGGCGTATTTATGGTTTGGGAACTTAAAGCAAAAATCGGCGTGATATCCTGTGACGTACAGGTGGTGAAATCATAATTCGTAAAGGTGGTACAGTTGTAAAATTTAAAATCGCGCGTTTGTATTTCATCGCAGGAACCTTGTTTCACTTTCACGGCGTATATACCCGCTTGTGTAGGAATATATACAAAGGTGTTGTTTACCCCCGGAGCAGGAACATAAATGGTTCCAACTTTTTGGAGCCATTCATATCGGTCAAACCCCTCTGTTACTTCTAATTTTACATCAGGAAGACAGTCGCCCTCCGTTTTTGTAATCAGTGGAATGGATGAGAATCCCGCGAAATAACCGCCGTAACCCACGGCATCATTTCCGGCAGAGATACCTGCCGTAACGGCTTTGGAAGAATATATGGCAATGTTCCCTGTGATATTAGGAATGGAATAGGTAACCCAGGTGTTGTTCCCGGAAACATCGAACGGGCCATTGCTTGCATTCAGAATTAAAGAAACTCCGTTGCTCTTTACATCCAAAGAAGCTCCTGTTTCGGTGATGATGTTGAGTTTTGTAGGGACTGTTAAGCTATAATTTACATTATTTGAGGAGTATTCATTTTCATTGATTTTACCAATCTCATCAATCTTTTTGGGAAGATAACAGTTCAAAGGTGGGATGTAATTAAACCCACCGGTTGCTTCGGAAGCTGTTCTTGCACCAGCCAATAACTGATAAATGTAAACATTTTTAGTGGCTTTAATGTACATGTTGAAATGACCATAAGCTTGCTCAATGTACGCATTGTTATCGGTTGTATAATATTGTCCAGCATTTAATGTTACAACAGGTGCCGCTCCATTATTAATATAAATTTCGGTATTGTTTTCAGTGGCTAATATGATCGCTTTCTCCATATTGGAACTGGTCTCTCCATTTCCTTTCATTAGTACAAATTCCTGACCCAGTTTATCTACAGGAACACCTTGGTCCATCAATATATCCGAAGAGTTGGAGAGGTCGCCGGCATATTGCCCATTGAAATTTCCATTAGCAATAACAATTGGTTTGTCAGACACTATTTTTGCGCCGATATAACCAGTATAGTTGTCTTCATAAGCCCCTGTCCCATCGATGATATATGATTGGCCTTTGTTTAAGGTAAATGTAATTTGAGAACGATTGATACCATCTGAAAACTTAACGCTCGATTCAAAATCAGTGATTGTTACTTTGGTATTATCCTCCGTCGCCATGATGCTGTTCATGAAATTCAGAATGGCATTTTTTACAGTGATTGGGGCCATGACGGCGCGGAATTCGGTCCCTAAACCAGCGGTTCCTTTTGAGGTTTGTATTTCACCATGATTTGTGACCGAGAATCGTAAAGTGGCAAAAAAGGGCTTGTCGCCTTTCAAATAAAGACCCATTGCTACAGGTGTAAACAAATCGGATTGGTTTGTGGTGATAATCCTGTTTCTTTGTGCATTAGGAATGCTATATTTTACAGGATTATTTTTGCTAATGTTGACTGAAGCTACTACAATATTGTTGTGGTAAATATCAACTTTGAAAGGAGTTGTTTCATTTGTTGAGAGATATATCGACTGATATTGTGATGTATTTCTAACCCGGTCGACCATCGGGGCAAACCAATGTTCCCGGTCGAGTTGTGCAAAAGAAATAAAGAAAATAAAGGAAAATAAAAAGAGTAATAATTTTTTCATTTTAAATAAATAGTTCCCTGCAAATGTAATATTTTAAAACAAAATTAATAGGCATTAGCAGATTCGTAATTCATTATGTGGGGTTTCATAATACCTAATAAATTTTTTCTGAAATGATTTTAAATTTTACTTTTTGAATAATTCATGTATTTGTTTTTAAAGGCTAACTTTGTGTTTATTCTGATTATTATGAAAAAATTCCTCTTTTCCTTCCTTTTGATTTTAAGTTTTATTGGTGGTTTTTCGCAAACCGATACCGCTCAGGTGGTCAGTTTAAACCGGAAAAATTCGGTCGAAGCGCTCACACAACCCTATGTAATATTGATATCAAGTGATGGTTTCCGATATGATTATGCTGAAAAATATAAAGCGGACCATCTTTTAAAGTTGGCAAAAACCGGTGTTTCGGCAGCGATGTTGCCCAGTTTTCCGTCGATAACTTTTCCTAATCACTGGAGTTTGATTACCGGTTTGTATCCTGCTCATCATGGTTTGATCGATAATTTTTTCTACGATTATCAAAAGAAAGAGTTCTACAAAATGAGCAGCAAAGAAAATGCAGAAGACGGAAGCTGGTACGGAGGAACGCCGCTTTGGAGTTTGGCGGAAAAACAGGGAATGTTATCTGCATCGATGATGTGGGTCGGTTCGGCAAGCGATGCCGGTGGTGCGCGGCCAACTTATTATTATCATTATCACGAGAAATTCAGTCCCATTGAAAAAGTAGATAAAGTCATCGATTGGTTAAAATTGCCGGCTGACCGGCGTCCTCACTTTATTACGTTGTATTTTCCTGAAGTTGACGGTGCCGGTCATCATTTTGGGCCAGACAGTAAAGAGGCGGTAAACGCAGTTCATCTGATTGATTCAGCCGTCGGAACATTGGTCGAAAAAGTAAATCAGTTGGGACTTAAAAATGTAAATTTCATTTTTGTCGCCGATCATGGAATGATAAAAGTTGATCTTGAAAAACCAATTGCCATTCCTGAAATCCTTTTCGACAAAAGCCGTTTTGACTTTTACAATGCAAATACTTTATTAAGAGTAGTGGTGAAAAATCCGGCAGAAGTAAATGCGGTTTATCGGGAATTAAAGAAAAGCAAAACCGCCGACTATGACGTTTTTCTCGACAAAAAATTTCCGAAAAAATTGAACTTCTCACCGAAAGATGATCGGTATAACCGAATTGGTCAAATTCTACTGGTGCCAAAAGCGCCCAAAGTATTTTTAGAAAAAGGCAAAAAAACATCGTTAGGAAAACACGGCTACAGTCCGTATGAAGTTCCTGAAATGAAGGCTGCTTTTATTGCTTTTGGCCCAGCTTTTAAACAAAATAAAAAAATAAGAGAATTTCAAAACGTAAATATTTACCCGATTGTTACTGATATTTTAAATTTAAAAATTACGGAGCCGATTGATGGAACGCAAAAAACAGCGAAAGAAATCCTCAAAAAATAACAAAAAAATCCGGCTGAGTTCTCAACCGGATTTTTAATTATATAAGGATTCTTAATTTTTCAAAGACTGCATATCAATGACAAAACGGTACCTCACGTCGCTCTTTAACATTCTTTCGTAAGCCTTGTTGATGTATTGTATATTGATCATTTCAATTTCCGGTAAAATATTGTGTTCGCCGCAGAAATCAAGCATTTCCTGAGTTTCTTTAATTCCACCAATGACAGAACCGGCAACGGATCTTCTGCCTAAAATCATCGGTGGCGTCGATAGCGCATCTTCCAGTTTTCCGATAAATCCTACTAAAACCAAAGTTCCATTGATGTTCAATGTTGCCAGATAGGGATTGATATCGTGATCGTAAGGAACAGTGTCGATGATCAAATCGAATTTTCCGGCTGCCGCTTTCATTTCATTTTCGTAGGTCGAAATGACCACGGCGTGTGCTCCTAAATCCAACGCATCCTGAATTTTATCAGGGCTTCTGGAGATTAAAGTTACTTCGGCGTCCAGTGCTCTTGCCAGTTTGATCGCCATGTGGCCCAATCCTCCCAAACCAACGACCGCGACTTTGCTGCCTTCTTTTACGTTCCAGTGTTTCAATGGTGACCAGGTGGTGATTCCCGCACAAAGTAACGGTGCAACCGCTTTTAAGTCTAAGTTTTCTGGAATGTGTAAAACAAAATCTTCGTCAACTATTATCTTTTCGGAATATCCTCCAAAGGTTTGTTGGTTTAAGTATTTATCTTTTCCGTTGTAGGTTCCGGTGGATCCGTTGAGGCAATATTGTTCCAGATCGTGTCTGCAGCTTTCGCATTCTCTGCAGGAATCCACCAGACAGCCAATACCAGCTAAATCGCCGACTTTAAATTTGGTCACTTCATCGCCCACTTTGGTTATTCTTCCGATAATTTCGTGTCCGGGAACGGCGGGATATTTTGTGCCGCCCCAATCGTTTCTGGCCGTATGCAAATCACTGTGGCAAACGCCGCAATATAGAATATCAATTTCGATATCTTTCGGCTGCACCTCTCGCCGGTCGATGGTCATTTCTTTTAAATCATCATCTTTCGAGGGGGTTCCAAATGCTTTTATATGAAGGTTGTTGCTCATGCTTTAAAATTTTAATTCAACAAAGATAGTGGGTTAAGGAAAGATAGACTGTTAATAAAGTCCTAAATAAGTGTTGACGGAATCTTAAATTTTAAATTAAAATCAGTTTGGAAGTCCTTATTTAAACTGTTTTTTAAAAGACCAGCCGCATCAGTTTAAAATCTGAAAATTTAAATAGTGAAATTTTGGTCGGAAAATTTTGCATTCGTTCCTTTGTGTTTAAACGAAATATTTAATACTGTAATTTGTGAATCTATTAATCTACTTTGTGTTTAATTCTCCGGAACCCAAACCGAAACATTTCCCGCCGGAACAGGAAAGTTTGCCCAGCCGTTTTCATCGATGGTAATTTTATCCGCAAACCAACCCAGAAAATCATAGAAAGTCTGTCCGGCATATCGCGTCCCTATTTCCATAGGTTTGCTGTAGGCGTCTTTATTGCTGAGAACTACTGCGCAACCATTATGTTCGGCATCGCCTTCACGAACCCAGCCGAGACAGTTGGCGTCTTCGAAATAATCACGCTGATCTCCGTAAGCAAATAATTTTCTGGCTTTTAACAGTTCCTCAATCTTCTCGACTTTATCAAGAACTATATCCTGATCATTTCCTTCTTTGTCTTTATCCGTATATTGTGCCGCGAATAAATCGGGATAAAAAACGCAGGGATAACCGTCTTTTCTCAATAAAATTAAAGCATACGCCAACGGCTTAAACCATTTTTCAACCGGCGCTTCCAATTCCTGCAAAGGCTGCGTGTCGTGATTATCTACCAGCGTTACCGATAAAAGCGGATTGACCAGCGTTAAAGTTTCATCGAAGATTTTTCTTAAATCATATTCCGCACCGGCCAGAGAAGCATCATGAAAGTTCTGCTGCAATGAAGCATCGAATAAACTCATCGAACCTTCCGTAGCTTCAATATATTCTTCCAAAAGGTTTACTTCTCCAGGCGCCCAATATTCGCCGACCGCGAAAATGTTCTTTCCTGTATTGGCTCTCAAAGTGTACAGCCATTCTTTGTAAAAGTCGGGGGATTGATGTTTTACGGCATCCAAACGGACACCGTCAAAATGAACCTGGTCGTGATACCATTTTCCCCAATTATTTAATTCTTCGCGTACAAAAGGGTTTCTTTGGTCGATGTCGTTGAACATTAAATAATCGTAATTTCCTTTTTCATCAGAAATCATTTCTTCCCAACCTTCGCCGTGGTCATTGATGATTTGGTAAATTCCTTCTTCCTGACCTTCGGCAAAATCAACGCCGGAAAAGCATTGGAAATCCCACTTAAAATTCGAATATTTCTCGCCTCTTCCTGGAAAAGTAAATTGAGTGTAGGATTCTATTTCGAAAGGTTCAGACAGGTTTTCCTGGCGGTTTTCGGGATTCACTTTTACCGCATGGAATTTTTCTTTTTCATCGCCACCCGCTTTGTGGTCGAGGACGACATCCACAATTACTGAAATCCCGTTTTTCTGTAAAGTTTTGCAGCTATTAAGGTATTGCGCTTTGGTTCCATATTTTGTGGGAACCGTTCCTTTCTGGTCAAATTCTCCCAAATCGTACAAGTCATAAGGATCATAACCTACCGAATAACCACCACCAGCACCTTTGTAAGCAGGTGGGAACCAAACTGCAGATATACCTAATTCCTTTAAATAAGAAGCTGAATTTTTTATCTCATCATACAGTTGCGCATCTCCATTTGAGTACCAATGGAAAAACTGAATCATAGTTGGGTTCATGTGTAAAGATTTTGAAATGGAGGAGCAAAAACCGTCCCGAAATTAATGGAGAAGTCGTTTTTTTGTTTTTAAAGGATTAAAATTTGTTTTAAAAGCTGATTTTTGAATTTCCATGAATGTAAAAATAGAATTAGATAAGCGCTTAATATTGCCATTATTAAAAAAATGAAACCGGGAAAATACAAAAGCATTATAAAGTAAGGTTTAAATGATTTAAAAGCCTTTTGCTCAATATGTTGAAAATTAATGATGAATCATCAGAAAGATTTTATTCCCTGTTTATACCGCAAAAAAAAAGCCGCAAGAATTGCGGCTTTAATGGATGTGTTGAAAAAATTATTTATCTGCAACAATATTCAGTTCAAGGTCAACTTCCTGGGAAATCATCCAGTCTTTTGGATCGCCTTCAGCGCCATAAGCTAGGCCCCAATCCTGTCTGTTGATAGTGAATTTAGACACGAAATTTACTTTCCCGTCAGTCACTTCCACTTTTGCCGGGAAAGTTACGTTTACTGTTTTGTCTTTGATGGTAAGATTTCCGCTTATTTTTTTGTTGGCTCCTTCCACTTTACTTTCTGTACCTGCAGGAAGATCTTCCACTTTGGTGATGTCGAACTTCACACTTGGGTATTTTGCAACATCAAAGAAATCTGCACTTTTCAAATGCGTGTCGAGGTCAGCGGCAGTTTTTCCTTCACTTAGTTTAGGATCTACGGCGGTGGGATCTGTAGTTAAAGTATTGATGTCTGAAATCAGGCTTCCTGAGGTGATGTTTCCGTTTTCTACAGAAAAGGTCCCGGTTGTTTTGGTCGTTCCAAATCTTGGATTCAATCCGCCTTTGTGGTAGGCAGTCCAGTTCACCGTGCTGCTGTCTGTATTTATGGTAAAGATTTCTCCGGCATGTTCAGCAACGGCTTGTTCTGTAGTAGCGGTAACGTTGTCGGTTTTTGATTCCTTACATGATACGGCAACCAAAGCGACTGAAAGTGCCAAAATTGATATTTTTTTCATTGTTAAATATTTAATTGTTATCTGGGTGCAAAAATAAAGCGGATAATCGAAGCAGGTATTGATCTATGATAAGAAGTTCAGGATGATTTAACAAAATTCAGATGAGAAATGAAAATCATTAAAATCCACCAAAAAAGTCACAGGCCGCGAAACGGTGAAATAAAAAAAACTGAATGGCTGATCCGCCATCCCAAACTGATTAATCTGTGATGCCGAATTTTTTAACTTGTACTTTCTTTTCTTTTACTTTGAGGACGAAATTTTCTAAAGTTTTTACGACACCTTCTTCTGCCGTGGCGTTCTGTATATTGTCGTCGATATAAACATTTTGGGGAAGTATGGTGTTGCTGATCGAGATTTGATAGCTTCCCAAAGGCAAATATGCCGTATAATCGCCGGTTGAGGTCGTGTAAAAAGTAAAGGTCTTATTCAACTTATTTTTAAAAATAACAGGGATTCCGGTTAGGATTTGCGGAACTTCATATTGGGTTTTTGTCGTTTGCTGATATTCGATTTTTCCTTTGATCATGCTCGTTTTTTCAAGAGGTATTGTGACCAGAACCTCCTTCTGATCTACGTTTACTGTTTGATCGTCCGCGTGCCACTGGTTTTCCAGTGATTTGATAAGGTATTCATTATAAGGAACTTTTCGGTATCTGATGTTCCCGTTCTCATCGGACACGAAAATAGTGTTGTTGATCTTTACTTTTACACTTGAGGCCGGGCGGTCTATGGCCGGTTCGTAACTATTGTTGTTATTCAGATCATAGAAGGTAAAAATTTTGATACTGCCACTCTTGAATTTTGTGGCTTCTTCTCCAAAAGCTGGCAGTTCCTGACTGATCCCGACCTGAAAATAGATGTTTTGATTGTTAAGCTGGTTGTTGATATATTTATTATAATTAAAATTAGCAAAGATTTTCGTCGCACGGAAAGCCCTGTAGTCCAAACTGGTAGTGAAAGAAATGTTTTTTCCGTATCGGCTGTCGTAATTGCCGATAGCACTTAAATTAAGATTCAGGTTTTTGTTCACCAGAGCCAGTCTGTAATTGGCCATGGTGGATATTTTTTCGGTATCACTGGTCAGCGTGCCGTTCGAATTGCCTTCATAAAGCATAAAATTACCGTGCTGATAGTTGGTACTCAGCATAAAGTTTCCATGATACCAGTTGGCCTGCATCTGATAAATAAATTGCGGCTTTGTAAAATCAAGATAATAGGAAATCCCTTGGGACTGTGTGAGATTAAACCTGTTTCTGTTATCAGGTGTATTATAATTTACTGAAGTATAAATGAAGGCTGACTGGAAATCAATCGGCTTTATCTCTGCAAAATTTACAGTAAAAAGGCCAGAATGCTCGCTCACCCACTGCGAACTTAGATTGGCTGTTAAACCTTTTGCAATCGTGAAATTGGCACCCAGTTCTATTTTGTTGCGGCTCGAGAAGGAACTGTACTGATATAGCGGGTTGATGTTTTTTGGGTTGTAAATATTCAGGCTGTATCCGCCATAAAGCGAAAATTTCTCAAAAGATCTGGCGAGGCGCTCTTCGAAAACTGTATTGCCTTTTTTGATGCCGGGATAAAATCCGGTGCTGTAGTAATTGTTGGAGCTCAAGGTGTATTGCTTCCAGTTTTTACGGTAATTAAAACCTAAAGCGGCGGACGGCTCTGCAACTTGCTGATCTGTTTCAGATGCGGTATAGCCATAACCGAAATCAAAATTGTAAAAAGTGTCTTTTTTGTTATTATACGTGTATCCATTTTTAATGATAAAACTTCTTTGGAAAGAATCAGTATCCAAAATAAGCTGATGGTCGGTTGTTCCGTTTTCGTTAAATCTGATCGATGATTTTGCAAAAACCGAATAGCCCCGGGGGAAATAATTCAGCCGGAAAGGGTCGAAAAGATTATAGTTTTTTTCCACCGCGCCTGCCGTTATCTGCACTTTTTTTTCAGCGCTTCCGAGGTAAGAAAATTCAGCGCCTCTTCCGTTGACATTCATATCCATATCGCTGATGTAGAGGTTTCCGAGTTGGGCGCCAAAGAGACGGTTTTCCAGTTTTACCCAAGTGTTTTGAAACTGAAGAGGGGTGTCTGATCTTTGCCAATAGGTTCCGTTCAGGTTGAGGCTTGCTTTCGTATTCCCAATATTGATTTCCGAATGAAGATCAACGTTCTGCGATGCCGAAAATTCAGAAAAAGGATTATTGGTAGTCCATGAAATATGGTTGGCAGTATTGCGCTGCAGATACTGATAGCTGTTGAAAGGATCCACGTACCTGCGGTTGCCAAGTGCATTCTGTACCATCACCATGGTATTTCCGAAGTATTCTTTATTGCTGTTGGTTCCTGCAATATTTACGGTGAATAGTTCCAGCTTCAGTAATTCTTTATCGATAATTTTTGAAAAAACAACTTCCTGGTTGCTGAAGGGTTTCAGCTCTATTTTCTTTTTAAGATTCACCTCTCCATCAAAATTTTGAGGGAAAGTAGCAAATATTTCGACTGTTTCTGTTTGATTTCCTCCATTGTACACCTGCGTGGAAATCTGTAAAGAATCACCAATTTTTTCAATCAGAACTTGCGGTTGATTGGCAATGATTCTCAACTGTCTTTTCGGTTCAATGACCAATTGGGTTTTGGCAGTAGCTAATTCTTTACTATCAGCATTGCGCAAAGTAAAATGGATTAAAGAAGTCCCCGCGGGCTGAGTTTTTCCGACAAATGCTTTGAACGGGAGAAACACTTTTTCCTTTGGAGCAAGTTTCATGGCGGTAGCACTGCTTAAGATCCGGATCCCTTTATCAGCAGTGTAGGTAAGTTCTAAATTTTGGGCAGAGTTGGTATTGTTTTGAAGCTTTACCAGTAAAGAAAGCATTGTTTCATTGAAGCCAACGACCGATTGATCGGTTTCAATTGCAATGGAATCTGACTGAGCGAAACTGAAAACTGTACCGAGAAAGAATAAAAAAGTAAATATTTTTTTAAATGTTTCCAAAATTTATTGAGGAATGATGCTGTATATTAAGGTGCCGGAATACTGTTCATAAGCTTTATTGAAAAAATTAGGGTCACCAGCTTGTGTGGAATAGGTGGTGTCAAAAAACTTTGAACTGCTATGCGCTGCGCTGGAAATGATATTCTGCTGAGCAGTTGATAAACTGATGGTATTCGTTATTGCCTGCGTCTGATTGTCTTTTACGCTAAGTTTAATGCTGTTAATGGGAAGAAGGTTACTGCTGCTGCTTGATAAGTTATTGTTCAGTGCATTGACCTGAACCACATACGGCGTATTGGAAAAAGTCGAAAAAGCTTTGGTGAAGGTTTTTGAAACCCCGTTTGCATAATCTCCGGCAGTCTTAAATTCCAGAAGAACATTATTGGCATTCGGGTCAAACTGAATCCCATAGGTAGGGTTGCCCGGAGATGTGTCATCCGGATGAACCTGCATGTCAAAACTGACAGGCTTGGAATCCATCAGTTCTCCTTTTCGGTTTCTTATTTCCAAAATAAGGTTAACCTTGTAGTTCGTCCACGATGAATACTGGGTGAGATAAGATCCTCCTTCTGCCTGTACATCGTATTTTAAGGTTAGGGCAAAATAGCCATTGATTTCCAAATTATAAGAAGAGTTTTGAACAAAATAGGAATTGCTGATCGAAAAAGGGAGCAGTGCCGTATTCACTCCAATATTCTGCGTGGTTGGCGTATTGTTTTTGGGATATGGAGTGCTGGCATCAAAACTGTTAAATCTGAATTTTAACTTATCGGGCGGAAAATTTTGGGTGCCGTTGGTGATAACCCCATTAACTCTGTAGGTTAACGACCAGTAGTCCATCTGATTTCCATTAGAATAATTGAGCTGTACCGGAATGTAGATCAGGTTACTTGACGTTGCCCCAGCATAACTTCTTACGGGTAAAAATCCTGTGTTATACGGCACAAGTTTTACTGCCTGAGCAAAATGCCCGGCAGAACAAAATAAACTTATAAAAACAAGGAGTTTATTCATGAATGAAGGTTAATTCTGCCATTTTAATCATATCATCATCGCCATAGGAAAAGGTGGAGGTCGCGATGTATTTTCCGGGTTTTAAATCTTTCGGAAGCGGTATTGGTACGCTTCGCTGATCTCCAGGCAAGGTGTAGATGATCTGATCTTCTAACTGGTATTTTTTACCGTCACTCTGGTTGATCAGTTCTGTTGCTATTGGTCCGTCAGTCCAGATGTTACCTTTGTTGTCAAGCGAAAGTTCTAATTTATTTGATTTTTTATCAAACTTAAAATCAGTAAATTCAACATTTGAATGGCTTGGATTGTTGTAGCGGTGGTAAATTTTCACCCCATTTCTCAAACTCACTTTAATCAGTGCTCCATGTTCATTATAGGAATCGATAGGATTGGTTTGGGTGATGTACAGCATCGCAGTGTGCACATTCAGCGTGTCTGTTCTGGGCGAAGGCGGCGTTACCGTCACTTCAATTTCTTTGGATTCCCCCGGTCCTAAACTGAAGTACGATTGGGGCTGAACTGAAATCCAGTTTGAACATGAATTAGGCAGCGTTCCCGGATTTGCCATGATGTTATTGCCATTGTCATCATATTGCCAGTCGCTGAAAGAAACCGTCAAAGTTAACGGAGAAGTTTTACTGGAATTGGTGACGATTATTTTTTTTGTACTGCTTTCACCTGCAGCTGACCCGAAATAGTTCCGGGGTGGGGTGACCTCAAGTCCAGTTTGAGCTTTTAAAAAAGCACTGCACAGAAGGAGCACCGAAAATATAAGGTGTTTAAAAGGAGCGTTCATAGTATAAAATGAAAAGACAATTTAAGAGCACGCTCTTAAATTGTCTTAATATTAAGGCCAGTTGTGTCTTATTTAGCAGCAATCGTGTAGGTAACTACTGTTGTGTAAACCGTTGGGTTTTGTACATTGTGATACTTGTTGATGTATGAATCGTTATCACCTTTAGCGCTATAATTAATGTTAAAAGTAGCGTTGTTTGCCCCTATGCTACTGGAAATTACCTCCTTGGCAGTGCTGCTTAGTGCCGCAGGTGTTACTGTCGCTCCTGCTAATGGTTTGCTGGTGCCTGCTGAAGGAGTAATGGTGATGTCACTGCTGTTAATGTTGTCACCAGCAAATGCGCTGTTTGTCAATTGATCAGTTAAAGAATTTACTGTTACAGCAAAAGCTCCAGTGCTGTAAATTACTAAATGATTTTCTTGGTCTGAACTTACGCCTTTAGCATAATCAGCCGCGGTTACGTAATCTAAGTTAACCTCATTTTGCGCTGGATTTACTACAATAGTCTGAATTGGATGAAGTCTGACATTAAGTGTTGTTGAAGTTTGTGCAGTTGCGGTTTGTGCATTTGCGGCAAACAATCCTCCTAAGAACATTGCGAATAAAATTCCTTTTTTCATAATTTTTTTTTGTTGTTGTTGTATCAAGTGTTGTTGGTAAGCTTGTAGCTTTTTTGATGGTGCAAATATAAGTGGCTTGTAGTCAATATCATTTATGAAAAAAAACAAAAAAGTTATGTAAATGGAATCAAAAATTAGTATTTCGGTTTTTTGAGGGTATTTCGGTAAAGGTTGTCAATTGTTGAGAATATTGTAAAATAGAGCCTGATTTTGAATAGACTTTTGGCGCAACAATGAGATAGAATGATGGCGGAAAACGATTTTTATCAAGTTTAATTCTTTGAATTCCTAAAATAAATTCCACAAAAAGCGTGCTCCCAAAAAAAATTGGGAGCACGAAAACAAAAAGTTGTAAAACAGGACTGATTAATGAATCATTTTTTCAAAGGAGATTATTCAATTTGTTTTAAATAGGTTCAATACTATAGAGAACCTGAGTGGTGTAAACTGTTGGGCTTTGGTTTTTGAAAAATTTATTCACGTATTCGTCTCCTCCTTTTGCGCTGTAATTAATGTTAAAGGTCTTGTTATTGGCGCCTGTTTCACTGGAGATCAATTCCATGTCTGACGTAGAAAGTGCTACCGCGGTCGCATTGAAATACTCCATCCCGTTGATGGATCCTTGGGTGGCAGTCACGGTAATGTCGGCCGCGTCAATACTTGTACCGCTGCCCGAAGAAGTGGTGAGGTCTGGCGAAATGGATTTCACTTTGATAGCGAATCCACCGGTGCTGTAGACTTTCAGATGATTGTCTTCGGTGATTTGAACGCCGTTTTTATAATCTTCCTTGGTCTTGTAATTTAAATTAACACTGTTTTGTGCTGAATTGAGTTCAATCGTCTGCACAGGGTAAAGGTTTACATTTAAAGTGACCGATTCCGAATTTTGAGCTTTTGCGCTGAGAGACAGCAGCAGAGCAACCATGTTTATAAATAGTAAATTATTCGCCTTCATAATGGTTGTTTTTGTATGGGATTTAATAAGTCAGAGGCCTTTACATCTTGGGCCTTTAAATCTGTAGCTTGGTTAAGTGCCTGTTCTCTATATTGCCGTGGAGAGCTGCCTGTATTTTTTTTGAAAAAATTACTGAAGTTACTTTCTTCAGAAAAACCGATGTTCATACTGATGATTTTAATGGGAATGTCGGTTCCCCGTAATAGTTTTTTTGCTCTCTGCACTGCTTTTGCATTTACAAAACGTTTCGTGGTACATCCGTAAACGCTCTTAATGGCATTGTCCAGTGTTCTTTTTGTAATATTAAGCTTATTTGCGTAATATTCCATCTTAAAACTGAAATTTGTTTCCTGGTGAAGCACTAGTATGAGTTTATTGGCAATTTCCTTTTCGTAAGTGTCATTTCGGAAACCTTCCATTTTGGGATCTATTTCCAACAAAGTTCTGATGAGCAGGAATTCCAGAAAATTACTGAGCAGATTTCTGGCAAATAACTTATTAATCTGTCCTTTCTGAGTCGGTAAATAGTAGTATTTTAATATGCTGTTATGCGGCATAAATGTATTTTTCATTCCAAAACCTAAAGTATTTCGGAAAAATATTCCCGATTTAATATGCGTTAAAAACTCGAGACGGTCCACAAAAAGATCTACCGTAAACCATAGCAGCATCGCACTCTCTGGCTTTCCAATAACCTGCAGAGAGCTGTTGGGAGGGATAAAGTAAAACGTTTCAGGTTCGATATGGATTTCGTTATCAAAAATGAGCAAGTGGGTATGGTCGTCCGCAGAGTAAACGATGGAGTATCCTGAAAAATTGATCATGTAGTTACCGATCTCCAGGTCCTTGAGGTGTTTAATGCCCCAATCTCTTAATTTCTTCATGAATTTCAATTTTACAAAGTTATTAGTACTACTTTAAAAGTACTATTATAAAGATAGTGAAAATTTACTAATAAAACTAAGCTAGAGTGATTTATCTCATGAATTCCTCAAAAGGAATTTTCAACTGCACAGAAATCTGCTTCTTTTCCTGGGTATTCAGATTAGAAAGTGATAATCCCAGCAGACGCACGGGTTTGTCAAAAGGTCGGAGTCCCCAAAGTTTCTGCGCAGTTTCGTAGAAGTCCTGAGCATTGTCAAAATATACTTCCTGTGTTTTGCTACGGGTATAAACGGTGAAATCTTTATATTTAATCTTGAGTGTTAAAGACTTTCCTTTGATTTCTTTTTTAGAAAGCCGCGCTTCCAGTTCATCGCTGATGATTTGCAACTGCTTAAAAACAGCATCTTCATCCAAAAGATTTTCCCAGAAAGTTTCTTCCACTGCTACACTTTTCTGGATTCGGTGAGGTTTTACTTCACTTTTGTGAATTCCGCGAACCACGTTGTAATAATAGTTCCCCGCCTTTCCGAAAAGCCGGATGAGTTCATCCAGTGATTTCTCCTTTAATTCCTTACCAGTGAAAATATGAAGTTCGTGCATTTTGTTGGCCGTCACTTTTCCGATTCCGTAGAATTTCTCGATCGGAAGCTTTTCCATGAACTCAAGAATCTGGGTCGGATGAATGGTTTTTTGTCCGTTGGGTTTGCGGTAATCGGAAGCGACTTTTGCCAGAAATTTATTCACCGAAATCCCCGCAGAAGCGGTAAGACCGGTTTCTTCGAAAATACGGGTTCTTATTTGTCGCGCGATTTCCTGTGCAGATCCGATGCCTTTTTTATTTTCTGTAACGTCCAGATAAGCTTCATCCAAAGAAAGCGGTTCTACCAAATCGGTGAATTCATAAAATATCTTTCTGATCTGTTGTGAAATTTCTTTGTAGCGATGAAAACGGGGTTTTACCACAATCAGATGCGGGCATTTTTCTAAAGCAATTTTCCCTGGCATCGCAGAACGGATTCCGTATTTTCGGGCTTCATAACTTGCTGCAGCCACCACGCCATATTGTCCACCACCGACCACCAAAGGTTTTCCTTTCAGTTCAGGAAAATCATGCTGTTCTACAGAAGCGTAAAACGCATCCATATCTACATGAATAATTTTTCGGTCGGTTTGCATGGTGTAAAATTATAAAATGAGATTGGCATCCCCATTAATTATTATGGCTTTAAGAAAAAATGGTGTAAATTTGGATATAGGCAGCAACAAATTATAGACTTAAAAAAAAATAAAACTAATATGACAGACGATAAATTAGCAGTACTCATCGATGCGGACAATGTCCCGTACAAGAATGTAAAGGAAATGCTGGAGGAAATTTCCAAAAATGGAACGCCAACCATCAAAAGAATTTATGCCGACTGGACCAAGCCCACTGTTTCGGGATGGAAAAATGTTTTGCTTGAAAATGCAATTACTCCAATCCAGCAATACAGTTATACGACCGGAAAAAATTCCAGCGACAGTGCCTTGATTATCGATGCGATGGATATTTTATATTCCGAAAAGGTAAACGGTTTCTGCATCGTTTCCAGCGACAGCGATTTTACGAGACTGGCGACAAGACTTCGGGAAGCCGGAATGAATGTGATCGGATTTGGCGAAAAAAAGACACCGAAACCATTTATATCAGCCTGCGATAAATTTATTTATCTCGAGATTTTAAACGATACAGAGGAGTCCGAAAAAGAGTCTGAAAATACAGTCACTAAAAAAACGGAAAAACCAAAACGAAAAAAAGAACCGCTCAGTAAAGTTGACGGCAGAACCATTAAATTAATTACGGAAAGTATTAACGATCTGGGAGACGAAGACGGCTGGACTTTCCTCGGGAATCTCGGCAGTTTCATCATCAAAAAGAAACCGGACTTTGATCCGCGGAATTTCGGTTTTCCAAAACTTTTACCTTTGATTAAAAGTATCGGCAAGATTGAAATTGATGAACGCGAAACCGGCGTGAATAATATTCGGCATATTTATGTGAAGGTGAAATAGATTTAGGTGATTTTTTTAATCGCAAAAGGAACAGAAGTTTTATTCTTTTTTTAAGTTTTTCAAAAGACTAAAAAAGTTGCATGTTTTCTATTATCGAAGAGAATCTTAATGTTCTTCATTTCTTAATCCAAAACTTAATGGTTTGATATTCTTAATTATAGAACTCAAATCATTAAAAAAGTCAATCATTTAGGATTAATTGGTCATACAGAAATCATCCTGCCTTAAGAGTCAGCATACAGTCAGCATACAGTCAGTATACAGTCAGCATACGGTGCAGGTTGCTATCGGGGAGAGTGCAGTAGAAGTAGAATGTGCACCGATTTATTTTGATGTATCTTTCCGCATTTTGTGCTTGATTCTAATGATTTGATACAAAAAACGCATCCCGAAAAGATGCGTTTCTCTATTTGTATGCTGAAAAATTAAGCGTTGTAATTTTTCACCAAACCTTTTACAATTTTAATGACATTTGGCATTGCTTTATCGGCGGCCTGCAGAACTTCTTCGTGCGAAACCGTGAAAGCGATATCCGGTCCGCCCACATCAGTGATAATGGAAATTCCGAAACAATCCATACCTTGATGCTTAGCGACGATTACTTCCGGAACGGTGCTCATTCCGACAGCGTCGCCACCGATGGCTTTTATCATTCCGTATTCTGCGGGCGTTTCAAAAGTTGGTCCCTGTAAAGCGACGTAACAGCCTTGATGTGCTTTGATGTTTAAATCTTTGGCAACATTGGCAGCGACTTCAATCATTTTTTTATTGTACGGCTCGCTCATGTCCACAAACCGTGGTCCGAGTTCGTCTATGTTTTTTCCACGCAGCGGATGTTCGGGCATCATGTTGATATGATCGTTGATAATCATCACATCGGCAACATTGAATGCAGGATTTACGCCACCGGCAGCATTCGATAAAATCAGATTTTTAATTCCCAATAAATGAAAAACCCGGAAAGGGAAAACTATTGTTTGAATATCGTGACCTTCATAATAATGAAATCTGCCGCTCATCATCAGCACTTTTTTACCCTCAAGTTTTCCGTAAATTAATTGTCCGCCATGTCCGGCGACGGTCGTTTGGGGGAAATTCGGGATTTCGGGATACTCTAAAATATGAATCGGTTCTACTTCGTCTTTCAGTTTTCCTAAACCGGAACCTAAAACGATTGCAAAATCGGGGGTGTCCTGAATGATGTTTTTAATGAAACCAGCCGTCTCTTTAATTTTTTCTAACATAATCTAAAATGATTTGATTAAAATCTTCCTTTCGGTCAATATTCACATTGATGGGCCAATAGTAAACAAGATCTCTAAGATAATCAAAAGTTTTCAGTCTTACGTAGTCTTTTTCGGTGGTGAGAATGAGTTTATATTCGCCGAGTTTTTTATATTCTGCAATAATATTTTTAATGTCCTGATCGGTAAAATTATGATGATCCCGGAATTTTAAATGTTTTACCTTTTTTGAAAAACGAGATAAATGTTTCAGCAAAGGTTTTGGATTGGCGATTCCGGTAATTAATAAAATGTCATAGTAATCCAAATTATTATCAGGAAGCATTTTGTCCCTGGAATACACATTTTCATCATAACCAATACTCGAAAAGAAAACTTTCTGGTCATGTTGAGGTTTGATTCTCGAAATGTAATATTGTTTTTTTTCGTCAGTCAAATCTTCCGGGCATTTGGAAACCATAATGATCTGGGCACGTTTTGCGCCGCTTCTGCTTTCCCGCAAATCGCCTGCAGGTAAAAGAAAGTCTTTAAAATAAGGATCATTATAATCCGTCATCAAAATATTAAAGCCAGGTTTTATGGCGCGGTGTTGATAAGCGTCGTCCAGTAATAAGACATTTAAATCCATGTCGGCGATCATCTTTTTTGCACCGGGAACTCTTTCTTCAGAAACGCCGATAACAAAACGGTTTTTAAATCTTTCAAAAAGCTGCATTGCTTCATCACCAACAGTTTTGTAATTGCTGTCGTAATTCGTGATGCCGTAACCTTTAGTTACTCGTCCGTAACCACGGGATAATACGCCTGTTCGGTAATGCCTGGATAAAAGATCCGCAATATACATCACCATTGGCGATTTTCCGCTGCCGCCCACCGAAAGATTGCCGACATTGATGATCGGAGTTTTAAATGTGGTCGATTTATAGATTCCCCAGTTATACATTGTATTTCTAATGGCAGTTGCCAAATGATAACCCAGGGAAAAAGGGTAGAGGTACCATCTTTTCATAGGGTTCAAAATTACGACTTTTTAACAGTACAGGAAACAGTTAAAACCTCATTTTTGTCAGTTCCTTAATTTTAATGAATGATATAAATTTTGTAATTATGGCCGTGGTGTTTAAACAATTTGCTTAATTTTGCTTCCTTAGTTTTACCTCATGAGCAAAAAAAATGTGGCCGTCGTGATGGGCGGATATTCTGATGAATATAAAGTATCCCTGAAAAGTGGTCAGTTGATTTTCGATTCTCTGGACCGCGATCTTTATAATGTATATAAAGTAGTCATTTTAAAAGATGAATGGTACTTCCTGGACGACCGTGGGGAAAAAGCCTCCATTAATAAAGAAGATTTTTCGGTAAGTTTAAGCAGTGGATTTCAGGTGAAGTTTGATGTCTGTTTTAATATTATTCACGGAAGACCTGGCGAGAACGGCGAACTTCAGGCGTATTGGAATACCATCGGACAAAAATATACGGGTTGTGATTTTTATCAGAGTGCCTTAACCTTTAATAAAAAAGATACCTTAGCCGTTCTTTCAAAATACGGAATTCCATCGGCAAAAAGTATTTATTTGAGACAAGGTGAAGAAATTAATGAAGATGAAATCATCACAGAATTAGGCTTGCCGCTTTTTGTAAAACCGAATCAGTCGGGTTCCTCTCTGGGAATTTCGAAAGTGAAAGAACAGTCAGAATTAAAGAAAGCACTGGAATTTGCTTTTGCTGAAGACGAAGAAATTTTAATTGAAAGTTTCCTCGATGGAATGGAGGTTTCGGTAGGCGTTGTTGATTTCAATAATGAAACCATTGTTTTAGGAATTACCGAAATTGTTCCCCACAAAGAGTTTTTCGATTATGAAGCGAAATATGAAGGCGCTTCCGAAGAAATTACTCCTGCCAGAATCGATGATGAAACCCGTTTAAAAGTAGAAGAAATTTCGAAACGTGCGTATGAAGCTTTAGGAATGAGCGGTTTTTCGAGAAGTGAATTTATTATTATGAAGGGCATTCCGTACATGCTCGAAATGAATACCAATCCGGGATTTTCACCGGCATCCATTTTGCCGCAGCAGGCAGCTATTTATGGGATTTCCATAAAAGATTTATGCGGAAATGAAGTCGAAAAAGCATTAGCGAAAAATTAAATAAAACCTTTTTATTTTAGATTTAAAATTATTTTTCATCTAAAATTTTATCATTCAAAATCTAAATTCATCTATGAGAGTCGCTGTTTTCCCAGGTTCATTCGATCCTATCACCCTTGGTCATTATGATATTGTCGAAAGGGCTTATCCTTTATTTGATAAAATAATTATCGCGATCGGACAAAATTCACAGAAAAAATACATGTTCTCTCTGGAGCAGAGAATGGAGTTTATCCGCAAATCATTTGAGAAATTTCCCAATATCGAAGTTGATCATTTTGAGGGTTTAACCATCAATTACTGTCGGAGCAAAAATGTAAATTTCATCTTGCGCGGACTAAGAAACCCAGCAGATTTCGAGTTCGAGAAAGCCATTGCACAAACCAACCGGGAATTGACCAAAGACAATATGATTGAAACGATATTCTTATTAACTTCTTCCGGCAAATCATTCATCAGCAGCAGCATCGTCCGTGAAATCATCACCTTTGAAGGCAATTATGAAATCCTGGTTCCGGAAGCGGTGCGTGTTCATAAAATGAGCAATAAATAATGGGTAATGAGCAATCCTGATTATAATCAAATTTTTTAGAGATAGAACAAAAAAGCTGTGCATTTCGATCCTCAGAGCTCTTTCTGGGTTGGCTTATTCTGAGGATTTATAAGTGATTAGAAAACAAATTTATGGTTCCTCAAGTTCCTCAGAAAAATTAAATTATTTAAAAATAGAATGTGATGAAATTGTAAAGGTGATGACCAGTTACAAGAAAAACTTTCGGATAGCCTGCCGCAATAGATAATGAACGTTAACAACAGGTAATGAGCCGCAAAAATTAGCCAATACCAATTACTTATTTATAAATTAGCAGTTCAGATTACTCATTACCTATTATTCATTACTTATTAAAAACATGGTTCAGGAAAACTTTACATTAGCCATTGAAATATTGGGCACTATTGCATTTGCGATGTCGGGCAGTTTTGCTGCGATGCAGAAGCGGCTGGATCCTTTCGGTGTACTCATCATTGCCTTTGTCACTTCTGTCGGCGGCGGAACGATCCGTGATTTGTTGCTCGGCGTTCCCATTTTTTGGATGCACGATATGGTGATATGCTCGGTAATTTTCGTTACCTGTATTGTTTCTATGATTTTCAAGTCACTGGAAAAAAAGTTCAAGGTCACCCTTTTTATTTTCGACAGTTTTGGGCTGGGGCTTTTCACCATTGTTGGAATTCAGAAAGGGATGAATGCCGATCTGCATCCTTTGATCTGTATTACTTTAGGGACGATTACAGGATGTTTTGGGGGAATTACCCGTGATATTTTACTAAACAGAATTCCACTGATTTTCCGGAAAGAAATTTACGCAACAGCCTGTATTGTCGGCGGCGGTATATTTTTGATGTTGGTGAAGTACACGGCACTTTCTTACGCTTTTGTACAGATTTCCACCATATTTCTGATTGTTGCCATCCGAACATTATCGATCAAATACCAGTGGCAGATACCGAAATTTTACGGGGTAGATAATAATTCGGAAATGTAAGTGTTATTGTGTTTTTTAGGAGCAACAAGAGCAGGTTTTCTCAGAAATACCGGTCCCGTTCTCCGTTCTATCTTTTCCTTTTTTTTCCAAAAAAGAAAAAGGATGCCACTGCGATCGGGGCTAAAATACCATTCAGTTGTTTTTCAAAAAGCAGCAACTGTTCTTTTCGTCATAAAGAGTTTCATAAAATTCAGTCAAACGGATTATAAACAGCCCTTTCCTGCGCTCACAATTCCCCATAAAAAAAGTCTGAAATAACTCAGACTTTCTTACTTTACCTTAAATAATTATTTTCTATTAAGAGAATTTCCCTCTGTTCCGCATATTTGGATTATGCATGTGTTTCTGCATTGACGGCATTTTCAACTGATCTTTCATCATTTTAATCTGGTCGGTCATCATTCCGGCAGTGTCTAATTTTTTAGCTTCTTCCAGTAAGTTTTTCGCTTCCTGGCGTCTTCCTTTCTGCATCGCTCCTGCTGCAATATTCAAGGTGGCCATGGCGCGGTCATGTTTCATATTCAAACCATATTCCAGGGCTTTTCTCATAAATGGTTCTACTTTCGACGGATTGTCCTGTGCCAAAGTAAGTCCCTGTAAATAATGAAAATAACCATACTGAGTCCTGTGCAACTGCGACTTATAATTGGTGATTTTATCAAGCCAACTTGAGGCTTTTACCATATTCTGTTTTCTTAAAAACCAAAATGCCAATAAAATATATTCGTTTTTAAAGAAAAGCAAAACAGGAATGGCAGATAAAATAACCACTACGATTCCCCAGCCGATATTTCTGTTCATCATCAGATAAACTCCGCAGGCAATCATTATGGCTGTGATGACGAATTTTATGTATTTATTCATTGTTAAAATTTAGTGGTGCAAAGATAATAATTTGTGTCGAGAATTGAAGTTTATGTAGAATTCCTGAATTTTAAGTTAATTTTACTTTTCGCTCATAGGTCTGAAAACAGAAATCAAACTCATTTTGGTCGTCTTTTCCATGACAAACCTCTTCTGTTTTATTCCAGATTTTAGGACTTATTTTGGGGAAAAAAGTATCCGCTTTGATATTGGTTTTTACCAGAGTTACCTCGATTTTATCTGTTAATTCAAGGGTTTGTTCATAAATATTTCCGCCGCCGATAATGAAAATCTCCTCATCAATTTTCTTGGCAAATTTCACGGCTTCTTTGATACTGCCGACAATCAAAATCCCTTCTTCGAACCAGTCTTTTTTTCTGCTGACTACAATATTCGTGCGGTTGGGAAGCGGTTTGCCAATACTTTCATAAGTTTTGCGGCCCATGATAATGGGATGCCCGGAAGTAATTTCTTTAAAATGGTTCAAGTCTTTTGGAAGATGCCAAAGCAATTGATTGTCAGCACCAATTTCATTGTCTAAGCCCATTGCCACAACAATTGTAATCATTTTATTTTAATTTTTACAAATTTAGCACATAATTTGTATATTTGGGTATCACTTTAAATTAAAAAAAATAATAAACTATGAGAAATAAAGGATGCATGAGCGCCGGAACAATCGGTATTGCTCTTCTTGTAATTGCCGTACTGGTTTTTTTCTGGGGCAAAAATGGCTACAATAATTTTGTTGCCAAAGAACAGACAGTCAATACAAAATGGTCAAATGTTGAAACCGTTTATCAGAAACGTGCAAACTTGATTCCCAATTTGGAACGTACGGTAAAATCCTATTCGCAATTCGAACAGGGTACTTTGACCAAAGTAATAGAAGCGCGCTCAAAAGCGACCTCAATAACCATAGATCCTACCAATATGACCGAAGGAGATATGGCGAAATTTCAGGCTGCACAAGGAGAATTGAGTGGTTCTTTAAGCCGATTGATGGCCGTGGTAGAAAGCTATCCCAATCTGAAGGCAGATCAGCAGTATATTAATTTCCAAAGAGAATATACGGCGATTGAAAACAGCATCAGAAGCGAAACAGTCTATTATAACGAAGCTGCGCAGGATTATAATACGGCGATTAAAACGTTTCCAAATAATATTTTGGCCAATTTTACGAACTTTAAAGAGAAACCTTATTTTAAAGCTGAAGTTGGCGCAGAAAAAGCACCAGAAGTTTTTACAAATTAGATGAATACTTTCCTCACAGATTATCAAATGGCTTCTCTGGTAGAAGCCATTCAGACAGCAGAAAACCAATCCACCGGAGAAATCAGGATTCATATCGATTCCACCACCGAAGGAAATAATGCAGAGATTGCTTTTGAAGTTTTCAAAAGACTTTGTAAGGATCAGACTGCTGAAAAAAATGCTGTACTTTTTCATGTGAATTTTGAACAGCAATATCTTACCATCATCGGTGACGAAGGGATTCATAAAAAAGTTCACCAAAAATTCTGGGATCAGATGCATGATGAATTAACAACTGCATTTTCCAAAGGCCGGTATTTCGAAGGTTTGAAAAAAGCCATTGTAGAAACCGGTACCGAACTGAAAAAATATTTCCCGATTGTGGGAGAAAATCCAAATGAACTTCCCAATGAGATTACGTTCTCGTAACTATTTTTTAGCTTTTCTTTTATTAGGTTTAAACATTTTTGTTTTTGCCCAAAAAGTTCCGGAAAAACCAGCGATACTTTATCCGGTTTATGATCAGGTTGGCCTTTTGACTCAGGCACAAAAAGACGAGATCAACCAGAAATTGATCAAATTTTCAGATTCAACTTCTACTGAAATTGAAGTCATTATCATCCCCACAACCGGTGGCGAAGATGTGAATTATTTGGCGACCATGTATGGTGAAAAATGGGGAATCGGCCAAAAAGGAATTGATAATGGAATTGTTTTCCTTATCGCGACCGAGGATCATACCATGTCGATCCAGCAGGGACGCGCCGTTGAACAGTATTTAACTGCGTCGGTTGCCGGCCAGATTATGGATTATATCGTTACCCCAAATTTTAAGAAAGGTTTGTGGTACGAAGGAATCAACCGCGGAACAACCGCGTTGATGGAAGCTGTTCAGGGAAAATTTAAACCTATTGTTAAAGATACTTCCAGTGAAAAAGGTTTGAGCCCGGGCCAACTCGTAATGATTGCTTTTTTTGTATTCATCATCCTTAGCTTTTTATTTAAAAATGGCGGCCGCGGTGGTGGCGGTAATAGCGATGACGAGGATGTGATTCTCTCCCGAAGAGGACGAAGTATTTATCCCGGTGGATTTTTCCCATTCCCAGGCAGTTTTGGTGGCGGCGGATTTGGCGGCGGTTCCCGCGGTGGTGGCGGATTTGGCGGCTTCGGCGGTGGCGGAAGTTTCGGCGGTGGCGGCGCTTCTGGCGGTTGGTAAGTAGAATGTTCTGTTTGTGGAAGGCAACTTTTGTCCAAGAAAAATAAAGTTTTATAAGTAGTATGCTCAATTTTGCGCAATAAATTAAACAACAAAGCCAACTTTTCCAGTTGGCTTTTTATTTTTTTTAGCGTTTTTAAAACGCTGCTTTTTGTAACTCATCAAGATTTTAAAAACAAAGTAACTTTTAATTAATTTTATAATAAGGCTCATAAAAATATTTACCCGGTTTAATATAAACTGTATTTCTATCGGCCTCAAAAATCCAGTTAAACCTCTTTAATAAATCTGCTCCGAAATAATTTCGCTTTTGCGTTTTAATATCTCCGACAAAAAATCCTGCAGTCACATCTTTTAATACAAAATTCCCAACTCTCATAAATGGTAAAATTCCCTGTTTTGTTGTTACACTCTGTCCGGTAGAATTTTTCATGATTTTTTCAGCCGTTATTTTCAGTTTTGTATCTAATGTTTTTCCGTCTGCAAATTCATTGCTATAAACCACTCCGCCGGAATATCCTGATTGTAAAAGGAAATAAACCTCTTTTTGCTCACCGTCAATCATGTTATCAGCAACGATATAAAACTGTCCGTTTTCTGAAAATAGCGGAATTGATTGATAATCTTTCATATCCGGCATTTTGTCGTAGATCACAAATTGATTGTTATCATAATCAATCTTAAAAGCTTTTCCTTTAAAAATTCCCGTTCCGATTTTCCCGTCGGCTTCATGACCGGTCAATTCGTTGTCGAAAAAACGTATATTTTCGTACTTTTTATTTCCGATTTTTATAATGTTGCCATCACTTATTTCATCTTTAAATAAAATATGATCTGCTTTCCTTGTTCTTTCGGGAGAGATTGAGGCGTCTTCCATCGCAATTTGGAACATGAGATCCAGAGAATCTTTGTGATTCACCAAAGTTTTTACAATAATATTATTGTGTTTTGTGATTCTGAAAGGAATGGTTTCCTGTGCTTTTACAGTGAAAAAAGTTGCACATAAAAGAAACAGGAAGCGTGTTTTTTTAAGCATTATTGATGGAGGGTTTAATGATATTTTAATTTGAGGAAATTGCTTTTTATTTTTGAAACTTAAAAATTCAGCTCCGGTATTTCAGGGCTGAATTTTTATTTGGAGTAAACCGAAATTTTTATCGGATCGAAACACTTCCGCCGCTGCTTTCTTTCTGGCTGACAATATTCAGATTTCCTTTTCTGTAAATATTGACATCGCCCGACGAACTTGCCGAAGCGTTCAGTTGATTGGAAACAGAAAGGCTTACGTCGCCACTGCTCGATGCGCTGATTTCAGCATTTTCAGCGATGACGTTTTTGGCGTTTAAGGTGCCGGATGAGGAGGCTTTCAAAGTAGCGTTCTTTGTTTTGCCGGCAATAATGATATCACCGGAAGAAGTCGCTTCAGATTCCAGATTTACTGCCCAAACCGTTCCGGAATAGGTTCCCGAACTCGATACGTCAATCGATAAATCATTGGCTTCCAGATTTCCTTTAATCGTCCCTGAGCTGGAAACTCCAATGTCGGTTTTATCCTGGGTGAATTTATCTTTAATGATTATCGTTGCGGATGAGCTGGCTTTAATGGTATTAAAATCTTTAGCAAAAATTTTCACCGTGATATTCCGTGCTGAAATATTAAGATTTGGTTTAAAGTGGATGTACAGTTTACCGCCGTTATTTTCCACTAAAATATCATCTAAAATATCAGATGGAGCTGTAATCACGACTTTTTCTTCGTTCGCTTTTAGTACTTCTGCATAAATGGACTGCGCAACTTTAATTTCGTCAAAAGACATTTTATATTCCTGCGTTTTGAGGATGCCGGTTCCTTCTTTTGGGGCCAGATTAAAAGGAAATCCATTCTCAGATTTGATGTTGCAGGAACACAGGGTTAGCAATGCGGCGAGTGCAGAAATAGAAATTGTTTTCATAGTTTGGGGGTATTAGTGATTTGTTATGTTAAAGATATATCTAAAAATTAATACCTTTATCCTTTAATAACAATTTACGAATGAAAAATATTACATCTGTTTTTTTAATTTCATCTTTGGCGATGACAACCGCCTGTACAACTATGAAAACCACCAATGCTTCCCCTACCGAAATTCCAGTTCCGGATGCCACTCTGGCAGCAAATCCTTTTATGAAAAAAAGTCCGTTGCAATATCAGGCTCCCGAATTTGATAAAATTAAGGACGAACATTTCAAACCCGCATTTGATTATGGGATGAAAGTGCAAATCGTGGAAGTCGAAAATATCGCCAATAATCCTGCAGCTCCAACTTTTGAAAATACCATCGTCGCTTTAGAAAACAGCGGTGAAGTGTTGAAAAGAGCACAGCTTGTATTTTATAATTTGACGGGATCCAATACCAACCCCACCTTACAGAAACTGGAAGAAGTGTATGCTCCCGTTTTTTCGGCATTGAGCGATAAAATTATGCTGAATGAGAAATTGTATAACAGAATCAAAGGCATTAAAAAAGAAAATTTAGGTTCCGAAGAAAAAAGACTTTTGGAATTGTATACCACCAATTTCGAAATCGCCGGAGCCAATCTTTCTCCTGAAAACAAAGCGAAGGTTAAGAAAGTTAATGAAGAATTAGCCACGCTTTCTACGCAGTATACCAGCAAACTGTTAAATGCAAGAAAAGATGGTGCCCTGTTGATTACCGATGTGAAAGAACTGGATGGACTTTCTGCTGATGAAATCGCCGCCGCTGCTGCCGATGCGAAAAGTGCCGGAAAAACTGGGTATTTACTCGCCTTACAAAATACCACGCAACAGCCATTGCTTCAGAATTTGAAAAACAGAGCAACCAGAGAAAAACTCTTCAAGGCTTCCTGGTACAGAGCTGAAAAAGGAGATGCGGACGACACCAGAAGCATCCTGGAAAGAGAAGCAAAACTGAGAATGGAAAAAGGACATCTGATGGGTAAAAAATCTTTTGCAGAATGGAAACTTCAGGATCAGATGGCGAAAACTCCCGAAAATGCAATGAACCTTTTGGCACGTTTGGCAACTCCTGCCGTAGAAACTGCGAAAAAAGAAAGCGACGAAATTCAGAAACTGATCGACCAGCAAAAAGGAGGTTTCACCGTAGAACCGTGGGATTGGAATTTCTATGCAGAACAGGTAAGAAAAGCAAAATATGATTTGGATGAAAATCAAATCAAGCCTTATTTTGAAGTGAAAACCGTTTTAGAAAAAGGAGTGTTCTACGCTGCAGAAAAATTCTACGGAATTACTTTTAAGAAAAGAAATGACCTTCCTGTTTATCACCCCGATGTTGTGGCTTATGAAGTTTTCGACCGTGACGGGAAATCTCTCGCGATTTACTATCTGGATTTCTACACCAGAAATAACAAAAACGGCGGAGCCTGGATGAGCAACTTCGTCGAGCAATCACATTTATTAGGTCAAAAACCAGTGATCGTAAATGTCTTTAATTATCAGAAACCGGCGGAAGGAAAACCTTCGTTGATTTCGTATGATGATGTTACCACGATGTTCCACGAGTTCGGACATACGCTGCACGGATTGTTTGCAGACCAAAAATACATTTCAATTTCGGGAACCAACGTGCCGCGTGATTTCGTGGAATTTCCTTCTCAAATTAATGAGTTTTTTGCGTTGGAACCATCTGTACTGAAAAATTACGCTTTGCATTATCAAACCAAACAGCCGATGCCACAGGCTTTAGTTGATAAAATTAAAAAAGCAGGAACTTTCAATCAGGGATATTCTACAACAGAACTGGTTTCTGCGGCAACCATCGATATGAACTGGCATTCTGTAACCGACGCTTCCCAGTTTAAACCGACTTTGGAATTTGAAAAAGCCGTTCTGGCAAAATATGGTTTTAATTTGAAAGAAGTTCCGCCAAGATACCATTCTCCTTATTTTGCACACATTTGGGGCGGTGGTTATTCTGCGGGATATTACGCTTATATGTGGAGCGACATGCTGAATGCTGATGCGTGGGACTGGATCACAGCGCATGGTGGAATGACGCGTGAAAACGGCGACCGTTTCCGTAAATACATTTTATCTGTTGGGAATTCAATGGATCTAAATGAAGCGTTTAAAAACTTTACCGGCAGAACTCCTGATTTGAAACCACTGTTGAAAAGCAAAGGATTTATTAAATAGACTTTTATAAAATTTATCAATATGAACCGCAGATTTTTTCTGCGGTTTTTTTGTTTTGAAAATTGTTGGTGTGTCATTCGTGTTTAAAAAAAAATGTGAAAAACAAACCGCCTGAACTTCTAGCCCGGATCGCAGAGGAAATCCTTTTTTTTTAACATTGGCCGGGGCATGGGGAAAAAAGATTGTAACGGAGAGCCGGACCGAAACCTCAAAGAAGTAAAAATCGTCCTGCTCCAAAAAAATTCTTAATTTTGTGAAAAATATATCATAATGCCAAAAATATCTCACAGAGCGCAGCATATGCCTGCATCGCCGGTAAGAAAACTGGTTCCGTACGCGTTGCAAGCAAAACAGAAAGGAATAAAAGTGTATCATTTGAATATTGGCCAGCCCGATATCGAAACGCCGCAATCTGCTTTGGATGCTGTGAAAAACAATAATTTAAAGATTTTTGAATATGCACTTTCCGAAGGCAATCTGGATTACAGAACAGCGCTGAAAGATTATTATCATTCTCTGGGATTTACCGATTTGACGACCGATAATTTTATCGTGACCAACGGTGGTTCTGAAGCATTGAATTTTGCGATTTCTACTTTGTGCGATGATGGTGATGAAATTATTATTCCTGAACCTTATTATGCGAATTATAATGGGTTTACCAATACCTTCAATGTAAATGTTGTCGCGGTTTCTTCTACCATCGACAGTGGATTTGCCTTGCCGCCGATTGAAGATTTTGAGAAAAAAATCACACCGAAAACAAGAGCGATTTTAATTTGTAATCCCGGGAATCCAACGGGGTATCTTTATACCAGAGAAGAATTGCAGAAGTTGGCCGATATTGCTTTGAAACATGATATCGTGATTATTTCCGATGAGGTTTACAGAGAATATGTGTACGATGGAAAACAGCAGGTTTCAATGTTTGATTTCCCCGAAATTGCAGAAAACTGTGTGATCATCGATTCTGAGTCTAAAAGATATTCGATGTGTGGCGCAAGAATCGGTTTTATGGTGACCCGTTCGAAAGAAATTCATGATGCTGCGATGCTTTTTGCGCAGGCGAGATTAAGTCCGGTTCTTTTGGGACAAATTGCAGCGGCTGCGGCTCACGTCAATGATACAGAATATATTTTGAAAGTCCGTGCAGAATATACGCACCGCAGAAATGTTTTGGTTGATTTACTCAACGGAATTCCGGGCGTGATTTGTCCGAAGCCGAAAGGAGCATTTTATTGTGCGGTGGAACTTCCTGTAGATGATACCGATAAATTTGCGCAATGGTTGCTGGAAAGCTATTCTCATAATAACGAAACTATTATGGTCGCGCCGATGAGCGGTTTTTACAGCAATCCGGAATTGGGTAAAAAACAGGTGAGAATTGCATATGTTTTGAAAGAAGCTGACTTGCGCAGAAGTGTGGAATTGTTGAATGACGCGCTTCAAAAATATAAGATTGAATTCGGTCTGTAATGTTTTTAAAATAAATAAAAGCCACGAATATTTATTGTATTCGTGGCTTTTTTGATTAATCTTAAAATCAAGATAATTGCTTTATAAGTAAATTGCGTCAATATGTTGACTGAATTAATATAAATTGTGTCGATTAAAATTAACATTGAAAAATAAAGCGTTTTAAATTTTAGTAAATTTGCAAAACGTTTTTATTTAATAATGATATGAACTTAAATAATGAATTCAAAATATAAATGTTCAGTTTGTGGTGAGATTCATCACGATTATCCGGCGCTCACTTTTGCTTATCCCAATTCTTATTATTGGCTTACGGAGGAACGAAAAATCAGTTTTCCTGTTCATATCGATTCAGATTTCTGTACGATTGAATATCCGGACCGAACTGACCGGTTTATTCGGGTGTTATTAAAACAGAAGATTGCAAAATCGGCTCTTTATTTGGAATATGGTCTTTGGGTTTCTTTAAGCGAAGAAAGTTATGAAGATTATGCCGCCAATTTCAATAATGAAAATCATGAAACCCTCTATTTTGGTTGGTTGAGCAATGCGCTTCCGGATTACAAATTTGAAAAAAGCATTCCAATGGATGTAAAAACAAAAAGCGGAAATCAGAGGCCGGAAATTTATCCTCATTTAGATTTTGATCATCCTTTTGTGCACGATTTTTACCATGGAATTACCAAAGAAGAGGCCGAGAAAAGAATTCATAATATGCTCTCCAACAGTCCGAAATAAAATATGAAGATTCAACAAAATTTTTCTTTAAAAAATCACAACACTTTCGGCGTTGATGTGTCCGCCAAATTTTTCGCAGAAGTTACTTCTTCAGACGAGCTTTTTGAGGCAATCAATCACTCAAAAACCCAATCATTCCCCATGCTTTTCCTCGGTGGTGGAAGTAATGTTTTGTTTACAAAAGATTTTGAGGGCGCTGTCATTCAATTAGATTTGAAAGGTGTTTCAGAAGAAATTATCAATGAAAATGAGGTTCTCGTAACTTCAAAAGCGGGGGAGAACTGGCATGAGTTTGTTCATTACAGTTTGGGCAAAAATTACGGAGGTTTAGAAAATTTATCATTAATTCCCGGCAATGTTGGGACGTCACCAATGCAGAATATCGGAGCTTACGGAACGGAGATTAAAGATACTTTTGTGAGTTGTAAAGTATTGAATTTGGGGACTTTGGAAGTAGAAGAATTCAATCATGAAAAATGCCGTTTCGGTTACAGGGAATCTATTTTTAAAAGAGAAGGAAAAGGGAAATATGTCATTCTGGAAGTGACTTTTAAACTGACCCGAAAAGACCATTTCATTAAAACAGAATACGGCGCAATACAATCTGAGTTAAAAAAATCGGGAATTGAAAATCCAACGATTCAGGATGTTTCTAAAGCTGTTATCAGTATCAGACAAAGTAAATTGCCGGATCCGAAAATGATTGGGAATGCGGGTAGTTTTTTTAAAAACCCTTCGGTTCCGATGGTGCAGTTTTTAGAAGTTCAGAAAAGATATCCGGAAATACCGAATTATCCAAATGGGGATTTGGTGAAGATTCCGGCGGGCTGGCTGATCGAACAGTGTGGCTGGAAAGGGAAGCAAATAGGGAATGTGGCTTCGCATGAATTGCAGGCGCTGGTGATTGTGAATGCCACAGGAAACGCGACAGGGAAAGAGATTTTCGATTTTTCTACGAAGATCATCGATTCGGTAAAAGAAAAATTCGGGATTGAACTGGAAAGAGAAGTGAATATTGTATAATAAAAAAAAGGGATTTGGCTTTTCAAATAACAGCAGTGCTGGAGATTGAATTTTCTTTGAAATAATATTGTAAATTATTTGTCTAACTAAAATATTCTTCGTTATTTTGCACTCTCAAATATTTATTCAGAAATAAGAACGTCGAGATATGTCAAGAATTTGCCAAATAACAGGAAAGCGTGCCATGGTAGGAAACAATGTTTCTCACGCTAATAACAAAACGAAGCGTCGTTTTGAAATTAACTTATTGGAAAAGAAATTTTACCTTCCGGAGCAAGAGAAATCTGTAACTTTAAAAGTTTCAGCTCACGGATTGAGAATTATCAATAGAATAGGGATTGAAGAAGCAATTGTAAGAGGGACCAGAAGTGGTTTCATTAAAAAATAAGAAATCATGGCAAAAAAAGGTAACAGAGTACAGGTGATTTTGGAGTGCACAGAGCACAAGGAAACCGGAGTAGCAGGAATGTCAAGATACATCACTACTAAAAACAAAAAGAACACTACCGAGAGATTAGAGTTGAGAAAATTCAACCCTGTTCTTAAGAAATATACTGTTCACAAAGAAATTAAGTAATTTTTTAAAGGAATAAAAAATGGCAAAAAAAGTAGTAGCAACGCTTCAGGGTGGTGCAGGTTCAAAAAAAATGACCAAAGTTGTGAAAATGGTAAAATCTGCTAAAAGTGGAGCATACGTTTTCGATGAGAAAGTAATGAACGCTGATGAAGTTGATGCTTATTTGAAAAAATAATTTTCACTCACACGAGAATATATAAAACTATCCTAAATGGATAGTTTTTTTATTTTATCTTTGTTTGCCAGTGGCAAATGTTTATAATTCAAATTTGTAATTTTTATAATGAGTTGGTATAAAAAAATATTCAAAAAGGAGGAGAAGGAATCTTTAGATAAAGGTTTAGAAAAATCCAGTCAAGGTTTTTTCGAGAAAATTTCTAAAGCAGTTGTCGGGAAAAGTACCGTTGATGAAGATGTTTTGGATCATCTCGAAGAAATTCTTATCGCCTCGGATGTTGGTGCATCTACCACCATTAAAATCATTGAAAGAATTGAGCAGCGTGTTGCAAGAGATAAATTTGTAGGAACCGATGAACTCGATCAGATTCTTCGTGAAGAAATTACCGGTTTGCTGCTGGAAAACCCGCACACCGGAACCGGAAATATTGATGAAACTAAAAAGCCTTATGTCATAATGGTTGTCGGCGTTAATGGAGTGGGGAAAACCACTACAATCGGGAAATTGGCGCACCAGTTTAAATCGGAAGGAAAAAAAGTAGTACTGGGTGCTGCAGATACTTTCCGGGCAGCGGCAACAGAACAATTAACGATTTGGAGCGAAAGAGTTGGTGTGCCGATTGTGAAACAGAATATGGGCAGCGATCCTGCATCTGTGGCTTTTGATACGGTGCAAAGTGCGGTGGCCAATCAGGCAGATGTCGTTATTATAGATACTGCCGGTCGTTTGCATAACAAAGTGAATCTGATGAACGAACTGACGAAGATCAAAAGAGTGATGCAGAAAGTAATTCCTGATGCTCCTCACGAGATTCTTTTGGTTTTGGACGGTTCTACCGGACAAAATGCTTTTGAGCAGGCAAAGCAGTTTACAGCCGCAACGGAAGTTAATGCCTTAGCCGTAACAAAACTCGATGGTACTGCGAAAGGAGGAGTGGTGATCGGGATTTCTGATCAGTTTCAAATTCCTGTAAAATATATCGGCGTTGGTGAAAAGATGACTGATTTACAGTTCTTTAACGGAGCTGAATTTGTAGATTCTTTCTTTAAAAAAAGGTAAAGTATAGGTAATGTAGTTTGAATCCAATGTGTTTTAATTAGTAAATTTTTATTTTTAGAGCCAATTTATATGATTTATATCATTTTGGTCTTATGTTTGATATTTAGTCAACAATAATAATTACTTAATATTAACATTAAAAATTTTAAAACTATGGGAATTTTAACTTGGATCATTTTTGGTCTTATCGCAGGAGCTATTGCAAAATTCATTATGCCGGGGAATCAGGGAATGGGTTGGTTACTCACCATTGTACTAGGAATCATAGGTGCTTATGTCGGTGCATTTGTCGGCCAGCTCTTAGGTTTGGGTGATGTAACAGGATTCAACATCGGAAGTATGTTTTTGGCTGTTGCAGGTGCCTTAATTGTTTTGTGGATTTACGGAATGGCCACCAAACGAGGTTAACCAAATAACTAAAAATTTAAAATCCCGCTCTGATTTTCAGAGCGGGATTTTTTGTTAGATTTCCCTAAAGGATTTAATCAATTTTAATTTCAAAAGGCATTTTCATCATTACGCCCTGCTGTAATTTCGGATTGGTTATTTGTTCAAATAGTCTGTAATTTTCTGTGCCGATTTTATTTTTAATCACTCTTGCAGAAATTTCATCTTCATCCAGATTTTTAAATAGTTGCTCGAACTGGCTCATTTTCTTTGGGTAAGCAGTTACGCTATAATCTTTCAGCTTTGCTTTTTGTGCTGCGAAATTGATCGCATCCTGTAATGTGCCCAATTCATCAACCAGACCGATTTCCTTCGCACGGCTTCCGCTCCAGACTCTTCCGCCACCGATTTCATCAATTTGGGCAAATGACTTTTTGCGGTTTTCTGTTACAAAATGTACAAATCGTTTATACGTTTTTTCTACGCTTTTGGTTAAAATGGTTACGCCACCTGGAGTAACCCCGTTTACGAAGGAGTACATATTAGAATTCGCATTGGTAGTGACCGGGTGAGATGTTAGGCCGTTTTTGTTTGCAGCTTCTTTAAAGTAAGGAATCATCCCGAATACTCCGATAGACCCAGTCAAGGTATTTGGTTCGGAGTAGATTTTATCTGCGGCCATCGCAATGTAGTATCCACCTGAGGCAGCGTAATCACCGAAAGAGACTGTAATGGGTTTTTTCTTTTTCAGCTGTTCCAGTTCGAACAGGATTTCATCAGACGCGTTTGCGCTTCCGCCGGGAGAGTTTATTCTGAGGACGACTGCTTTTACTTTGTCATTATCTGCTATTTTTTTTATTTCTTTTACGAAATTATCTGCATAGATATTTTGGTATCCTTCGCCGTTATAGATTGCTCCGGATGCATAAAGTACTGCAATCTGGTCCTCTTTTTTAGAAGAGTCGTCACTGAAAGAGTGGATGTATTTTTTAAATGATACTTTGGTGAGTTTGTCTTTTTTTGCCAGATTCAGTTTTGTTTTAATCATTTGATCGTACTCGCTTTTCTGCATTAACTTATCTGCTAATTTATAAGTTAAACTAAGATCAGGAATTGCTCCATAAAGACTGTCAACAACTGTTTTGAACTGTGCAGGATCAATTTTCCGTGAACTGGCGATTTTCTGTGAATTGACGGACCAGATATCATTTAATAAAGTTGAAAGCTGTTCTTTGTTTTCCGGCGACATATCATCTCTCATAAACGGTTCTACAGCGGATTTGTATTTTCCGTGTCTGATGATTTCTATTCCGATTCCGTATTTATCGGCGAAGCTTTTCATGTATAAAACTTCGGTTGATAATCCTTTTAAATCGATTCCGCCAGCCGGATTCAGAATGTATTGGTCAGCAACGGAACCAAGATAATAAGCGGCCTGGGAAACCACATTGCCGTAAGCATAGACGAATTTTCCACTTTTCTTAAAATCTTGCAGAGCGCCGCGAATGTCATCCAACTGAGTAAGGCCAGCGTGGATTCCATCAGTCTCGATACTTATCCCTTTGATTTTATCATCAGATTTTGCTTTTTTAATGGCCTCAAGCATATCGAATATTAAAATATTTTTCGGCTTATCACCAAAGGCAAACATCTCATTCTGATCTTCCGTAGGGCTATCGATGATGTTGGTTTTAAAATCAAGGGTGAGTATAGTATTGTCTTTAATGTTAGGTTTTTGTTCACCGCTTAATGCGCTTGCTGCAATCATCATTATTAAAAACAGTGAAAACACGGCGGCTATAATAATAATAGCCACTATATTTGCCATAACATTTTTAAAAAAACTCTTCATAATTTAAATATTTCTACGATATGTCGCAACATGAGGTCACTTTGTTACTCGGAAGCAATTTAGGAAATCCTGAACATAATATTGGGGTAGCCCTCCTTAGAATAGAGGAAGAGATTGGTGAGATTTTAAGGAAAAGTGAGGTCTTGATTACCGACCCTGTAGAGTTTGTTAGTAATAATATTTTTTGTAATATTGCATTAGTAATAAAAACACAATTTTCTCCTATAAAACTCTTAAATTATGTGAAATTAATTGAGAGACAGATGGGAAGGTGCGATGATACATTGATTTCAGGAGAGTACCAAGACAGAGTAATCGATATAGATGTAGTGTTTTTCGGTAATCTCAATTTCTGTTGTAAGGAATTAAAAATTCCGCATCACAAGCATTTATATCAACGTGAATTTTCTAGGAAATTGTTAGGTGAGCTATCGAAACACTAAAAACAACAATATGAAATTAAATTTATTATTAGCACTAGCAATACCCATTGCTTTTTGCGCGCAAAAGAATTCTGTTGCCGACACTCTTGGGAATTATCCCAACGCTTATTCCTCCGGATCCGCAAACATCAAACCTTTTGATAATTCATCAAGGATGTTTCGTGACTGGTCTGTTTCAGTAGGGGGTGGAGGTGCATTTATGCATAGTGCAGACGTTAATTCCTTTTACGATGGCAAAGTTGATTTTGGTTGGAATGCTTACGGAAGTTTAGATAAACAGATTTCTCATACCTTCGGATTGAGTTTGCTTTATCAAACGGGTAAGACCAATCAAAAAGCCCTGTTGCCAGGAGCTGCAGGAGTAGCCGCAGGCGTGGCCACTGCTTACACAAAATATCATCAGGTTTCTGTCTTAGGTGATATTAATTTTTCTAATTTAATGCGTCGTACCGATAATCATTCGCCTTATAGATGGGCTTTGCATGGTTACGGCGGAGTTGGTCTTCAAGCGTATAACACCTTGTTATTAGATAATGATATGTCGAGATGGAGTACGACCCCAAACAGAATCCCTATCGAAATCGATCAAAAATTAGGCTTCGACAGTTTTTTTTTCCAAGTTGGAACGGGCGTGAAATACAATGCTTCTAAACTGATTGATATTGAAGCCAGAGCAATGTATATTTTTTCCGGTGACGACTCTTTCGATGGCGGTGGTTACGCAAGAAATTCCCGCCCGCCCTATAATGCGATAAAATCTGGTTCCTCTGATAATATGTTCAGCGTTAACCTGGGATTATCTTTTAAATTAGGAAAATATGATACTCATCTCGCATGGTTTGATCCTTTGCAGAATATTAATAACAGAATATATGTTTTAGATCATGCTGCAACGGATTTTGTAGTATGTGAAAAAGGTGATTTAGACAATGATGGGGTTTGTGACGATTGGGACAGACAGCTTGGTACTCCTGCAGGAGCGAGAGTGGATGGAGCTGGTGTTGCATTGGATATGGATCTGGACGGCGTCATCGATCTGTATGATAAATGTGTCACTGTGCCGGGGCCGGTTGAGAATAACGGCTGCCCAATTAATGTGAATCCAAAATAAAAAGAATTAAATGTTGTATCTGACAACAATGAAGCTACCTTATTAATTGAGTATCCAATATTAATATGTAAAAAGGCCTGGAGAGCTTAAAAATAATGTGAAAAAATTGTGTTTACAAATAACATTTTTGTAAAATCTCCGCATTAAATTTTTGCATCATTACTAAAAACGGATATTTATAAACTTAAAAAAAAACAAACGATATGAAACTAAATTTAACAAGTATTGCATTAGCGCTCGTATTGCCTACAGCGGTTTTTGCGCAGGATTCCATTACCAGTTCCACTGGTAATTATCCTAATCCTTATACTTCAGGATCGGCAACTGTATCACCTTTTACGCAAGAGGCAAAAAGATTTAATGACTGGGCTGTGTCGGCTGGTGCTGGGGTTCCACTGATGCAATCGTCTGACCTTACTTCCATCAAAAGTTACGGAGCGGGAAAAAATCTTTTTGGTTGGTCTGCTTACTTAAGTGTTGACAAAGCAATTACCCATGCTTTTGGTCTTAAACTTCAGTATGATAAAGGGGAATCAAGACAGGGATTTGTAAATACAAAAGATCATGTTGCTTCACCAAGTGGTGATGGAGCAAGAACACAATATGATGCGCTTTCTATTATCGGGGATGTTAACTTTTCAAATCTTTTGAGAAGAATAGATAATAAATCTCCTTTTAGATGGGCGCTTCACGGATATGCAGGCGCGGGTACGCTGGCTTATAGAGCGTACAGACAAGATGCCGGGCCTGTTTATAATCAGAGTTTAGTTACAGAAGTTAAACCATTTAAGTTTGGAAGTTTGTTTGGTCAAGCCGGTGCCGGTTTAAAATACCGGGCTACAAAATCCCTAGATATTGAAGCAAGAGGGATGTATATGGTGACCGGAGATGATGCTTTTGATGGCGCACGTACCAATACGATAAATGATAATGTTTCCGATAACTTAATTAATATTACCTTAGGAGCAACATTAAACTTAGGAAGACACGAATCTCACCTTTTCTGGCATGATCCATTGCAGGAAATTTATTATAAATTAGATGTATTGGCTGATAAAAACCAGGATGTTGAAGTTTGTAAAAAAGGAGATGCTGATAATGATGGAGTTTGTGATGACTGGGACAGACAGCTTAATACACCTTTAGGGGCAAGAGTTGATGGTGCAGGTGTTGCTCTCGATGCAGATTTAGACGGCGTAATCGACTTGTATGATAAGTGCGTAACTGTTCCGGGACCTGTTGAAAATAACGGTTGTCCATGGGATTTAAAATCTACTGTTTCTGATGAGACCAGAACATTGGAAGGGATTGAGTTTGATTTTGATTCAGACCGGATTCTTCCATCTAATACTCCAATCTTGAACAATGCAGTTAATTATATTAATTCATCTGAAGGTTCTTACTATGTAATCGGAGGTGCAGATGCCAGAGGCACCAATGCTTACAACCAGAAATTGTCTGAGCGAAGAGCGAATAATGTTAAAAATTATTTGATCAAAAACGGCGTGAATTCAGGTAAATTAGATGCGATAGGCAGAGGTGAAACCAACCTTAAATATCCAGAATGTGATCCTGCAACCAAATGTCCGGAATGGAAAAATAGAGCGAACAGAAGAGTTTACTTTGAAGCAAAGTAATTCTCTAAGCGCTTCTGAATACTAAAGAAAAAGCCACGTTAGCCGTGGCTTTTCTTGTTTTATGCCATCTATTTCAGTAATTTTACTCAATGATTTCTAGCCAGGATTTTGAAAAATTAAAACAGCAGACCTTAAAGCATTTTTGGGGTTACGATACCTTTCGGGATTCGCAGGAAACAATCATTAATTCAATTATTTCCGGCAAAGATACCTTGGCCCTGCTCCCAACAGGTGGCGGGAAATCACTTTGTTATCAACTTCCGGCTTTGGTTTTAGAAGGAACCTGTCTGGTGATATCTCCACTTTTGGCTTTGATGAAGGACCAGGTTTATCAAATGAAAAATATCGGCATTGAAGCTGAATATCTCTCGTCGGAACTGGATGAATACGATGCCGAAATTATTTTTAACCGTTGCAAAGACGGCTTGACCAAATTACTGTACATTTCTCCCGAACGACTAACCAACAGGTTATTTCTTCAAAATTTAGAAGAAATTCAGATTTCATTTATTGCCGTAGACGAAGCGCACTGTATTTCGGAATGGGGGCAGGATTTCCGGCCGAGTTATCAGCATATCAAAGGGTTTAGAGAGCAGTTGAAAAATATTCCCTGCATTGCATTAACAGCAACCGCGACTCCAAAAGTTTTACAGGAAATACAGTTGAAACTCAATCTGAAAAACCCGGCAATCTTTCAGAAAAGTTTTAGAAGAAGTAATCTTAAAATTGTCTCCGATGAAATTGCTGACAAATATGAAAGAATTCGAAATCTCCTGAAATATAATAATTCGTCAGGAATTATCTATGTCAGAACCCGGAAAGAAGCCGAAGAACTTACCGATTTTCTTCACCGAAATCAGATCACGAATGTCGATTTCTTTCACGCCGGGATTCCGGTAAAAGAAAAAAATGCGAAACAAAACCGTTGGCTTCAAAGTCAAAACCAGGTTTTGATCTCTACCAATGCATTCGGGATGGGAATCGATAAAGATAATGTGCGGTTCATTATCCATTTTTCTCCCGCGGCATCCATAGAAAATTATTACCAGGAAATCGGCCGAGCTGGTCGGGATGGCTCAGTTTCCTATGCTTTTCTACTTTGGAATGAACAGGAATTAAAGAATTTTGATCAAATTTTAATCAATCAAATTCCGTCGAAAGCAGAATTTCAGAATATTGTATCTTACTTGTATTCAACTTTTCAAATTGCTGAGAATGATTTGCCGGAAAATGTATTTCAGCTTCATATTCAAAGGATTCAGAAATTTACAAAAGTGTCTTTAGCAAAGATTAGAAATGTTCTTCAGTTTTTGCACCATCAGGAAATTATTTTTTATAATTATCAAAATTCTCTTTCATCACTTGAGCTAAAAATTGCGCCTGATGAAATCGATTTATTGCCAAAAAAAGACGCCTATTTTATCGAACTCTTATTGAGGGCTCTTTCGGGACTCACCACGCACAAAATAATGTTCAGCGAAAAATCACTGAGTACCAAAATCGAGTCGGATCCTCATTTGATTAAAGAGCGACTTCGGGAACTGCAGCATCAGGGACATCTGGATTATATCGATGGCGCTTTGTCGAGTGTTAAGTTTTTGAAACACCGAGATCAGCGGGCAATAGAAGGAAAGTACTGGAATCTTTTTGCCCAGATCCAGAAAAACAAAATTCAGAAGTGGGAGGAAATGAAATTTTTTGTCCAGAATAGTGAGTTTTGTAAAATGAAATTGATTTTATCTTATTTCGGTGAGAAAAATGTGAAAAACTGCGGACATTGCTCGGTTTGTGAACAACAGAAAGAAACGGTTTTCGGACGGGATGTTTCGCGGGAAATTTTAGAAATTTTGAAAAATGGTCCTGCAAATGTAGAAGAGATTTCCATTAAACTGAATTATTTTGTCAAAGAAAATATTTTAGAAAATCTGATTCACCTGCTCGATTCAGGTAAAGTAAAAATGCTCAATTTTAGAACATACTGTTACAATCACGATTAAAAGTGAATTGTTATTTATTAAATATCCTCAATTATATATTCAATGAAATCATTAAAAGTTATATTTTTCGGAACTCCGGAATTTGCAAAAACTTCCTTAGAAGCGGTTCATCAATCCTATCACGAAGTTGTGGGTGTGGTAACCGTTGCAGATAAAGCGAGCGGACGCGGACAGAAAATTCATCAGTCTGCGGTAAAAGAATTCGCCGTTGAAAATAACTTACCGGTTTTTCAACCCGAGAAATTAAGAGATCCTGAATTTTTAGAAGCACTAGAGAAACTCAATGCCGACGTTTTTGTCGTGGTAGCATTTCGGATGATGCCCAAGATTTTATTTGAAATGCCGGAAATGGGAACATTTAATCTGCACGCCTCATTGCTTCCGGATTATCGTGGTGCGGCTCCGATTAATTATGCCGTTATTAATGGTGAGAAAAAAACGGGAGCGACTACTTTCTTTATTAATGAAAAAATTGATGAGGGAAATATTCTTCTGCAACAGGAACTCGAAATTTCACCTGAAGAAAATGCCGGCGAACTGCACGACCGTTTAATGGAAATGGGTGCGGAACTCGTCGTAAAAACCCTCGATGGACTGTCTGAAAACTCAATTCAGGAGAAGCCGCAACCGATTGTGGAACATCCAAAAAATGCTTTTAAAATTTTCAAAGAAGACACCCGAATTCAATGGAACCAAAACGCAGAAACCGTTCATAATTTCATCCGTGGAATGTCGCCTTATCCTGCTTCTTTTACGACCATTAAAATTGGAGAAGACGAAAAATTTTTAAAAATATTTAAAGGAAAATTTGAAAAGACGGAACATGATAAAGTTCCGGGAACTTTAGAAATAGATAAACATCAATTCAAAATTTTCACAAAAGACGGTTTTTATTTCCCGCAAGAAGTCCAGCTGGAAGGGAAAAAAAGAATGTCGGTGAAGGATTTCTTAAATGGATTCCAGAACTTTGACCATATTTCGATGGCTTAATTTAATTTCTGTTTTTTAATAAAATCCAGCCTTTATAGGAAACCGGTAAATTGGTGTCAGGCTCGGTCCAGTTTAGGATGTACCAATATGTTCCGGTCGGAAGAACGCTGCCGTTCATTTTTCCGTCCCAGATATAAGGAGTTTTCTGCGAGATAAAAACTTGATTTCCGTAGCGGTCGAAGATTTCAATTTTTACGTCTTTTTTAATGCTTAAATCAGAGTAGTCCAAAACGTCATTTTTGCCGTCTGCGTTGGGCGTAATGACATTAATTAAATTGAGAATTAAAAATTCTTTTTGAACAGTTTCGCAATTTTGCGCGTCTTTCACATAAACTTTACGGAGCCCGCGTGGAATATTTGTCAAAGTATTGGAACTCTGGAAAGTAATATTATCCAAAGAATATTGATAAGGTGGATTTCCGCCGCTTACGAAAACAGTTGCGGTATTTCCGGTGACTTCTACATTGGTAATTTGCGGAAGTTCAGAATGTAATACATTAACTTCTTGTTGTAAGAAACAGCCATTTAAAGATTTTAATTGCACAAAATATTTACCAATACCAACATTATTAATGGAATTAACAGAATCACCTTCAGCAATAATTTCACCATTTTCGCGCATCCATTTGTAATAAGCAAAGATGTCTTCTACTTCTAATCTTGTTGTCGAATTTGGACAAATTATTTGATCTATAAGAAACGCAGATTTCTTTGGAGTTTTAAAATTAATGGTTTCAACTGGTGTGTCGCATTCGCTACTTTCAGTACGAACATAAATGGTTGTATCTTCGCTATATTGAATGGTGTCGATTGTATTATCGTTTCCTTCAATTGCATCTGTTTCATATCGATAGTATTTTACCTTAAAGTAGGATTTGTAATTTGAAATGATTTGGCTATTTAATTGTTGAAGGTAAATTGCGATAGGTTTTCCTTCATTATAGTTGCAAAAAGAATTGTTCGGATTGTAGATCGGTTTTTCCGCATATTCAATTTTGATAGACCCCTTTAATTTACAACCTCGGTCATCGATCAACACCTCGTAAGTGCCTGCGTCACGAACAGTGTACAATGGATTGGTAGCACCAGTAATGATGCCTTGGGCATTATACCACTGATATGTTGCCCCGGGAGCGGTGATCGAAGCATCTAATTGTGTTGTAGATCCTTCACAAAGTGCCGTTTGGGAAGAGATAACAAGGTCTGCTCCTAGATCTTTTATTCCCACAAAACTGCCGGCTTTTAGAAAAACTGCCGAGTCATAGAGTCCATTTCCTTCATCGGCAATAACGAGTTTAAGATGGTACTTAACCCCTGGAATAATATCGGTAATTGCATTTAAAATTTTGGTCTGGCCATTAAAATTTGTTGGACTTTCATATGGGTTGTATTGTGCGAAATATTGTTCATTAATTGCGGCGCATAACCCTCCAGGACCTCTTACAGTGCTAGATTTTATAGGAATGTTAGTGCCCGGAATTACGGCTAGATTTCTGTACGAATCTGAACTCCCAGCCTCTTTAATTAAAAAAGCAAATCCATCGGTAAAATTACATTGAGATCCTTTACCATCTACCAAATATTGCTCTGAGGCAAAGAGATATTCAAAGCTAATTCTATTGGTATTAGTCGCCGTAAAATCAAATTCTAGTATCGTTGCATTATAGGTACTGCTAACATTCAAGGCATCTTCTAAATCTCTGTCTCCGATCCAACGAGAGTCATTTCCGCTTTGGATGTAATCGTTCGGTCCTGGTGCGGTTAATGCATCACCTGTAGAAAGAAGAATTCCTTTCTCCATCTCAAAGGCACTGCCCGTTCGATCAAAATATCCGTAGCTCTTTTTTCCATTGCCAAAATCCCATCCCGAAATACTTACATTTTCAACGGAGATACAACTGGAACTTTGATTTCCAAAAAACACCTCTTTAACCAATTGTTCCGGAGTGTAAGTTTGGGTGTCAACCGAAATATATTGAGCGTTTAATGAAATGATCGATATTGTAAGGACAAACGTTAAAAAATATTTTAAAAGATAATTATTTTTCATACATAAAAATGGTTACAAAATTACTGCTTATAACCCGAAAAAAAAATCTCTTTCTAAAAATAGAAAGAGATTTTAATTATAATAAAGTTCGGGAAATTAAGTAAGGCTCGCTCTGATATATCCTACAACTTTCAAATCGCTGTTGATTGATTTTACATAATCAGCAACTGATACGCTTGAATCTTTGATGAAAGACTGGTGTACCAAAGTGTTGTCTTTGTAGAACCTCTGCATTTTTCCTTTAAGGATATTGTCGATAATGTTAGCAGGTTTTCCTTCTTTAGTCAATAATTCTCTTTCGATTTCTAATTCTTTATCAATCGTTTCCTGGGAAACCATCGTTTCATCCAAAGCGATTGGGTTCATTGCAGCAACCTGCATAGAAACAGATTTTGCAACTTCTGCAGCTCCATCTACATTTGCAGATAAAGAAGTAATAGCAGCAATTTTATTTCCAGCATGAATATAAGCTCCTAAGAAAGGTCCTTCGATTCTTTCGAAAGCACCGATTTCGATTTTTTCACCGATAATTCCTGTTTGCTCGATTAATTTTTCAGCAACAGTCATTCCGTGGAAATCAGAAGCTAAAAATTCTTCTTTGTTTGCATAGAAAATAGCCTGTTCAGCCAGTTCGTGAGCTAACTCTACGAAGCTGTCATTTTTTCCAACGAAATCTGTTTCACAATTCAAAGCGATAATTGCTCCCATGGTGTTGTCCTGGTTTACTTTCGCAATTACTGCACCTTCATGAGAATCTCTGTCTGCTCTGTTTGCTGCAACTTTCTGTCCCTTTTTTCTAAGGTTTTCGATGGCTTTATCGAAATCTCCATCAGCTTCAACCAACGCTTTTTTGCAGTCCATCATTCCTGCGCCTGTAATGTTTCTTAATTTAGCTACATCTGCAGCAACTGGTGTATACATATTCTTGTTTTTTTTATTAAAAATTGATTAAGTTAGCTAATGTTTTTAAGCGTTGCAAAGATAATAAATTTCGCACAAACTAAAAAGTACAATTTTCCGTTATTCCTAAAATGTAGAATTCTAAAAATTAATTCATTGATGAGAAAATCTATCTGTTTCTTATTGCTATTTATTTCATTTTTCTCTTACGCCCAGTCGAAATATACTGTCGGTCAGGTCGAGAAAAGTACCGATGTACAGGTCATTGCCAATTTTATTAAATTCAATCCTGATCATCCCAGAACTCCAGAGTTTAAAAGGAAGCTTTTCGCGGTGATGAACAACGACAAAACACCGGTTCAGCAGGCTAAAGTTGCGAAACCTACAATTACACCGGTCAATAAAACGACCCTTAAAAATGAAGTAGAAAAAGAGGTTGCGAAAAATGGTTCGAATGCCAACCATAAGGGAACTGAAGATTTATTGAATCATCTTTTCAATAATGATCCCAGCAGCAAAACCGCTTATGTGCTGATCAAAAATAAGTCGAAATGTAATTTGATTGTGAAACTCAGCGGAAAGAAATTTTATAACCTCAATATTCCGGCAAATAACGAAAACTTCATTATGGTAGAAAAAGGCAGTTATTCTATTACCACCATGGTTTGCGATGCAAAATATTCTTCGGCTAAAAATATTGCAAAAGATATTGTGATCACGCTGAATGCTCCGAAATAAAAATTTATTTTGAGAATTGATGGAATTCTTCTGTAAGTTTCAGATACTCGTCGGTATATTTTCTCGGAGATTTCTCAATGACGAAATCTGAATGATTGGCTTCTTTTTTCTGCAGTCCAAATTCTAAAATCAGTCGTTTAGGTTTAGCATCTCTGATGCCGTAAATCTTTATTCTTTTGTTTAAATACAGCGATTTTTGGGAACAATATTCTTCAAACAATACTCCGGAGTCAAAAGGGATAATGACCGAAAGCAACCCTTTTTCAGACAATAAATCCGATGATTTTTCAACTAAAAACCCGAAGGAAAGTTCAGTTTGCTGTCTCGCGGTAATGTCTTTTTGGGACGCGTTTTCTTCAAAATAAGGAGGATTTGATACAATTAAATCGTATTTTTCTTTTGAATTAAACTTTTTATAATCCTGCAGAAAAACCTTTACTCTGTTTTGGAATGGTGAATTTTCGAAGTTTTGTGCGGCGAGCGCTACTGCATTTTCATTAATGTCGATGGCATGGATTTCTGCCTGAAAATTTCTTTGGGCCAGCATCAGTGAGATCAAGCCTGTTCCTGTACCCACTTCCAGAATGTTTTTCGCGTTGTTTACCGTAGAAGCAGCACCGAGCAAAACACCGTCTGTTCCAACACGAAATACCTTTTTCGATTGCTGAATGCTGAATTGTTTAAAATGAAAAGGTTTCACTGAAAGTAGTAGATTTTGATATTTTTCACAAAAATAGCGGCTCGGAATTGTACTGCGTCCCGCGCTGATGATTTAGTTATTTTGAACGGATTTCATGTTGTTTGGAAGTGAAATGGTAAAAGTCGATCCTTTTCCAAGTTCAGATTTCACTGAGATTTCACCTTTATAATCTTCCACCATTTTACGGACCATCGTTAATCCCAATCCCATTCCGCTCGACTTTGAAGTGAAATTAGGTTCGAAAATCCGGTTGTAGTGATCTTCGGAAATACCGACACCATTGTCTTCTACGGTGATGATAATCCTTTTTTGCCGTTGTTCTACATCTACATTAATAATATTTTCACGTTCATCATCGGTTGCCTGTCTCGCATTAGAAACCAGATTGGTGATGATTCTGGACAAATATATTTTATCCATTTCGATCATTATTTTTTCTTTATTGGTGTGGAAATATATTTTTTCGTCGCTGAAAATATTAATAATGTTTTTTATTTCCTTATTAAGGTTAAAAACCTCGTTATTCTTTTCGGGCAACTGGGCAAACTGAGAAAAAGCATTTGCAACTGTGGCAACCAAATCAATTTGATCTACCATTGTTTTGCTCAGATGTTTTACTTTATCATATATTTTCGGGTCATTCGGGTCAAATTTTCTTTCAAAATTCTGAATGGTCAGTTTCATCGGTGTTAAAGGATTCTTTACTTCATGAGCAACCTGTTTCGCCATTTCGCGCCAGGCTTCCTCTTTATCTTTAAAACTAAGCCGTTCTTTCTGTTCCTTAATCTGCAGAATCATTTTATTATAGGCTTTTACCAGTTGATTCAATTCATCATTCTGGTAATAGCGGATGGGTTGCGGATCATTTTCGAAAAGAGTGATTCTATTAATAAGGTCAGAAAATTTGGTGACCGCTCTGGTTAAGTGGTTCGAGATAATCCAGCTCAGCCAGACTCCAAATCCAATCACAAAAAGATTAACAATGAAAATGTAATTGAGGTATTTGTTGAAGACGCTTACATACGAGGCATCGTTGTGATGATAAGGGAAATATACAATAGCAATCGGCTCCAGCATATTGTTTTTCAGAATCATATAGGAAGAGGTTACGTTGGAACCCGTTTTCGGATCATAGTTTTGAAAATCAACTCTTTTGTCACTTTTCAAAACCTGATTGATCACTTCTAAGGAAAGTTTTTTGTTGGGAATAAGATTAATGTCTTTATTAGAAATTACAAAATTCCCGTTCAAATCATAGATGATAATGTCCTGATTGTTGATATCTGCGATTTCGAAAATTGCGTTGGACAAGATTTTCGGTAAATCGTTGGTTTGCACCTGAGTGTGACTTACCGCGTAATCGAGGGCAGACATTAGCGATTCGGCTCTTTTCTGCAAATCGGTTCTGCTTTGTTCGGTCGCATTGTTCTTTAAAATAAAATAGGATAAAGTCGAAGAGCCTGTGATGCTGAGAAAGCAAATCAGCAGAAAACCCCAGAAAACTCTATTTCTTAAACTAAAACCTTTGTATTTAGAGAACGGCATTTTTTTTCATCAATTTATTAACATATTTTCCGATGATATCGAATTCCAGATTTACGGTGTCGCCCACTTTCAGCGTTTTCATATTGGTAAATTCCCAGGTGTAGGGAATGATCGCAACTGAAAAATCATCGGAGCCACTCTCGGCAACAGTTAAACTAATGCCGTTTACCGTAATGGAACCTTGCGGAACAGTTGTGTATTCATCGGTGTTTTCGTAGGAGATAGTGATGAGAAAACTTCCGTCTTTGTCTTGTATTTTCTCTACAATACCCGTTTTGTCAACATGACCCTGAACCAGGTGACCATCTAGCCGTCCATCGAACTTCAAACACCGTTCCAAATTCACTTCAGTGCCGATCTTCCACTTGCCGAGATTCGTTTTTTCTAAAGTTTCATCAATGGCGGTGACCCGATAGTGGGTTTCTGTAATTTCGACAACAGTTAAACAGCAGCCGTTGTGCGCGAGACTTTGGTCAATTTTTAATTCCTGGGTGAAAGGACAGTTTAAAATAAAATCGATATTGCTTTCGTTATGATTGATCGCTTCTACAATCCCGGTTGCTTCTACAATTCCTGTGAACATGTTTTTGATATTTTTTAAGAGAAAAGATGAACTGAAAATCAATTAATTCCTTAGAATTAAAATAAAGTAATAGTAGTTAATCCTAATTTGTTAAATTTGTAAAATTCTATTAATTTTCAAAGATAATAAAAATGAGTCCGAAACAATATAAAATAAAAGTGGGAATTTCTATCGGTGATTACAATGGAATCGGTCCGGAAATTATCATGAAATCTCTGAAAGATAAATCTATTACCGATTTTTTTACGCCCATTATATTTGGTTCGGGAAAACTGTTTACCTATCAGAAAAACATTTTCAAACTTCAGCATAATTTTAATTATATCACAGAAGTTGCACAGGCGCAGGACGATAAAATAAACATGGTGAATCTCTGGAAAGACAATGTGAATGTAAATCTAGGCACTCCAACTGAAGAGTCTACCCGAATGGCAATCGATTCTTTGGAAGCCGCGACCAATGCTTTGATGAATGGTGAAATTGATGTTTTGGTTACCGCTCCCATTAACAAAGAGGAGATGATGAAACACGGTTTTCAGCATGCTGGACACACCGGTTATCTGGAAGAGAAATTTGGCAAAAAAGGCCTGATGTTTTTAGTGACAAATGATTTAAAAGTTGCGGTCTCTACACATCATATTCCGCTTGCCAGCGTTGCGGAAAATATTTCTAAGGAGAAGATCAAAAAACAAATCAAACTTTTGAATCAGTGTTTAATTGAGGATTTCTGCATCGAAAGACCAAAAATCGCAGTGTTGGGTTTGAATCCGCATGCGGGCGATGGCGGAACGATCGGCAGAGAAGAAATCGAAATCATAGAGCCGGCAATCCGAGAATTGTTTGATAATGGCGTTTTGGCCTTTGGACCTTATCCTGCAGACAGCTATTTTCAACCCGGTAAATATAAAAACTTCGATGCAGTTTTGGCTATGTATCATGATCAGGGTTTAGCGCCGTTTAAAACACTGGCTTACGAAGAAGGGGTAAATTACACCGCCGGCTTGCCTTATGTCAGAACTTCTCCCGATCATGGCGTTGCTTATGATATTGCCGGTAAAAATATTGCGGATGAACAGAGTTTTACCGAGGCAATTTTCATGGCCATCAAAATCTTCAATAACAGAAAAGAATATAATGACTTAATAACCAATCGGATGCAGCCGCGTAGAAGCTCTTCTGCTAACAGCCCTGATGAGGATCTGCCGGTTGATCGAGCCTAGTAAATACGCCCGGAAAATATTTACTACAGATTTGTTTAAGATTAATTTGTAATATTAAAAAAAATGCATATTTTTGCACACTCATTTTATGGACAAGTTTAGAAACTACGATATTGAGTTTTCGGGACTAAAAAACGGAAAACACCAGTTCAGGTTTGAGATAGATAAGAAGTTCTTTCAACTTTTCGATACTGAACAAGAATTTACAGAGCCTAGAATAGTTGCTGATGTCCTTATGGATAAGCATACTACTTTTTTAGAACTTTGGATTAAAACTTCAGGGACGGTTAATTTAGTTTGTGATATTTCAAACGAACATTTTGACTATCCGATAGCACATGAAATTGAAGTTTTGGTAAATTTTGGGGAAGAATATGATGACAGCGATATTGATGTGATTACCATTCCAAGAACGGATCACGCTTTCAATGTTTCGCAGCTGATTTATGAAGATGTGATGCTGTCGATCCCAATGAAGAAAGTTTCGCCTAATCTTTCAGAGGAAGATTTAGAAATTCTGGAAAAGTTCAGTCCAAAAGATATTATTGAAGAAGAACTGGAAATTGACCCACGGTGGGAAGCATTGAAAAAATTAAAAGATTAAAAATTAAATAGTTTAAAATGATGAGAATTGAGAAATCAAATACTCATCGCTCATCAAATTAAAAAATTATAAGAAATGGCACATCCAAAGAGAAGACAATCGTCAACAAGAAGAGATAAAAGAAGAACACACTACAAAGCAGTAGTTCCTCAATTGGCAAAAGATGCAACATCAGGTGAAATGCACTTGTATCACAGAGCACACTGGCATGAAGGTAAATTATACTACAGAGGGAAAGTAGTAATAGAAAAAGAAGTAGAAACTGCAGAAGAGAATTAGGCTTAAAATCTAATGAAAACTCTGTTTTTATACAAAAACCACTCAATTTTTTCAATTTTGAGTGGTTTTTTATTGTTTTTTAGTATCTTTGACATAATAAACAAATACCAATTATATGGACATTAAAGACATCCAAAATCTTATAAAATTTGTTTCTAAAGCTGAGGTTTCAGAAGTAAAATACAAAACTAAAGATTTCGAAATCACCATTAAAACTCCGCTTGCAGGAAGCGAAATGAATTATATGGGTTCACCTGCAGTTTATCACACTGCGCCGCAGCAAGCGCCTGCTTCAGCACCAGTTGCTGCAGTTGTTGCTGCACCATCAGCACCGTTGGAAGACGACAGCAAATTTATTACCATCAAATCGCCAATGATTGGCACGTTCTACAGAAAGCCAGCTCCAGACAAGGATCTATTTGTAAATGTGGGGGACGAAGTTACTGAAGGAAAAGTAGTTTGTGTCATTGAAGCAATGAAATTATTCAACCAAATCGAATCTGAAGTTTCCGGGAAAATAGTGAAAGTTCTGGTAGACGATGCAACTCCTGTAGAATACGATCAACCGCTATTTTTAGTTGATCCTTCTTAAGTAATTTTAAATGATAAATTATATATTTTAGATGAGAATTCATTTGAAATAATTTAAAATTTAAGATTCAAAATTTAAAATTCTTAACAAGATGTTCAAAAAAATACTAATCGCCAACCGCGGCGAAATTGCAATGCGAATTCTTCGTACCTGCAAAGAAATGGGAATTAAAACCGTTGCCGTGTATTCTACTGCAGATAAGGACAGTCTCCATGTGAGGTTTGCTGATGAAGCAGTTTGTATCGGACCGCCGATGAGCAAAGATTCTTATCTTAAAATCCCCAATATTATTTCAGCAGCGGAAATTACCAATGCTGATGCAATTCATCCCGGTTACGGATTTTTGTCAGAAAATGCAAATTTCTCCAGAATCTGTCAGAAAAACGGGATCAAATTTATTGGTGCATCTCCTGAACAGATCGACAGAATGGGTGACAAAGCGAATGCTAAAGCAACGATGAAAGAAGCTGGGGTGCCATGCGTTCCCGGTTCAGAGGGTCTTATTGATTCTTACGAACATGCTGTCGAACTCGCTAAAGAAGTCGGATACCCCGTAATGATTAAAGCGACTGCCGGTGGTGGTGGAAAAGGAATGCGCGCCGTTTGGAAAGAAGCGGATATGAAGCAGCTCTGGGAATCTGCAGTCCAGGAAGCGGTCGGCGCTTTCGGAAATGGCGGAATGTACATGGAAAAACTCATTGAAGAACCACGTCATATTGAGATCCAGATTGCTGGTGACCAGTATGGAAGGGCATGTCATTTATCAGAAAGAGATTGTTCCGTACAAAGAAGAAATCAGAAGTTAACTGAAGAAACTCCGTCGCCGTTCATGACCGATGAACTTCGTCAGAAAATGGGTGATGCTGCTGTAAAAGCTGCAGAATATATCGGATATGAAGGAGTAGGAACCATCGAGTTTTTGGTTGATAAAAACCGTGATTTCTATTTTATGGAAATGAATACCAGAATTCAGGTAGAGCATCCAATTACAGAACAGGTTGTAGATTTTGATTTAATTAGGGAACAAATTCTTTTAGCGTCCGGAACTGCTATTTCAGGGATTAATTATTTCCCGAAGCTGCATTCCATTGAATGTAGAATCAATGCTGAAGATCCTTTTAATGACTTCCGGCCATCACCGGGAAAAATCACAGGACTGAATATTCCGGGAGGACACGGTATCCGTGTAGATACCCATGTTTATTCAGGGTATTCGATTCCGTCCAATTACGATTCGATGATTGCAAAGTTAATTACCACCGCACAGACACGGGAAGAAGCGATTGCGAAAATGAAACGTGCCTTAGAGGAATTTTATATTGAGGGCGTGAAAACGACTATTCCTTTCCATAGACAGTTAATGGAAAACGAAGATTATCTCGCAGGAAATTATACCACGAAATTCATGGAAGATTTCAAAATGGATAAAAAATTTGATAACTAATATCATTTATATTTAACAAAAGCTGCCTCTTTTCGAGGCAGTTTTTGTTTCAGTACTTTTCAATTATTATCGTTAAATTTGTAAAAAGAAAAAATGTCAGAAGCTACTCAACAAAAGAATTCTCAGTATTATATTGATTTAGAAAACGAATATGGCGCCCACAACTATCATCCGCTTCCTGTGGTTTTAGACAGGGGAGAAGGGGTTTTTGTCTGGGATGTTGAAGGTAAAAAATACTATGATTTTCTTTCTGCATATTCCGCGGTTAATCAGGGGCATTCTCATCCGAAAATTGTCGGTGCTTTGGTAAATCAGGCGAAGAAGTTGGCTTTGACATCGCGCGCTTTCCATAACTCAAGTTTGGGAGAATATGAGAAGAAAATAACTTTACTTTTCGGATTTGATAAAGTTTTACCGATGAACTCAGGTGCAGAAGCAGTGGAAACCGCAGTAAAATTAGCCCGGAAATGGAGTTATGAAGTGAAAGGTATTTCTGAAAATGCGGCCAAAATTATCGTATGTGAAAATAATTTTCATGGAAGAACTACGACTATTGTTTCTTTTTCAAACGATCCCGATGCCAGCAAAAACTACGGTCCTTTTACACCGGGATTTATAAAAATTCCATATAATGATATCGGTGCTTTAGAAGAAACTCTGAAAAATGATGCGGAAAATATCGCGGCATTTTTAGTGGAACCTATCCAGGGTGAAGCCGGCGTTTACGTTCCGGATGAAGGTTATTTAAAAGCTGCTTCGGAATTATGTAAAAAATACAATGTTCTTTTCATTGCAGATGAAGTACAAACCGGAATCGCAAGAACCGGAAAACTGATCGCCTGTTATCACGAAGAGGTACAACCCGATATTTTGGTTTTAGGAAAAGCCATTTCCGGCGGAATGTATCCCGTTTCTGCAGTTTTGGCAAACAACGAAATTATGAAGGTGATAAAACCGGGTCAACATGGTTCAACTTTCGGTGGAAACCCGATTGCCTGTGCGGTTGCGATGGCTGCACTGGATGTGGTAGAGGACGAGAAACTTTCTGAAAGAGCCGAATCTTTAGGGAATCTTTTCCGTTCAGAAATTGAAAAAGTGATTGCGAAAACTTCACTCATTACCAAAGTCCGTGGGAAGGGCTTATTAAATGCAATTCTCATTAATGATACTCCGGAAAGTTCTACGGCCTGGAATCTTTGTTTGAAATTAAAAGAAAACGGCTTACTGGCAAAACCGACTCATGGCAATATTATCAGATTGGCGCCGCCTTTGGTGATTACCGAAGAGCAACTTTTGGACTGCGTTTCGATTATCGAAAAAACCGTTTTGGAGTATATAAAATAATGGGAGTCTCGGTCGCTGTTATCACCTATAACGAGGAAGAAAATATCAAAAGATTTCTGGATTCAGTAAATGATATTGCCGATGAAATTATTGTTGTTGACAGTTATTCTAAAGATAAAACCAAAGAGCGCTGTTCGGAATATTCCCAAGTGAAATTTTACGAAAAAAAATTCAATGGTTACGGGGAACAGAAAAATTATGCCTTAGATTTATGTACCAATGAATGGGTGCTTTTTCTCGATGCCGATGAAATTCCAGATGAGGAGTTGAAAAAGTCCATCAGAAAAATTGTGGATTCCGGCAATTCTAAATTTGAGGTGTACGATATTAAATTTAACAATTATCTCGGCACGCATCTCATTGAACATGGAGGCTGGGGAAGAGTTTTCCGTGAAAGATTTTTTAAAAGAAATGCGGCAAAGTATTCTCCCGACAGAATTCACGAGTATCTGATGACCGATAACGACAAAGGATCTATAAAAGGAAGTATTAATCACTACACCTACCGAAACATCCATCATTATCTGTCGAAAATGAATAATTATTCTGATATGATGGCCGAAAAAATGTTTGAAAGTGGTAGAAAAGTGAACCAGTTGAAAATAATCGTAAATCCTCCTTTTCAATTTTTCAAAACTTACTTCCTTAAGCTTGGATTTCTGGATGGTTTTGCGGGTTTCTATATTGCAAGAACAATGGCTTTTTATAATTTTATGAAATACATTAAACTATACAGCATAATAAAACGCAGCAAACTGGAAAAAAAATCAGCACGATGATATTTTTTGCTATTCTTTTGGGCTTGTTTTTCAGCTATTTTCGAATTTATCTTTATTTTTTTCCGCGAAAAAGACTAACTATCCTGATGTACCATAAAGTGGAAAAGGAAGGAGATACAGAACTTACGGTGAGTGCAGAAAATCTAGAAAAACAGTTTAAATATATAAAGGAAAAAGCTTACCGGTCGGTTTTTTTTAAAGAAATCCATTCCGAATTCAGGAAAAAAATTATCATTACCTTTGACGACGGTTACTATAACAATTACGAATTTTTACCGTCGCTGCTTCAAAAATATGATCTTAAAGCGACCATTTTTATTTCCACTGCCTTTATTGAAAACGGATATGATGAAAATAAAATGATGGGTTTTGAAGATCTTAAAAAGCTCAGTTCAAATTTTTTCGAAATTGCACTTCACAGTCATTCGCATCAAAATTTCAGAACTTTAAGCAACAGTGAAATTGAAAACGATTTAAAATTGAATATGCAGATTCTGGAATCTCATCAAATTCAGTATTCAAAAGTTTTGGCTTACCCGTATGGAAAATATCCTAAAAATGGTGCAGAGCAGGAAAAGCTTTTTCATACTTTAAAGAAATTAGGCATTGACTTTGCCGTAAGGATTGGCAATAAAATAAATTATTTCCCAAATGCGAAACCTTACGAACTTTGCAGAATCGACATCAAAGGTGAGGACTCGCTGCAACGCTTTAAACTTAAATTAATATTGGGAAAACTGAAGCTTTTTTGATTTTTTATACGTAAATTACTCAAATACGAATAAAGAAATGATGCTTAAGGAGAGAATAAGTGGTTTAATAATCACTTTTAATGAAGAGAAAAATATTCAGGAAATACTGGATTGTTTTACATTTTGTGACGAAATTATTGTGGTGGATTCATTCAGCACGGATAAAACGGTAGAAATTGCCTCGCGGAATCCGAAGGTAAAAATGATCCAGAATCAATTCGAAGATTTTACAAAACAACGCAATCTCGCCCTGGAATCTGCAAAAAATGATTGGGTTATTTTTCTGGATGGCGACGAAAGAATAACCCCGCAACTTCGCGCAGAAATCTTCAAAGAACTCAATAAGTCCGATAAAAAAGACGCCTACTATTTTTACCGCCAATTCTTTTTCGCAGGAAAACCCTTACACTATTCCGGGACGCAGACCGATAAAAACTTTCGTCTTTTCAGGAAAAGTAAATGCAGATATACCGCGGGGAAAAAAGTGCATGAAACGCTGGAGGTCAATGGCAGTATTGGTGAACTCAGAAACAAACTTTTGCATTATTCCGTGGCCGATTATGAGTCGTATCGAGAAAAAATGATCCATTATGGCGAACTGAAAGGGGAAGAGCTTTTCGCTAAAGGTAAGAAGTTCAGTAGCTTAATTATGTATATTAAAATGGCAGCAAAGTTTATTAAAACTTATTTTTTACGGCTGGGATTTCTTGATGGTAAAGAAGGATATCAACTTTCGGTGTTGCAGACCCTGAGTGTCTATAAAACGTACGAATCCCTTAAGAATAGTGAAAAAAATGACTAAATTCGTAGCTGGAAATTATACTCAAAAATAACAAGCCTCAAACGTAATTTTTTTAATGATTCAACGTTAATTTTGGTCAAACTGAACTGTAAATAATCTATGAAAATCTGTGTAATCAGTTTTGATTTTTGGAATTACGACGCTCATATTGTTGAAGAGCTTCGAAGAAAAGGTGTGGATGCCCATCATATTAATATTGGCGCCTATCGTCACGGAAGTTTTTCGGCGAGAATAAAAAATACCATTTCTAAAATCCTGTTGAAGCGCAATTTGAAAAATAAACTGCGGCAGGAAATGATTCTGGAAAAGCTCAATAAACTGGGGCCGCAAGATCAGATTTTGGTCATCAATCCGGAATTGATAGACCGCGAATTTCATGTTCAGATAAAGAAGTTTACTAAAAGATATATCGCCTATTTATATGACAGTTTAGCGCGTTGTCCCGCACAGCATTTGTTCGATTTGTTTGATAATGTTTTCAGTTTTGACAAAGCAGATGCAGCAAAAAACAGTTTTCAGTTGATTACCAACTATAATTATCTGCCAGAACTCAAACAAACTCAACCTGCGGAATATGATTTGATTTATTTGGGTTCATTTGATAACCGAATCGGCCCGCTGGCAAAGATCATCGCTAAGATTGAAGAACTGAACTTAAGTTACAGCTGTGTGGTGGTCGGTAAAAAAACATGGACGAAAAAACTGGTACAGAATGCCGGTGAAATCACTTTTACGCGGAAAAGGATCAAGCATAACGATATACCGCGCTATTACAGTGAAGGGAAAGTTTTGGTGGATTTAATGCGGGACAACCAAACCGGATTGAGTTTTAGATTTTTCGAAGCAATGGCTTTAAAGAAGAAAATTATCACCAATAATCCGACTGTAAAAGAGTACGATTTCTACCGGCCTGAAAACATTTTGGTTTTAAATGATGATCTTTCTAATCTGGACCGGTCATTTTTTGAAAGTGACTATCAGGAGCTTCCGGTCGATGTGTACGAAAAATACCGGATTAAGCATTGGGTGGAAACGGTTTTTGAATTAAAATAAATGAGCAGTTTACAACATGTTTTGATATTGACCCGGGAATATTATCATCCTAAATTACAAAGGGTGGGCGGAACCGGTGTTTTTAACAGTGTGTTGGCCAAAGAGCTCGTGAAAAATGGAATTAAAGTAAGTGTTTTTGCGGTCAATAAAAACACTGTTTCTTTTGATGACCAAGGAGTTGAAGTTTATTCCATAAAAGGTATTTTTGAAAGGAACTTTCTTTTAGAATTTCTAAGATCGGTTACTGGAAAAATCGGTTTTTTGAAACCGTTGCATTTTAAAATTTATGAACACGAAAAAAAAGCAATTCAGAGGCAACTGAATAATTGGATCAGAACGAATAATTATAAAATTAATTTAATTGAGACCCATGATTTCGAAGGAATGGCACTCTGCATTGATGAGAGAATTCCCTATGTAATAAGATGCCATGGTTCCTGGACTGTTTTGGAAAAGTATTTTAATTATAAAGATGTTTCTCAGGGGAGAACACATTGCGAGAAATTAGCCTTTGAAAAGTCCAGAAATAATATTGTGATCTCGAATTTTTCTAAAAGAATTAATGAACGTTTTTTCAATATAAAAAATGCAAGACTTATTTATAACGGTATTGATACGGATTTTTTTAAACCCAACGCAACAAATTCTATTCTTGCAAAATCAATTTTTTATCTAGGTAATGTATCGTCTGAAAAAGGAGCAGAGTTGGCGATCGGGTCATTTTTGAAAGTGAAAAAAAGTTTCCCGGAAAGCACTTTGCATTTCATTGGTAAGGTTAATCTCAGTGATCTGTATATTCAGGAAAATATTATGAAAAATAATATTCAGGAATCTGTTTTTTTTTATGGTGAGAAAAAGAAAGAAGAGATTGTTGAGTTGATCAGCAGAGCAGAAATCGTGTACTTTCCTTCAAAAGGAGAAAATTTCAGTTTATCTTTGCTGGAAGTGATGGCGATGGGAAAACCTGTAATCTGTTCCGATATAGATTCTTTCAGAGAAATAATTGTAAATAACGAGAATGGATTAATTGCAAGTGGCGTTTCTGAATTTTATATGCATACCAAAAAATTGTTTAATGATTCTGAATTAAGAACCAGACTTTCTGAAAATGCAAGAGAAACGGTTGTGAAACAATTTGATTTAAAAAAAATGATTCAGGCAACCATCAGTTATTATAAAGAAATAATATGAAAGATTATAGCAGACCCTTTTTACTTGAATTTCCCAAAGTTGGGAATCCTTCTTTAGGTTTCATTTCTATAGCAGAAAAAGAAGATTTACCGTTTGTGCCCAAAAGAATATACTGGACTTATTATACGCCAGAAGATGTGGAAAGAGGAGGGCATTCTCATTTTGATCTTCAGCAGATACTTTTAGCCGTTGCCGGGAAAATAGAAGTAACCACCGAACTGTTAAATGGTGAAAAACTTCATTTCGTACTGGATCGTCCAAATATGGGACTTTTCATTCCGAAAATGTGTTGGCGGACAATGAAATACACGCACAATGCAGTGCAAATTTGTATTGCAAGCAATGAATATGATGAAAAGGATTATATCAGAGATTACCAAATTTTTTTAGGTGAAAAGTGAAATTAGATAAACTGTTATCCTTACAAAGGAAGAAATATTTTCTGAAATCTTTTTTTAAGAAAGCGAATAGATTGATTGTGGATTTCGTGCCTCTGGATGAAATTACCCCGACCTATTGCAGCGAAAGTATTTTGGCTGAGGATACTAAAACCACAACCACTTTTACTCCAAAAGAATTTGATAAAGACGAAAAAAAAGTTGAAACGGGTATTTTTCCTGTAAAAATATACGCCTTAAAAAATGGGTATGTTACCCCAAACTCTGCCTGTTTTCTGACAAAAAATTTAAAAACAATTTATTTCGAAAAATGGCATGAAGATCAAAGGGATATTTATGTATATAACAGTCCAAATCTCTTATCCCATGGTCAAAGTTTAGCTAAGGTAAATAATTTACCAAAGGCTCTTTATGACATTGATGCTGTCTTTTTTGGGGGAGCTTTCACCGGGAATTATTATCATTTTCTGTTAGAAATCATTTCCAAAGCGGAGTTCCTTTCCAATATTCCGGGAAGTGCAGATTTACCGGTTATTTTAGATATTTCTGTGCAGCAAAATGATAATTTAAAAACCATTGCGGAGTTTTTTTTGAAAGGTTATCGATTGCAGTATTTGAATCATGATCAGTATCACGGTTTCAAAACCTTATGGTTTATAACATCTCCAAATACAACAATTCCAAATATTTCTGAAGGATCAAAGTATGAAGCACAATTCACTAAGATTTCCGAAAAATCAGTTCGCTTTATAAGAGAAAAGGTTCTTGAGAATTATGATGTAAATAAAGTTAGAATCGAAAACGCAGAAAAAGTATTTATTGCGAGAAAATCTGAATTCAGAAAGTATAACGAAACTGAACTGCTTGCTGTTGCTGAGAAATATGGTTTTAAAGCGGTCTGTTTTGAGGAGTTAAATATTCATGAGCAAATTTTCCTCCTTCAAAATGCGGATTATATTATAGGGCCTAGCGGCGCTGCATTTACCAATCTTATATTTGCGAAAGAAAACAGTAAAGGTTTAATTTGGTTAGGTTCAGTTTGGAGTGATTTTTCTGTATTTTCTACCCTTGCCAAGTTTGTGAATTTTGATTTGTATTATTACAGATACAAGAGTGAAAGTTCAGATTTTCATGAAAATTATAAGATAGATATTAATATATTTGAACGGCAGATTATTCAATTACTTTCCAGATGAAAACAATACACCCTACCTCAGATGTGCAGTCTCAAAATATCGGTGATGGTACCGTAATATGGCAATTTTGTGTTATTCTGAAAAATGCTGTTATTGGAAAAAATTGTAATATCAACTTTAATGTTTTCATTGAGAATAATGTGAATATTGGTAACAATGTAACCATAAAGCCTGGCGTTCAGATTTGGGATGGTATTACCATTGAAGACAATGTTTTTATAGGACCCAATGTTACCTTTACCAATGACAAGCATCCTGTTTCCCAGAATAAAAATTTCCAGCTTTTGGAAACAATAGTGAAATCGGGAGCGTCAATTGGTGCCAATTCTACAATTCTTCCGGGGCTCATCATTAATGAAAATGCAATTATTGGCGCGGGGAGTGTAGTGACAAAGGATGTCCCGGCTAATGAAACCTGGTTTGGAAATCCCGCAAGGAAAAAATAAATCCGTCTTGTCACTATCAAGATGGTAATATAAAATTAAAATTAAGTCAAAGTACTTTACAGTTTATGGACATTAAATTCTTAGATCTACAAAAAATAAATCTTCAATATCAGGAAGAAATCGAAGCCAAACTTTTAGAGACTTTCCGCAGTGGATGGTATCTTTTAGGAAATGAAGTGAAAAATTTTGAAAAGAATTTAGCGCACTATATTGGTTCACCAAATGCAATAGGCGTTGCCAATGGTTTAGATGCTTTGCGCTTAATATTCAAAGCTTATTTAGAACTTGGTCAAATGAAAGCCGGTGACGAAATTATTGTTCCGGCCAATACTTATATCGCTTCTGTTCTGGCTATTACAGACAACCGGTTAAAGCCCGTTTTTGCAGAACCTAATATCGAAAATTATAATATAGACATTGCCGAAATAGAAGCGCTGATCACTCCCAAAACGAAAGCTATAATGGTCGTCCATCTTTATGGGCAGGTTTGTTGGTCTGAAGAATTGGATGATTTGGCAAAAAAATACAATTTAAAAATAATCGAAGATAATGCGCAGGCAATCGGTGCAGCGTGGAACGGTATAAAATCCGGAAATCTTGGTGACGCGGCCGGCTTTAGTTTCTATCCGGGTAAAAATTTAGGTGCATTAGGAGATGGTGGTGCAGTTACGTGTAAAGATTCGCTTTTAGCAAAAACCATAAGAACTTTAGCTAACTATGGTTCCGAAGAAAAATACATCAATAAATACCAGGGTTTAAACAGTCGGTTAGACGAAATTCAGGCAGCGGTTTTAGACGTGAAATTAAAATACATTGATCAGGATAATGAGAAGCGGAGGAGCATTGCTGAAAAATTCTGTTCCGAAATAAAAAATCCAAAAATAATTCTACCCATTTTTCCAGAGGAAAAGAAAGAACATGTCTGGCATCTTTTTGTGGTCAGAACTGATCATAGAGAGAAACTGCAAAATTTTCTCCAGGAAAACGGCATCCAAACTTTGATTCATTATCCTGTTCCGCCCCATAAACAGAGAGCGTATAGATATTACAATCATCTTTCTTTTCCGGTTACAGAGAAAATTCATCATGAGGTTTTAAGTTTGCCTGTCAGCCCGGTAATGACAGAAGAGGAAGTAGAGAAAATAATAGAGATTTTGAACAAATATTAAGATGGAGCAACCTTTGGTAAGTATCGTCATTATAACAATGAATCATGAGAAATTCATTGAACAGGCGTGTCGGTCTGCAATTTCCCAAACCTACGATAATTTTGAAATTGTTTTTTTAGATAATTGTTCTGATGATAATACCTATGAAAAAGGGAAGAAAATTTTAGAAGATTCGGGTATTTCATGCACATTCATAAAAAATACGGAGAAATTTAAAGTATCGAAGAACTTAAATATTCTAGTTTCTAAAGCCTCCGGAGATTATATTTCCATTTTATCTGGAGACGATTGGTGGGCAGAAAATATCATTGAAGAGAAAGTTAATTATATAAAAAATCATCCCTCTGATTTCGTGCTTTCCGATGGTTATAAATATATCCAGGAGACTGGCGAAACAATTGAAGCTTATCAAAATACAGATAAAACAAAGGTCATAAAGTCGCTGAATTCTTTTTTCCACGAAAATGTAGTTCAGAATAAAACAATTAATGTTGGGACTTTCGTTAAAAAGGAACTTTTGGATCAATATCCGTTTGATGAAAATCTACATACTGAAGACTGGGATATGAATTTGCAGCTGAGTTCCCGTGGTTATAAAATCGGTTTTATTGATAAAAAGTTGTTCTACTATAGAATCCTGTCTACGAGTTTGTCCAGAAATTGGACGCTCATGAGTGATTCCTATAATAAAGTCACCTCAAAGTATTTGGATTATATAAATGCTGACCAAAAGTTGAGAACCAAATATCTTTTAACTTTATTGCAGTTCAAGTATGAAATTATGCTTTCAGAGGCAATATCTGAAGAGGAAAAAAAAGAATTTCAAAAAAGATGGACCAGAGAAAAATATGAACTTAAATACAAGAATCCTGTTTTATTTTTCAAACTTTTATTTTTAAAGTAGCCGGGTATTTCATTTATTCCCCGCGGGCATAATCATCCTGCAATCTCACGATATCATCTTCCCCGAAATAAGTTCCGGTCTGTACTTCTACAAAAACAACCAGTTCTGATGTCCTGTTTTCAATTCTATGTTTTGCTCCCAAAGGAATATGAATACTCTCGCCATATTTCACCGTGATTTCTTCACCGTCTAAGATAACAACTGCTTCGCCTTCAACAACCGTCCAGAATTCCTGCCGGTGATGATGAAACTGGTAAGATAATCGCTGACCCGGATTTACTTCAATTCTCTTTAATTTATAATGAGGCTCATCTGCCAAAACATAATATTTCCCCCACGGTCTGTCACCAATTTCTAACATATACAGTATATTTTATAGTGCAAAAATAAGTAATTTTATGAAACACGCCTGTCAGAATATGATCTGCAGGAAAATAATTGAGCAAGTGTCCCGTCTGACCAATCAAAGCCATAAAAATAAAGAGATGAAACACCGTTTTTTTCTTTAAATTTGCAACTTAAAATTTCAAGGAAAATGAGCAAAGTAAGAGTGCGTTTTGCACCAAGTCCAACCGGACCTTTACATTTAGGAGGAGTAAGAACCGCATTGTACGATTATCTTTTTGCCAAAAACAAAGGTGGTGATTTCGTATTGAGAATAGAAGATACCGATACTGCGCGATATGTGGAAGGTGCAGAAGAATATATTATGGAAGCCCTAGAATGGTGCGGAATCATTCCTGATGAAAGTCCTAAACATGGTGGCCCATTTGCACCTTACAGACAATCGGAAAGACGGGATATTTACGATAAACATTTAGCAGAACTTCTAAAAACAGATTACGCCTACTTGGCCTTCGATACGCCGGAAGAGCTGGATGAAGTGAGAAACGAGTTCGAAAAAAACGGAGAAGTTTTCGCTTATAATAATATGACCAGAAACCGACTGAAAAATTCTTTGACGCTTTCTAAAGAAGAAGTTCAGAAATTAACAGATGAAAAGGTTCCATACGTTGTGCGTTTCAAAATGCCGGTAGACAGAGTCCTGAATCTGGAAGATATCATCCGCGGTAAATCATCTGTGAATACCAATACTTTAGATGATAAAGTTTTGGTGAAGAACGACGGAATGCCCACTTACCATTTTGCCAACATTGTCGATGACCATGAAATGGAAATCTCACACGTCATTCGTGGCGAAGAATGGTTACCTTCCCTGGGACTGCATTATTTATTATATGAAGCGATGGGTTGGGAAAAACCGGAATTTGCGCACTTGTCATTAATTCTAAAACCGGAAGGGAAAGGAAAATTAAGCAAAAGAGATGGTGATAAATTCGGTTTCCCGGTATTTCCATTAAATTTTAAAGATCCCGAAACCGGAAATATTTCAAAAGGGTACCGCGAAGAAGGGTATTTGCCGCAGGCATTTATCAATATGGTCGCCCTTCTTGGCTGGAGTCCTGCCAATGACAGAGAGGTGCTGACTTTAGAAGAAATGATTACCGAGTTCGATTTGCATAAAGTACATAAAGCGGGTGCAAGATTCAATAAAGAAAAGGCAGAATGGTTTAACAGCGAATATTTAAGATCAAAATCCGACGAAGAGGTTTTAGAATTGCTAAAAAATGTGGAGGGAATAAATCTTACAAATTCAAGTGATGTCCAGTTATTGAAAATTATTTCATTAATGAAAGAAAGAGCCGTTTTTGCAAAAGATATTTATAATGACGGCAAATTTTTCTTTGAAGCACCAACTCAGTATGATGAGAAAGCAGTAAAGAAAGCCTGGAACGAAACGGCAGCAGAAGTGATGACTGAATTTTCACTAAAGTTACAGGATTCCATCTTTGAACCTGAAGCTCTAAAACAGGATATTCATGATTTTGCGGAAAGCAAAGGCCTTGGAATGGGAAAAGTAATGATGCCGCTTCGGTTAACTTTAGTGGGAGAATTGAAAGGACCCGATGTTCCCGATATTATGCAAATCCTTGGAAAAGAAGAAACTATCGCCAGAATAAAAAATGCAGTGAATAATATTCAATAACTTTCTTTAATTTTTACTAAATTTGAAGGATATTTTTAATAATTAAAATGGAATACTTAAGCTTTGAACTTCCGATTAAAGAACTGATGGATCAGTATCAAACCTGTTCATTGGTGGGCGAAGAAAGTGGGGTAGATGTAAAACTCGCCTGCTCGCAAATCGAAGATAAAATTATAGAAAAGAAAAAAGAAATCTATCATCATCTTACGCCGTGGCAGAGAGTGCAGCTTTCCCGCCATCCAGATCGTCCATATACTTTGGACTTTATTAAAGGTATCACAGATAAGGACAGTTTTCTTGAACTTCACGGTGACAGGAATTTCGCAGATGATCCTGCAATGATCGGTGGTTTGGCTACGATCGACGGACAGAGAGTAATGATCATCGGAACCCAAAAGGGCCGTACTACCAAAGAAAGACAGTACCGAAGATTCGGGATGAGCAATCCCGAAGGATACCGAAAAGCTTTGAGATTAATGAAACTTGCAGAAAAATTTCATATTCCTGTAATTTCTTTAATTGATACACCAGGTGCATATCCCGGTTTAGAAGCTGAAGAACGTGGGCAGGGGGAAGCGATTGCCAGAAATATTTTTGAAATGACCATGCTCAAAACTCCTATTTTCGTGTATATCATTGGTGAAGGAGCGAGTGGAGGAGCCTTGGGAATCGGCGTTGGAAATAAAGTATATATGCTCGAAAATACTTGGTACACAGTGATCGCACCGGAAAGTTGTTCCTCAATCCTCTGGAGAAACTGGGATCATAAAGAAGATGCTGCCAATGCTTTGAAACTGACACCGCAAGATGCCTTAAAGGAAAAATTCATTGATGGAATTGTAGAAGAACCACTTGGTGGAGCGCATTATGAACCACAGGTTGCTTATGATCATTTGAAGGCTTCTATTCTTCAGAACATCAAAGCGTTTTCTAAATTTACCGGTAAAGAATTAGAAATCCAAAGACAGGAGAAATTCATCGCAATGGGTCAGTTCAAAGGGTAAGTTTACAGATTTTTTATTTAAGGAAACTAGATATATCAATAGGAACGGGCTTTAGCCCGTTTTTTTATGAGAAAAATTATAGGCTTTAGCCTAAACTTAATTTTAGTGTACTGTTTTAGCCTTTACAAAAAAACTCTGCAATTGCTTACAGAGTTTTTTATATTTTAAATGGAATTTGAAAATTATTCAAAAAGTTCAGCAGTATCTAAAACCGAAACTTTTCCGTCTTCACATCGGATCGCTTCTCCCGGGAAGTTTTGGATCATGTGGTAATCGTGAGTTGCCATTACGACTGCAGAATTGTTTTCAAAAGCTACCTGCTTCAGAAGGGTCATGATTTCGTTCGAAGTCTCTGGATCAAGATTTCCGGTCGGTTCATCAGCCAGAATCAATTCTGGGTGGTTCAGGAGTGCTCTGGCGATAGCGATACGCTGTTGCTCGCCTCCTGAAAGTTCGTGCGGCATTTTGTGTTTCTTGGATTTCATTCCCACGCTTGCCAAAACTTCATTGATTCGGTCATCTATTTTGGTTTTATCATTCCAGCCTGTTGCTTCGAGAACGAATTTTAAATTCTTTTCCACAGTTCTGTCCGGTAACAACTGAAAGTCCTGAAAAACAATGCCCAGCTTTCTTCTTAAATTCGGTATGTCTGAGGGTTTCAACTTAGCCAAATCAAATCCGGCAATATGTCCTTGTCCTGCACTCAGTGGGATATGTCCGTAGAGCGTTTTGAGCAGTGAGCTTTTTCCGGAACCTGTTTTCCCGATAAGGTAGCAGAATCTTCCTTTTTTTATGTTGAGGTTGACTTCATTGAGTACAGTAAAATTCTTCTGCGCAATTTTCGCATTTTTTAGATGAATTACATCCTGGCCTTCCTGATAAGTATGTGGCATATCGTGTTTGATTGTTGTTGATGAAATGGGTGCGCTGCAATAGCTGCTCAAAAGTAAAAAAAATCTTTCTTTTGAGCGTACACTTTAGCAAATTTTAACAACGAAAAATGCTTGAAAAGTTACTTTTCAAGCATAATCTGTTATGATAATTCCTGAGATTATCTCTTAGCGCGCTGTGCACTTACAGTTAAACTCTTTCTGCCTTTTGCTCTTCTAGCAGCCAAAATTCTTCTACCGTTAGGTGTTGACATTCTTAAACGGAAACCGTGTTTGTTTCTCTTCTTTCTTTCAGATGGCTGGAATGTTCTCTTGCTCATTGCTTATATTTTTAAGTAAAAAACTATATCTTATTTTTCAGATTGCAAATATAGGAAACTTTTTATTTACTGCAAGCAATATTTTAAATAAATTAAAAAGAAAATAGGAGCGGGCGAACAGAAGCGTTGCAGGTTCTTCTCCTGTTTTATTTTAATACTTTTCACAAGAAACATTTTCGGTTTTGGTCTTCATAAAATCCTTGGCGGGTTTACGGGAATATTTCTGGTGATGTGTTTCTGGTCTAATCATCAGCTGGTGGGCGATATTCTTCGCAAACAAAAAATAAGTTGCAAATGATTTTATAAATAAATTTTTGATGGAGATTAGAGAGCGTTTTCATCATTTAATCAGTGTTATATGTGATTTGTTTTATAAGGCTATAATCAAGATTGCTGTTTTCTGAAGAAGTTTTTATGGAAATAAAATAAAAACAAACCCTATCTTTGCTCTTCTTAAAAAATATCCAAATACATGTTTACTTCATCCGAAATTTCAGAGATTCAAAAGCTTTTAACACCCAATCATAAAATCGTTATTATTACCCATTATAATCCTGATGGTGATGCAGTTGGATCCAGTTTGGGATTGAAACATTTTTTAAAACAAAAGGGTTTAGAGGCCGATGTAATTGTTCCCAATGATTTTCCTAAATTTCTGAAATGGATGCCGGAAGCGAAACAGATCATTATTGCTGATTACAAAAGGAAGCAAGCCGGAGAAGCGATTTACAATGCAGATGTCATTTTTGTCTTGGATTTTAATGCATCTCACCGAAGTGGAAATTTGGTTGGGCCCTGGCTCGAAAAAGCCAGAGCTAAAAAAATATTGATCGATCATCATCAGCAGCCTGATCCTTTCGATTATGTATATTCGGATGTTACGGTTCCGGCAACGTCGCAAATGATTTATCATTTTATACAGGAACTGAATGAAGAAAATTTGGTCAACAAAGATATTGCAGAATGTCTTTATACAGGAATTATGACCGATACCGGTGGATTCCGGTTCCGCTCGACCAGTGCCACAACACACAGAATCGTCGCCAATTTAATTGAAAAAGGAGCCGATCCTGCGATGATTACGTCAAATACCTGGGATACGAATACCGTTTCCCGACTGCACCTTCTGGCTTTGATTTTAAGCAGAATAGAAGTCGTGAAAGATGGAAAAGTAGCGATACTCTGGCTAAAACGTGAAGAATTAAAAGAATTCGGTTTTCAAAAAGGAGATACCGAAGGTTTCGTCAATTATGGCTTGAGTATTATGGGAACTCAGGTTGCAGCGTTTTTTATGGAAGATTTATACGATGATTTTATCAAAATATCTTTCCGTTCCAAAGAAGATGTTGATGTCAATCAGTTTTCTAGAAAATATTTCAATGGAGGTGGCCACATCAACGCTGCCGGTGGAAAGTACATGAAAACCATCGAAGAAACGATCGTAGATTTCAAAGAGAAAATCGAGCAGGAAGATTTCTAAAACAGTAGATTTTTTGGAAGATGGTGTAGCAATTCTGTATTGATTATTTCTGCACAGATACTTGGTTTTTCCCAATGGCCGTTATGACCGCAATCCAGCAGGTAGGATTTAATGTTAGTTTGATCCGGCAGATGCTTGAGAATCAAATCTGTTTGTACCGCGCCGTCGTGTTTTCCGGCGATGACCAAAATTTTACCGTCGAAATTTTCGAGAACAGTCATTTTATTTGTTCTTTCAATCATTCCTTTCACCGCGGCCAAAACGCCATCATTTTTAGTAGAAAGTGCGATTTTTTTGGCGTGGTCTATTTTAGCTTCCAGAAAATCTTTTTCATTGGGATTAAATAAATTCGGAACGCCGGCATTTACGTAAGCGGGAAATGCTTCTTTGATAATTCTTAAGCTTTTCTGTCTTTGTTCTTTTTTCTCGGCATCATCAGCGAAATAGGAAGAGAAAAATAAAGTGAGGCTTTTCAGAAGCCCGGGGAATTTCTCGGCAAAAGCCAGCGACACATAGCCACCCATCGAATGACCAAGCAAATGAAAATTGCCGATGTTTAAATAATCTGTCACTTTTTTTACTTCTTTCGCCATAAGTTCCATGGTGTGCACGTGGTCATAGACTTTAGACAAGCCATGTCCCGGCAGATCAATTTTAATTAAAATGAATTTCTCCGAAAGGTAAGTGTCCATATCATCCCAAATAGACAGGTTTTCCATAAAACCATGAAGTAAAACGAGAGGTTCTTTTCCGCTGCCGGATATTTCGTAATTTAACATAATAGCTTATTTTTAAAAATAGATATCAATATAATCAACAAATCCCGAACCATTTATTTTATTCTGTAAACGCCAGAATTTCCCTTTTCCTTCGTCCAGAAAAGTGGTCTTTGAAGTTCTTTTAAAAACAGTTCCATTGATTTTTTGAGTAATCACCCCTTCAAAATTAAGGTGTTTTTCTGAAACTCTTTTTACCGTTCCTTTTATTTCTAATGTGTTTTTTCCTGATTGGGCATTTCCGGATACGGTATATAAATCCCTGCCCGTTTTTTTGAAATCTGCCGTTCCGAAAAGAGCTGAGGTTTCATCTGAAGTAAATTTCAGCTTATGCGTGCCGCTCAAATCCCTGAAAATATTTTGTTGATTTCGAATCGCAATACGGTCATTCAGTTTTTGACGTTCAATATTAATGGATTCTATTTTTTTGGCTTCCGGAGAAATGACAGCCGTGTTTTCATTCCCTTTTTTTGAGCAGGAAAAAAGGGTTGCCGCGGAAATAATCAGGATGGTTTTCTTCATTTTTAATAATAAGATGCTCAAATTTAATTAAAAATAAGAGTTGTTTTTAAAGTTGAAGAAATTTTATTTTAAAGTTTGGTTTTAGAATCCATCACAATCGTTACGGGGCCGTCGTTTAATAAAGAGACTTTCATGTCTGCACCGAAAATTCCGCTTTCGATTTTTAAATTTGATTTTGCAATCTCCGTTTTAAAATAGTCAAATAAAGGAATCGCTTTTTCGGGTTTTGCTGCTTTGATGAAAGACGGCCGGTTTCCTTTTTTATAATCTGCGATTAACGTAAACTGGCTGATGCAAAGGATTTCACCGGAAATATTCAAAATAGATAAATTGAGTTTTCCTTCTTCGTCACCGAAAATTCTTAAATTTAATATTTTCTGAATGAGCCAGTCTGCATCGGTTTGTTCATCTTCTTCGTCAACTCCTATTAATAAAAGTAAGCCAGCAGAAATTTCGCCGACTATTTTACCATCAACTTTTACATTCGCTTCAGAAACTCTTTGGATTACTGCTTTCATATTTAAAAGATAAACTTGAAATTTTGATTAATAATAAACAGATAAAGTTTTGGTGTAGGTATCGAAACTGTAAGGATAAGTTTTGGGTGGAACCTGTGATATTTTCGTTGGTTCACCGGTAATCGTAATCCATTCTGCACCATCTTTTGGACAAACAATTTTGATTTCATTCTCCACACTCAAAGTGGTGTTGGAATCGGGGCAGATATGCGGAGCATTCCGGTCGAATACTTTGAATCCGTTGGTTGTTCTTACGACAATCAGACCACGGGTTCCGGATTGCTGTTCATTGATGTACATCCATCCGCCAACATTTTGCAGCGTAAAATAGGTGGGAAGGTTCAGGTTGAGTACTACATTGATCGGGGTCTTCGGGAAACAGCTTACCGTTTCTTCGCGGTTGCTGCAGGAGGTGAAATTTAAAATGACAAAAATTAAAATTACAGAAAAAAAGACGTTGAAGATATTTCTTTTCATTTAAAATATATTTATATCTTTGTGAAACAAACACACAAAAACTTGTCCGACAAATGTCGGATTATTTTTTTATACTAACGTTAAATATTAGATATTATGGCAAGTTACGTCACCAAAGTAGGATTGGATAAAATGAAAGCTGAACTGGAGCAACTGGAAACCATTGAAAGACCAAAAATCACCGCACAAATTGCTGAGGCCAGAGATAAGGGCGATCTTTCTGAAAATGCAGAATACGATGCTGCGAAAGAAGCGCAGGGAATGTTGGAGATGAAAATTTCTAAACTCAAGAACCTTATTGTAAACGGAAAGGTAATCGATGAAACGCAACTGGATACTTCAAAAGTTTCGATTCTGACGACCGTACGTCTTAAAAATAATACCACCAAAGGAGAGCAGAAATTCACTTTGGTTCCCGATAATGAAAGCGATTTGAAATTGGGGAAAATTTCAGTGAATACTCCTATTGCGAAAGGTTTATTAGGGAAAGTAGTAGGCGATAATGCTGAAATTCTTTTGCCAAACGGTAATAAACTATCTTTTGAAGTATTAGAAATCTATTTGGGATAATTAATAACAAGGAGTTGTAAAATATGATGTTACCGGGATGTTTTAAAAAATTACCAAATTTTTAACATCTTCTTTATTAACATTTTGTAATTTTGTACCCTCGCATATGCGTGGGTTTTTAATTAAATACAATCATCATGGCTTCTATTTTTACAAAAATTGTACAGGGCGAAATTCCGTCTTACACGATTGCAGAAGATGAAAAGCATCTGGCTTTTCTTGATTCGATGCCTTTGGTTAAAGGCCATTGTCTGGTCATTCCCAAGCAGGAGATAGATCTTATTTTTGATATGGAAAATGACGATTTCAAAAACCTGTGGAGTTTTGCACAGCATGTTGCGAAAAAAATGGCGAAAGCATACCCCGAGCGCCGAGTCGCCGTTGCGGTGGTCGGATTAGAAGTTCCCCACGCCCACATTCATCTGATTCCGATTACTAAAATGGAAGATATGAACTTCAAAAATGTAAGATTGAAATTTTCTGATGAAGAGTATCGGGAAGCCCAACAGCATATCATTAATTCTTAAACACCAACTTTTGTCAGAGTATTGAACTTTGACAAAGTTTTTTTTAAACTTATTCTTAATTATAAAATTTATATGAATTCAAACCAATGTTCTTTTTGTGGAAAAAAACGAAATGAAGTGCAAATGCTAATTTCTGGAAATAACGGTTTTATTTGTGAAGAATGCATCGAACAGGCACACGGCATCGTAAAGGAAACCAGCACAGCAGCTGGTTCTGTTTCTACAGAAAAGATAGAGGATTTAAAAAAGCCGAAAGAAATAAAAGAATTTCTTGATCAATATGTGATTGGACAGGATCAGGCAAAAAAGCAGTTGTCGGTCGCAGTCTATAATCATTATAAAAGGTTATTGCATGCAAAAGATGAAAACCGCGAGGTGGAAATCGAAAAATCAAATGTCATCATGATCGGTGAAACAGGTACGGGAAAAACGCTTTTGGCAAAGTCGATTGCAAGAGAATTGAATGTGCCTTTCTGTATTGTAGATGCAACTATTCTTACAGAGGCCGGTTATGTAGGAGAAGATGTTGAAAGTATTTTATCACGACTTTTAATGGTAGCTGATTATGACGTAGAAAAAGCAGAGAAAGGAATCGTTTTTATTGATGAGATCGATAAAATTGCTCGTAAATCTGATAATCCAAGTATTACCAGAGATGTTTCCGGTGAAGGAGTGCAACAGGGTTTACTAAAATTATTAGAAGGAAGCATCGTCAATGTTCCCCCGCAGGGAGGTAGAAAACATCCTGATCAAAAATACATCCAGGTTAATACCCAGAATATTCTGTTTATTGCCGGGGGTGCTTTTGATGGGATCAAAGAAATTATCGAGCGCAGGTTGAATAAGCAGGCTATCGGTTTCAGTGCAGAAAAGCTAAATAAAATAGAGGAGGAAGAATATATCTTAAGCCAACTGAATGCCATTGATCTACGGAAGTTCGGTCTGATTCCTGAACTTTTAGGAAGATTTCCGATCATTACCTATTTGGATAAATTAACCAAAGAAACGATGATTCGGATTATGAAAGAGCCTAAGAACTCAATTGTGAATCAGTTTGTAGAACTGTTTAAAATGGATGGAGTCCAGTTGGAATTCACAGATGAGGGCCTTGAAAGTATTGTAGAAGAAACAATGGAAAAAGGTCTGGGAGCACGAGGACTTCGTGGGACTACTGAAAAAGTGCTGGAAGATTACATGTTCAATATTGCTGCTCAGAAAAAAGTGGTAATAGACCGTGAAAACACCCTTTTTTAGCTTTTTGAGAACATTCTGATGATGCCTTACAAAAATTAATTATCTTTGTAAGGCATTCTTTTTTAAGAAAGTACAAAACACAAACACAAACACAAAACACAAATTGAAATGAAAAAAAATCTATTTATGATAGGCTTTTTGGCGTTGAGCGTAACTCTCGGAGCCCAAATTGTTTGCCATGTAGACACTGACGGGGTTCTCTACGTCGGTAAAGGTTCGTTGTTTTATAATGGCGGTGGTCTTCAGATGAAAGGAAATGCTGTTTTCGAAAACCACGGAAACGTTATGGTAGTTGGAAACGGTACGACAGATGTTTTTAAAACAATCGATGCTGCTGGGGCGGATAAAGTTGAAACGAATGGAGGAGGTAACTTTATTAATAAATTGAATGAGCCAACTGCCTATGCATCAACTAATTCTATTAATCCCACTACGCCGCCCGTTTACACCTATGGGCAGTTATTTATTTCTGGTATCATTCAAAGTAATATTAAAGGTATTGTTGATCAGGAATATCGGCAGGTAAGTCATGGTGCTTACCAGCAGATAGGTATGCCATTTTACAGTAAATCAGCGTCAACTTTAAATTCCGAATTAGGAAAATTTTTTAATACGGTAAGAAGATCAGAAAATGAAATTTTACGTTGGAACAACAGTAGAGTTGTATTTGATAACCTACCCAATTTGAGTTTTAAACTTGGTGAAGATACAAAAGCGTTTACCTATTTTAGTTTAGGAGGAAAAGCATTGGATGTTTCTTCACTCACAAGAACTTTAAAAGGTAGACCGGTTGCAGATGTTCTTGATGCCGATAAAAAAATAACACTCGAAAACGCAGGAGATGGTATGTTCTTCGGTGTTGGTGGAAGCGGAATCAACGAATACGGTGGAAGATATAATACCTATTTACAGGATGGGTTCCATATTGCCAGTGGCGGTACAGCATGGAATGGTGATTTTGGTAAAAACATTTATCAGTTTGGCAATCCTTATCTGACTAATTTAGATTTGTCTCAGATCGCTATCGCCGAAGCGAATGGTGACGGTAACAATCTCAGCAATATTTACGGAGTGCGATTAGAGGTTTCAGGAGTGCAATTTAAGCCCAATGAAGTTGGTGGATCAACTTCATATAAAGCAATAACCTTTAATACAGGAGTTGCAACTGGTGATGTAGATTACCAGGTTATTCGCCCAATGGGTACTTTTGTTATAAAATTAAATGACAATACAGCTAAGCCCATTCTCGATTTTTCTACCTTGAGAAGGTTTAAATATCATCCAAGATCAGTAACTACACCATACACTGTTACGGCGGCAAAAGGAGCAGGTAATACCTCTACGGTTAAGCAGCTTGGTATTATTGGTCTAGATGCAAATGGTAATGAAGTTGAAAGAACTTATTATGTTGTAGGAGAGACGACTGTATCAGGTAATTCCACCCAGGTAAAAGCTCAGATTGGAGCGCAGGGCGATCAACTTTTTGGCACTTTTGAAGAGGATCCAATCAATGGTGGATATGATAACAATAATGTTTCCTACTGGCTGTATCTTAACGAAGCAAACGAAAATGATTTCAAAGGGAAAAATATTAAACTGGTGAATTACAATTCAAATATTGTAAGTTTCAAATTTGAAATTAGAGAAAATGCTGAGTTGGTTAATGACGCAACTCATTTATTATCGCAGGGAGAGGGCTTTTATTATAGAAAAGAAACCGAATCCACAGCGCACCCCATCATACAGAATGCAATCGTAAACAGCGTTCCGGGAAATTATCAAAATGGGGTAGAATATAATATTTATTATGGTAAGCCCCAAAGCATTGCGTTGGGTACGGATACCAGTTTGAAAAAAAGCAGCACCATTGTAGTCTTCAGTCCAGAGAATGACAACTATTTTGTAATCTTTGATAAAACATGGAAAAATGCAGATATTCAAGTGTATGATATGAGTGGAAAACTTGTACATGATGCTTCTAAGGTTTCAGCGGCAGGTCGTTATGAATTGCCTCTTCAAAGAACTTCTGCGGGTTATATAGTACAGATCACTTCAGAGAAAGGTGAGAAAGTAGTAACCAAAATCCTAAGATAATACAACACAAATTACACAAGATGATGAAAAATATAGTTAAGACATTCGTAACCGCTTTTATTTTGCTTGGCAGTTTTTTATTAAATGCCCAGACACCACCTCCACCAGGTGGCGGTACTGGAGGAACAACCCCCGAAACAGCGGCAGCACCAATCGATATGTACATTTTTATTTTAGCAGCAGCAGCGATTTTATTTATTGTTCTTTATGCTAAAAGAGTACACAGAAAACAAATAGTATAACCTTTTAACAATACAAAGAACTCATTGAATTTACAATGAGTTTTTTTTTATATTTACATTATGAAAAAAGTAATATTTATCTTGAGTTTGTTGGCTGTAAATTCTTATGAAGCGCAGTTTAAAATCAATGTAGAAGTCCCATCTTCCTTTACTCCCAAAGAAGTGTATCTCTATACGCTGAATGGTTCCAAAGATGTCCTGAACAGCAAGGAGATAAAGAAAGGCAATTCATGGCAGATCAATGTCAGTAAACCCTATTCCGGGATGATGAAGCTGTATTTCCCGGAGACGAACGCATCCATTAATTTTATCTCAGAAAATAAGGATGTTAAAATGAAATTTGAAACTGAGAAAGATAAAATCGTGAATATTGATTATATAGACGAAGCAAATTATGTGATGGATCAAATGCAGGATATTCAGAAAAAGAAAGAATATATTTTGCCGGCCTTATATCAAATTAAAGAGTATTACAAAACTAAGAGTGATTTTGCCACGGCCCTCAACAATGAAGTTCTCCGTCTCTCCAATGCTGCGCCAGATCTTAGCAAGTTCCCGTTTGTAGCATATTACGGAAGCAACTATAATAAGTTTTTGGAAAAAAATGCCAATAAGAGCGCTGTTACTCATGACCAAATTATCGATTTTTTGACAAAATCAAATGAATTGCTGGAGAGTTCATCTTTATTGAGGCCTATTCTGGTTGCTTATTTAAATGCCGGTTCCAGTGCCAGCCTATCTGCAGATGTAGATAAGATGTTAAAGGCCGTAAATGTAGAAACGCCCCGCGGACAAACAGTTCTTTCTGAACTTATTGAGATTTTTGATACTTATGCAATGCAGGATTTAAAAGACAAATACCTTACCGAAGCGAAGAATTTGAAATGTACAATTAACGAAAGATTAAAGAATACTATTGAAACAAATATTAATACAGAAATTGGAGCAACATTTCCCAATTATGTTTTCAATAGAGCATCGAATACCAAAGCCAAATCCATTTATGATGTAAAGGCGGATAAGAAAATTATTGTTTTCTGGGCTTCAACATGCTCCCATTGCGAAGCAGAATTACCCAAGATTATCGAGAAATATAGCGCAATTAAAGGGTTGAAGGGAGAAGTTATCGCTTTTTCTTTGGACAGTGATGCCCTGGCGTACGAAAATAAAGCTAAAATGCTTCCCTGGATTAATGATTCTGAATTGAAAGGTTGGAATAGTTCATTCTCAGACACTTATAATGTCCACGCAACTCCTAGCTATTATATATTGGATGGTCACAATAAAATTATTGCCAAGCCGGATCATGCTGCAGATGTAATTTCTTATTTAAAGTTAAATTAATTTTTGCTACCTCGTAAAATATTTTTATATTTGCACCACTCAAAAACGGCGAGGTAGCTCAGTTGGTTAGAGCGCAGGATTCATAACCCTGAGGTCACGGGTTCAATTCCCGTCTTCGCTACAAAAAAGGTCCAGTATTTTTACTGGACTTTTATTTTTGTGTAAATTCTGCTGAGTTCCGTGTTAAAAATGAAATTTAAAATACGGAATCTCCGTTACCACCTTCATTTTTTTTATTGCCGTTAGGCTTTCCGGATACTTCAATAAAAGTTCATTTTAACTGTCATAATCAGGACGGTCAAAAAGGAGTGGTACCGAAAGAATAACTTCAGGTTTTGTAAGTTAATTTTAACTAATTATCCTCAGAAATAACTTTGTTATTACAAAATTTATTTCTACATTTACATCGCTTTAAAGATGGCGTCAGCCAGATTGAAAGCATAAATTTTTTTTCATCATTTGTGTTTTTAGAATCGCATCGTAAGGTGCGATTCTTTTTTTTTGTCACTTACTGATACCGGATAAGCAGATCGATGAAATAGGAATAGGTTATGCTGCCTTCCTGTTGGTTGCTTTTCAGAAATAGATCATTGGTGAATCCGAAAAATACATTAAAAAGTCCTTCGTGCTTTTTAACGAAAAGTTTTTCTGCAATCCGGTCACGTTTCATTCCAATAGAATAGTTTTCTAATATGGTTTCAGCAAATTTCCGGTCATGTTCTGCCAGATAATTAAGCAAAGATTTCAAAACAAAATATTCGGTACTGTATTTTAGATCTGCATTTTTCGAATCCCTGCCAATTAAAAAACCGATGAAATTGGCCTCCTGTTCTCTTGCGTAGCCCAATTGATGGGCGCTCTCATGTGACAGCGTGAAAGGAATATAAGTAGAGGGCAGGGCAGCGTTATACTGCGCTTCAGCTGTAAACGGATTGTAGTATCCTAAGATCCCGGTATAGCTCATGACCGGTTTAAATAAACTCGATTTGAAAGCCCGGGTCCGTGTCCCTTTCTTGTTATTTAAATAAGCGGGGAGTTGAGTCTGATTCTTCAGTATTTCCTCTTTAACAGGCAAATTGTTTGAAACAATGAAAACTCCATTCTGATCTTCTTGTACCAGCGTTCTTGTTTTTTTGCAGCGTTCAAGATATTCTAAGCTGAGGGTTTTTACGTCCTCGATATTGATCTCTTTTTCCGGTAATTTTTCTAAGAGCGGTTTCTGGAAGTAAAGCATTCCCCAAAAAATCTGATAGGTGAAATACAGAATGTTAAGAAGAATTAATAAATTTAAAGAATATCTTTTCCGGCTTCTTTTTTTTATAATTTTAAAAATGAAAAAAAGAAAAATCGCCAATAAGAAAATATAGAAAATATCACCGACAGAAAAAGGGATTATAGAAAAGATGTGTTGATGAATTCTTTTCTGAAATTCAAAAATTCTTTCAAAAATACCGACGGCAAAATCGATTTTTGAAAGAATTAAAAACAAAACAAATTGGGCAAGTAATACACCTGCCCAAAATCTTTTTTTATTGTAGATATGACCCTCTTTAATGAGCATTTTCTTTTTGAACTTGATCCAGACTGATTCCCTGCTCTTTCAGTATTTTCGTTACCCGCAAAGCATAGAATACAAGATAGGCAAAGCAAATAACACCTACGATATAACTGAAGTGAATATTCGTGTAATCAGCAAGCATTCCTTGCAGCCAGGAAACGATACCGCCACCCATAATCATCATAATTAAAAAACCAGAACCTTGGTTGGTGTGTTTTCCCAATCCATTAATTGCCAAAGCAAAGATGCATGGCCAAAGGGTGGAGCAAAATAATCCAACACTGGTGAAGGCATATACAGAGATCATTCCCGTGGTCATCATTCCGGTGATTAAGGACAGTATTCCCATTGATGAAAAGATCAGCAGCATTCTTGCAGGATTTCCTTTGCTTAAGATATCGCACGCAATCATTACCAGAATAATCACACCATAAATATAGAAATGGGATAAATCATGCTGTGCAATTGCATTGACCAAAAGGAAAACACCAAATGCTAAATAGGGAGCTAAAAATCTTAAGATCTTTTTTGAACCTGATGTGATGTCAAACGCTTCAACTGCACCGGTCCATCGGCCAATCATTAAAGATGCCCAGTATAAGGAAACGTACGGAGCAATATCTTTGGTTGAAAAACCTAGTGAGTTTTCCATGTAGGCCGGCAAATTACTTGCGGTAGATACTTCTACGCCGACATAGACGAAAATGGCAATCATTCCTAATACCAGTTGCGGATATTTCAAAGCAGAATCTCTGTGCTCACCAGGAACAACATCGTCTGTATCTTCTGTAATCGTTGGTGTAATTTGTGGAAGTGATGAGAATTTCAATAAAATTGCGACCAGAATGAACGCGCCTCCCAGAACCATATAAGGGATTTTTACAGATTCTATACTCGCTTCCGTATTAGAAGCGGTCGCCGAACCGAAAATAGCAAATGCGACGATTAATGGTCCAATCGTTGTTCCCAAATTATTAATTCCTCCCGCCATGGTAAGGCGTTGTGATCCCGTTTCAGTCGGTCCAATTTCAATTGCCAGCGGGTTGGCCACAATCTGTTGTAGCGAAAAGCCCAGTCCCAAAATAAATAACCCTGTAATCATTAAAGGAAAAGAACCCAGATTTGCTGCCGGATAAAACAGTAAGGTTCCCGATGCTGAGATGAGAAGTCCTAAGATCAAACCGTTTTTATATCCGATTTTATTAACTACATCCTGTTTTATGGCTTTAGAAATAAACATATAAATCAGTGATCCCACTGTATATGCGACATAAAATGCCACCGAAACCAGCTGACTTTGACCTTGGGAAAGATTAAATGCTTTTTTAAATACGGGGATCAAAATATCGTTGCTCGCCGCAACGAATCCCCAAAAGAAAAATACAGTTACCAAAGGTACAAATTGCCCCCAATTGGTTTGTTTAGAATAATTAGAATTTGTCGACATATTTATTTATTTCTTAAAAACAAATATAGCTATTTTAATTTCTCAAACTGAGCTTTTCAAAATGTTTTTGATCTTTTGGTGTGCTTCTGCTTTTAGCAATTCCGCAGACTGATTGGGTTCCAATACATCATTGAAATAAACTTTCACTTTTCCCGGATGCCCTTTTCCATAATTGAAAGGAAACATCTCCTTTAAACCAACAAATGTGAATACGGCAATCGGGGACTGATGTTTCGATGAAAGTGTAAAAGCACCATCTTTAAAAGAATCCAGCAGTACCGAAGTGTCATCGGGTACCCCGCCCTCCGGAAAGATGACAATGCTTTGTCCTTCTTCCATTCTTTCTGCGCAACGGCGGTACACATCTGCACGGCTGCGGGCAGAAGACCGGTCGACCATCACACAAATCCTTTTATAAATCGTTCCAAAAATCGGAATCTTCACCAATTCCTTTTTCCCGACATAACACAGCGGATGGTGCGGCATCAGAATACACGGCAGCATCACATCCATAATAGAGGTGTGGTTGGAGACAAAAACATACGGTCGATTTTTATCCATCTTTTTATCGGTGAGGTTGATCAGCTCATAGCGGAATCCCATTCCGTAAAACATCCCGAAACACCATAAACGGATAAAAAAATAGGCATACGGATAATGTTCTTTTTTAATGGAGAACAGCAACACAGGGATGCCCAGAATCGGGGTCAGGACGGCTCCTAAAATCACCATCCAGCCTCGCCAGATATAATTCAAAACTTTTGTCATGTACTTTGAAAATTACTTTTTAGGTAAATTACAGAAGGGCTATTCATTACTCTAATGATTAACCATTGAAAATCACTTTTTTCTTCACCGAGTAATTCAAGACAGAAACCAACAGAATCGCTGCTGTTTTACTTATAACCGCCTGGCTGATAACGAAGAATCCTACATCGATATTCTCTTTGAACGCAAATCTAAAGAAAAGCTGGAAGAAAGTTAAACTCAGCAAAGTTGAGAAAAAAGAAACAAACATAAAGTAAGCAAATTCCTTGCGTTTTGAATGTTTGCCGCGCTCAAAAACAAACCAGATGCTCAGGAAATAATTAGTGATAATTCCGCAACTCGTTGAAAATATATTGCTTAGTGGGAAATGGATCCCGTAATAATTATTTTCTCCGGAAAAAATCAACGGCAGATATACGCTGAATATTTTAAATGAACCGATTTCTATGACAGCACTGAGCCCTCCCGCGATCACGAAAAGTAATACTTGTTTTTGTTTGAGTAAAAGTTCCTTCATATTAATTGTTGCAAATTTAAAACTATATGTTAAACAATCAGAAAAACTTGTTAAAATATTTTTTCGCTTTGATATATTGTTTACTTTTATTTTGTGAAAGAGAGATGTGTGAATGTAACTTTTTCATTTTTAATGAGTTAATGGAGTCTGAGACCAGAAGTAAGTTTTATAAACCAGTCAAAAATTTAATCACGAAAAAACATGACCACACAAAGACCTTACCGAAAATTTACGCCTCAACAAAAGAAAATTGAGGAATTAGAGAAAAACAGCCCCCGATTCAAAAGAATATATTCCGAGTACGAACTGATGTCTGACGAATTATGGAATCTGGAAAATACCGACACAGCCAACATACCCGATGATTTTATGGAAGCGATAAAATTACAGACCGAATATTTAGAAGAAGAAATTGATGACTGGCTTTTAAATAATTCCCCAACGGTAGATTAACCCCTCAATACTGCGGTTTTTTACCGGTGATCACTTTTTTTGAATCTGCCGTAGTTCTTCAATACCGGCTGATTAAATCAGAAGCTTTATCTTTGCAGAAATTGTCGAAGAATAGCTATGAACATCAATCTCAATCAAAATAAAAATCTGAAACTCTTTAAAATTATTTCAGAAGTTGCCGGGAAAAACAACCAAACGGTTTTTATTGTTGGCGGTTATGTGCGGGATTTATTGATGAAAAGAAAAACACCCACTGACATTGATTTTGTTACAGAAAGCAACGGAATCGATTTAGCAAAAGCTGTTGCACACGAAATTAATCCCAAACTGAAAGTTTCTGTATTCAAAAATTACGGCACTGCAATGTTCAAACATGAAGGACTGGATTTGGAATTCGTAGGTGCCCGCAAAGAAAGTTATGCTGAGCATTCCCGAAAGCCTTCTGTAGAAACCGGGACTTTGGAAGACGACCAGAAACGCAGGGATTTTACCATTAATGCCTTGGCGATTTCTTTAAATAAAGAAAACTTCGGTGACCTGATCGATCCTTTTGACGGAATTAATGATATTAAGAAAAAAATCCTCCGTACTCCCCTTGAACCCAGCCAAACGTACTCAGACGATCCTTTGCGGATGATGCGCGCGATTCGGTTTGCATCCACCTTAAATTTCAAAATTGAAGAAAATTCTCTGAAAGCCATTCAGCAGGAAGCAGAAAGAATAAGAATTGTTTCGCTGGAACGCATCATGGTGGAATTCAATAAAATTATGCTTTCCGAAAAACCTTCTCTGGGGTTGAAATTAATGGAACAAACCGGTCTAATGCAACTCATCATTCCTGAACTTACCGCATTGAAAGGAATTGAAGAAGTAGAAGGACAAACGCACAAAGACAATTTCTGGCATACGCTGGAAGTCGTTGACAACATTTGCCAGAATACAGGAAATCTTTGGCTTCGCTGGGCAGCATTGCTCCACGATATCGGAAAAGCGCCAACCAAAAAATTTGTTGACGGAACGGGCTGGACTTTTCACGGCCACGAATTCTTAGGATCAAAAATGGTGAAAAATATTTTTTACCGGTTAAAACTTCCGCTCGGAGCCGACATGAAATATGTTCAGAAATTAGTGAAGTTATCCTCCAGACCCATTGCGCTGGTGGATGATGGAACTTCTGATTCGGCGCTGCGTAGACTTTTGTTTGATGCCGGCGAAGATCTGGAAGATTTATTTATTCTGAACAAAGCCGATATTACGACCAAGAATTCTTCAAAACAGGCAAAGTTTAAAAAGAATTTCGAATATGTTGCTTTGAAAATTAAAGAAGTTGAAGAAAAAGATCAGGTTCGGAATTTTCAGCCACCCATTTCAGGCGAGGAAATTATGGAAATGTTCAACATACAGCCCGGCAGAGAAATTGGGATTTTAAAAGAGAAAGTGAAAGAAGCCATTCTGGAAGGCGAAATCGGAAACGATAAAGAAGAAGCGAAAAGTTTCGTGATTCGCGAAGGGGAATTATTAGGATTAATTCTGCAATAAATTCTCTTTGTAAAAACAAAAAAAACTTTGCCAAAGTTTAAAATCTGTGGTAAAGTTTGTAGAACTGTTTTTTAGTCCGATAATTTTCTTCCCCCAGCCCTACAGGGTGGAAAATTCTCTCATGAAGTTATCAACAAAAAGACTTGGGCTCTAAATAAAAACATTGACCTCTTTGAAAATTGAAAATCCAACTCCCTTTAGAGATGGGAAATTTGGATTTTCAATTTTTTAGGATGGTATTAAACTTTGCCAAAGTTCGAAACTTTGGCAAAGTTGATTGAGGTCTTTTATCTGTTTAAAATTGATATTGAGCACCAACGGTATAATTTCTTCCCGTGGTATTAAAACCAATAACATCAACATAAGAAGTATTAAAAAGATTGCCGATATTTACAAAAGCATCAACGTTTTTAATGATATTCTGATTGATATTGAGGTTAAATAAATTGAAACTTTCTAACTCTACATTTTTGTTGGAAAAAGTAGTAGCGTCGTAATAAGCATCAGCTCTTTTCGATACAAATTGATGAGCGAAATTAATTTTTGTGGTCGAAAAAGGTGATACTTCAAGATAAGAATTTACCCTTTGTTTCGGTTGACGGAGCATGGTTTCTTCTTTTTCTTTTTCCACGAAACTGAAATTTCCGCCCAGTTTAAACATTTCGCTGAAACGATAATCTGCGGCGATTTCAAAACCTTTTACTTTATTGTCTCCTACATTTTTAAATTGCCCTGCATAGGTAACAAAATCAACTGTTTGATAAGCAAAAGCTTCTTTTTCCTGTCTTTGGAAAAGGCTTGCGGTAACATTCAGACTTCTGTCTTTTTTTCCGAAACTCAGATCGATTTCGTGTGAAGAGTTGAGTTCAGGTTTCAGGTCAGAATTCGGTAAAGTGTAAGGAAGCGAACCGTAGTTCTGGTAAAGAGTTGGGGCAATAAAAGCGGTCGCAAAGGAATATCCTACTTTGAAATAGGTGCTTTCCATTTCATGCAGATAAAACGGATTGATGTTGTACACGAAATGATTTCCAAATTTGGAATGATCGGTCATTCTGCTTCCAAGATCAAGATTTAAACCTTCATAATTGATGTTTGCCGTTGCGAAAACATCAAAATTATTGAGTTTGGTATCGTTCATAATCAAATCATCCTGCATCGAATTTCCACCCCATGGAAGAGATTTTGCGCCCAATTTTTGTGTCTCATATTGTAGTCCTACAATAAAACTGAAGTGATCAGAAAAGGTATAATGATTAAAAAGTTCTGAGAAAAAAGTTCTTCCAGAATAACTGAATTGGTCCTGGTAACCGTTTGAAACAAAGTTCTGTCCTAATCTTTCATTTCCGGAAAACCTTGTATTGAAGGTGATTTCACCTTTGTTGTATTTAAAGTTTGCATTTGCTCCGGCATAACTCTGCTCATCATTTCCCCGGTATTTTCCATCGGTGAAAGCGCCTTCATCATAATCGAACAAATGATGATTCCATCCTCCATTCAAATTAATCGTGAAATTATCAGTTTTAAAGCCAAAATTGGCATTAATATTTTGTTTTTCGAAACCGTCTTTATCGAAATTTTCGCCGGTAGCAGAAGAAAAACCTTCGGATTTTTCATTGAATCCGGAAATCTGATAATTGAACTGACTGAGTTTTCCGCGCAGTCCCAAGTTTTGCGCAAACGTATCATAAGAACCGGCTCTTGCGCCTAAAGTTCCCTGAATTTTGTCCACCGAAGAAAATTTAGTTTTAATATTGATGACCGAAACCGTAGCATTTGAACCGTACAACACAGAAGATGCTCCATTTAAAACCTCGATGCTTTCTACATTTTCTAAAGACAAAAGCCGAAGGTCAGCCGCGTTGTAATCATTTCCTGTAACGTCTTTCAAAGGGATTCCATCAATTAAAATTAAAACATTGGCGCTTTTCCCACCGCGGATTTTCATTGATTTTGGCTCCTGAGCGTTGTTGAAATTTCCTGTAATTTGAATTCCGGCTACTTGGTCGAGGACATCGTTTACATTTTGACCTTTGTATTTCTGAAGATCCTCCTGGGAAATCAGTTTTACATTTTTTCCGGTTTTGTAAAGTTGTTGTGGTGTTTTTGAAGCGATTGTTACTTCATCGATCGTGGTTTCCTGTTGGGCAATAATGTTTGAACTTACGACAAGCATTGCTCCAACCAGGATTAATTTTTTGTTCATAAAAAATAATTAGGTTAAAGATGACTTATCGGAAAAAATGCAGGTAAAAAAACAGAACTGAAAGTTCAGTAATTCACGACTCTTCCTCCGAAAGCGTTTAATAATAATACTTTCAGTAAGGTCTCCTGACTTTCACAAAACTGCACCTTCCCGATTGCTCAGTGGTTGTATCGCAGTTTCACTAATGGTGATTTACAGTTGCGGGGACAGTTTGTGATTCGCACACAATTCCCTTTTCTAAAAGCAGGGCAAAGGTATTGTTTATTTTTTATACCACGAAAACTTCTGAACATTCAGATTCTTATCCTTACTTTTCCTGCGATGTTTTATCTCTCAGATAATGGTAAGTTTCAATCTGCGACCGTATTTCTTTAGTGTCGGCTTTTACATATTCGTTCGCCATTTTCTTGTCGAGGATTCTGGCTTTTACATTGTCGCTCAGCTGAATTTCCAGTTGGTCTTTGATTTCTTTTTTTAGGTTTTTTTGAGTGATTTTTGCGGCGGCTTCAATCCGGTAATCCAGATTACGGGTCATCCAGTCGGCAGAGGAAATATAGACATCTTCATGACCTTTATTGTAAAAATACATGATGCGGGAATGTTCCAGATATTCATCAACGATGCTGATGGCCTGGATTTTCTGTTTGAAATCCTTCTGATTAATCGCGCAGTAAATCCCACGTACAATCATTTTGATCACGACTCCTACTTTTGCAGCCTCATAAAGTTTGGTAATTAAATCCCGGTCGCTCAGGGAATTGACTTTAATGATAATTAAAGTTTTTCTGCCGGATTTGGCTTCTTCAATTTCTTTCTCAATATGGTCAATGATTTTCTCGCGCATGAATTCCGGACAAACCACCAGATTTTTGCAGGATTTCAAAGCGGGAATCACGTCCTGTTTTGGTTTTTTCAGAACGGTAAATATTTTGTTGATGTCGGCCATAATTCCCCGGTCAGAAGTCATTATCAAATGGTCACCATAAATTTTTGCCGTTTTTTCATTGAAGTTTCCAGTACTTACAAAACCATACTGAAGGGTTTTATTGTTGGCTCTTTTTTTAATGACGCAAAGTTTCGCATGAACCTTTTTATTCGGAATCCCCGTTAAAACCTTCACGCCTTCCTGCTCCAGAATCTCTTTCCATTTCAGATTGTTTTCTTCATCGAATCTTGCGCGAAGTTCCAGCATCACCGTCACTTCCTTACCGTTTCTCACCGCATTAATTAAGGCATTGATGATTTTGGAATTGCTCGCTAACCGGTACGCCGTAATCTGAATTGACTTCACGTCGGGATCCATCGCAGATTCCCGCAACAGATCGATGACTGGAGTGTATTTGTGGTAGGGAAAAGTGAGCAGAATATCGGTTTTCTGAATCACATCGGTAATTCTTTTTCCTACCAGTTCAGGATGGTCAAAAGAGGTTCTTTCGACCGGTTTTTTATAGGTTTCAAAAACATCGGGGAACTCCATGAAATGCCGGAAATTATGAATTTTCCCGCCCGGAATAATGCTGTCTTTTTTTGTTAAATGAAGTTTTCTGATCAGGAATTCCAGCAGCGCTTTGTCCATTAATTTATCAAAAGTGAAACGCGTTGGTTTTCCTTTGCGCCGGGATTTTATTCCTTTTTCTATTTTCTCGGCGAGCGTGGTTTTGATGTCATTATCCAAATCGAATTCGGCATCTTTCGTTACTTTAAAACAGTGCGCTTCAAACTCTTCATAGCCGAAGTAAGAGAAAATGTGCGGCAGATTGTAAATGATAACGTCTTCTAACAACATGACATTTTTTTCGTTGGGGACGGCCGAAGGCAGTAAAACAAACCGTCCGACGATTCGCGACGGAATTTCGATAATCGCAAATTTGCTTTCGTACTGAAATTCTTTTTTCCGCATCGCCACTCCTAAGTAAAGAGATTTGTCCCTTAAATAGGGCATGGGTGAATTGTCATGCAATAAAATCGGGATGACATTGCTTTCTACCACTTCATCAAAATAGGAAGTGACAAACTGTTTCTGAGCGGAGGTTAAATTCCTGGCGGTTTTAATGAAGACTTTCTGGTCGGCCATTTCAACCTGAATTTTCTTCCAGGTTTTCGCGAAATTCTGCTGTTGCCGGATTACAATTTCATTTATTTTCTGCAGAATCTTGGTCGGCGGCTGATAAAAGGATTCCGTGATGAATTTATCTTTGAAATCCATCGCCCGTTTTAAACCGGCCACGCGAACCCGGAAAAACTCATCCAGATTATTGGAAAAAATTCCCAAAAAACGAATCCGCAAATGCAACGGAACATACTCATCCATAGCTTCTTGTAAAACTCTCTCGTTAAAAGAAAGCCAGGTAATATCTCTTGGATTGAACTGATTCGACATTTTTTTAATTATGAATTCAAAAATAGAGATTCCTAATGGGTTTTCAGCGGTTTTTTGATTAAATTGTAGTAATATTATCCTAAAAGTTTGTTAAAACTTTGGTATATTTGAAGGAATTACAAAGATATAACATGAAGTTTTTATTGGACGATGATTTAATAAGCACCACAAAAGCAGAATCTAAAAGATATTACAAAGGGGATATTATTTTACACGAGGGCGACCGTTCCCAATGCTTTTTTTATTTAAAACATGGCGAACTTTCTGTTTTTAATTTAACGGAAAAAGGAAAAGAACTTTTGCAGCACAAAGTGAAAGAAGGTCATTTTTTTGCAGAACCTGCCATTTTGTTAAATGAGCCTGTGCCGGGAAACATAGAAGTGTGTTCTGATAAAGTGGAAATCATCAAAATTGAACGCGAGCGCCTGATTGCTTATTTAAAAGAACACCCGGAAAAACTCTTTGAATTTACGGTTTCTATCGCTAAAAAATCCATTAAAAAAAGTCACTTACTCAAGCAGATTGTTTTGTTTAATCCGGAAGACCGCATTCTGCTGCAGCTGCGTGATTTTAAAAGTGAGAATGGCTGCGACGGCGAAAAAATAATGATTAATTACACCAGGAAAGAACTTTCCCACATGACCGGCTTGAGAATTGAAACTGTTATCCGGACCATTAAAAAGATGGAAAAAGAGGGAAAACTTGAGATTGTTAACGGTAAAATTTTCATTTAAATCATGACGGGAGTCATATCCGTAATCTGTTTTTTCAGCATAATTTTGTAGGATGAAGAATATTATTTTTTGGCTTCGGTTTTCAGTTCTTAACTTTTTAATCGTTGCGGTACTGGGTGTTTTGATGAGATATAAAATCGCCTATTCACTGCCGATAGTTGATCAGAAACATGTGCAGGAAGCGCATTCTCATTTCGCTTTCTACGGTTGGATTACACAGATTATTTATGTGCTGATGATCCGGTATTTGCACGGGATTCTTTCTGAACAACAGTTGAAAAAATACCATGCTTTACTGATTGTCAATGCGGTGTCGGCGTACGCGATGATTCCGAGTTTTATTTATAATGGCTATTATTGGGCATCCATTGCCGCCTCAACTGCCGCTTTGCTGACTGGTTTTGTCTTCTTCTTTTTCTTAGTGAGAGATTTGCGGAATAATCACGATTTGGCAAAACCGTGGTTTTTGGGAGGATTGTTTTTCTCTGTTATTTCTTCGGTCGGCGTTTTTGGACTCAGTTATATGATGGCTTCAGGAAATATGCCCCAAAATTTATATCTGGCTTCCACTTATTATTACCTGCATTTTCAGTATAACGGATTTTTTATTTTCAGCTGTATAGGATTACTCATTCATTCACTAAATGAAATCGGAGCTGAAATTTCTGATCAGGAAAACAAAATGATTTTTTGGCTGATGTTTACAGGCTGTTTAATTGGTTTTGGACTTTCGGTACTTTGGATGAAAATCCCCCTTTGGATTTTTATCGCGATTGTCCTGGCGACGGTTGCACAAACATTCGGAGCGGGCAAACTGTATCTATTGGTCAAAAGAAACTGGGCGAAACTGGTTCTTCATTTTTCTGCGTTACAAAGGTTGGTCTTAATGTATGTCGGTTTTGCATTCTTCGCGAAAACGCTTTTGCAGTTGGGATCTACCATACCGGCATTGAGTCAGTTTGCCTTTGGATTCCGGAATGTAGTGATTGCCTATCTGCACTTAATTCTATTAATGTGTGTTTCGGTATTTCTGATCAACCAGATTTTGGCAACCAACGTTTTCAAAATGACCAAACCTGTGATTACCGGACTTAAACTGCTGCTTCTCGGGATTTTCTTAAATGAAGCTGTCCTTGGATTGATGGGGATTTTATCGATTAAATATATTTCAATTCCTTTTACCCCGGAAATACTGTTGGCGGTTTCTCTATTAATGTTGATTTCGCTGGGAATCATCCTATTCAATTTAAAAAGGAAGGCCTAAAAAAGCTTCCTGAAACTGAATTCCGGGAAGCTGAACAAAACATTAATTAAATTTAAACAACTTATTCGATCCTTAATTGGGTAAGATGACGCTGTCAACAACGTGAACAATTCCATTGGACGCGGGAACAGATGCGATAATATTTACGGTACCGTTCACCACCGGTTTTCCATTGACCATTTTTATGCTGATGGGGGTTCCGTCAACCATTCCCAGACTTTGACCATCTGTAAGCTGATCGGTTTTTATCACTCCTACGTAAGTGTGGTGACCCAGAATGTCATTTAATTTTTCAACGTTTTCAGGTTTCATTAAATCATCTAGAGTTCCTGCCGGAAGTTTGGCAAACGCTTCATTGGTAGGTGCGAAAACGGTGAAAGGTCCGGCGTTGCTTAAAGAGGTCGCTAAACCTGCCGCCTGTACTGCTTTTACCAAAGTCGATAAATCCGGATTGCTCACCGCCAGTTTCACAATGTCGGGAGCGCTGTCATTATCCACAACTGCTTCCTGGCCGCCGCCGACCGCTTCTGTGCCTGTGGTTTCAGTCGCTGCTGCTATTGTCTCATTCTTCGAGCAGGAAGAAAAAGTGAGGCCAATCAGTGCGAGCATCATCATTGATTTTTTCATAGCTTTTATTTTATGGGTTAATTTTTAAAAATTGAAATTGAATCAGTTTTTTTAATCTGAGATAAAATTAAGCTGAAAAATCCGTAAGCTGCTATGACTGTAATCACATATCAAACAATTAATTAGGTGAGTTTTATCAGTTTTTATAAAGCGTTCTAAAATACTTACAGATCTTTTTTATTGAACATAATCAATGACCATAAGAACGGAACCAAAGTCCAGATTCCTAAGATGATGATGGATATTACCATGCCGCCGCCTGAACCAAAAACCTGTCTGAAAATCGCACCGGCCTGTCCCAGCATCGCGGCCACATCTAACTGAAGCAGCACAAAAATTCTGGAAAGTCCAATCGGATTAACTGCCGCCAATGTGGCCATGATGCCTTCAATCGGATAATCGGCGAACTGAAACATTAAGACCAATAAAATCCCGTCGTAGATAATGGCGAAAAACATCCAGATGAAAATTGAAATCCCGATTCCTTTGGCGCGGTCTCTGCTGAAAATGGCGGCTAACATCGCTAATGAAGTAAAAATCACCGACAGAAAAACACCCGTTATCAACAAAGAAATCCCGGTCGCAATCGAAGAATATAAGAGGATCGGAATCCCGCATCCGATTAAAAATGCTAAAATAAGAGCCGTAGCAAGTCCCAGAAAAAGATTGAACCAAACCTTGCCGCGCGGAACGGGTTGGCTCAAAAGCAATTCGATAAACTGACTGCTGTTATAAACGTAAATCGTCGAGAAAATAATACTGACTAACGGAACCACCAGCAAGACCACATTCAGTAAACTCAGCGTGGCTTTGGTGTAATTATTATCCAGTCCTAAAACGGACCAGGAAATAATGAAAAGTAAAACCGTATAAAGAATCACGATTTTATTTTTTAGAATGTCAAATAAAATAAAGCGGGCTATTTTGTTCATTTTTTCATTGCTTTTAAGATCGAAATAATCCCGTCGGAAATTTTTTCGGTATTGGTTTCCTTTTTCAAATCTTCTACGGATTGGTGCACGACCACTTTGCCTTCGTTCATGAAAACGATTTCGGTGATGATATCGTCCAGTTCGCTCAGCAGGTGAGAAGTGATGATGATGAGTTTTCCTTTGTTTTTCTCCTTGATGATTTTGTTTTTCAGGATTTCTGTCGCCAGTGGATCCAGGCCGGCGGTAGGTTCATCCAGAATAATTACTTTAGGATTAAAAAGAAAAGCGAGTACGGCGCTTACTTTCTGCGTGGTTCCGCCGGAAAGCGTCCGCATTTTTTTACCGTAGATATTTTCAAGTTCGAATGCTTCCAGAAGTTCAGTGTCAAGATAATCGCTGCTGTTTTTGCGCGTATCTTTGATCATCTTAATGGTTTCCTCGATGGTCATGTTTTCGGGATATCGTCCTATCTGTGGCATATAGCCGATGTTTTCCCGGTATTTGTAATCGTCTTTTACACTTTTGCCATCGACCAAAATATCGCCCTCTTCAACTACATTTAAACCTAAAATGCATTTAATCATGGTGGTTTTTCCGCAGCCGTTTGGGCCTATTAGTGCGATGGAATGGCCATTTTCAAAGGATAAATCAATCCCGTTCAGGGCGGTGAACTTTTGGAATTTCTTCGTTAAATTTTTAATTTCAATCATATCATTGAGATGTTAATTTTCAACATCAACTTTCATTAAATTTTTCTTTTGCCAAAGTTTTAAATAAAAATCCTACAGATTATTTTTAAAGCGGAGAGGTTTCATCAGCGGTTGATCATCAACAAAACTTTCAGGCGTCAAGCTCGGAATTATTTTTTCCGTCCGGTCCAGCATGTCTACCATAAAACTTCTGAAGAGCAGCATCACCGATGGATTCTGTTCCACCAAAACCGAGTATAAACTCAACGGATGAAAGGGCACATCGCCGATTTTATCTTTATTCAGATCGTAGCCTTCATATTTGTCCCAGTAATTAAACCGGAAATCGTTCATCACGGTAGAACCGTTGGTGCTGACATCAAAAGTATTATTGATGAAATTATTTCTGATGACTTTATTTTCCATACAGTTTGAGTTGATTTTTATCGCCCACCCGTTGTTTTCGAACTGGTTATTGTAAAAATCGATTTTAGTGGCGCCGTCCGCAAATATGGCGGTGGTGTTGTTGGTGAAGGTATTTCCTTTGATCTTGCTGAATGAAATTTCTTTTAATAAAAGTCCGAAAACACTGTCGCCCCAGTTGTTGATGAATTTGTTGTGGTACATACTCACATTCATGGCGTACATTACGGCCACACCGGCTTCATTATTATCAAAGACATTTCCTGTGTAAACACTGTCGTTGGAAAACATAAAGTGCAGCCCGTACCGGAGATTGTGTCGGGAAAGGTTGCGATAGACGAAGCATTTTGCATTTTTTTCGAGGTAAATTCCGTCTTTGTGCCCGCTGATGTAATTGTTTTTCACCCAAATTTCGCGGCTTCCCAAAAGATGGATTCCGTCGCCGATGCTTTCCTCAGAAGTGCCGCGGTTGCTGGTGATTTTGTTATTGCTGATCAAACAGCGCAATCCTCTCTGAACATAAATTCCGAAATGGTTATTTTCAAAAATATTATTATCGATGACCGAATCGGCGCTGGTGTAAATATGCACGGCGGCCACACTTTTGATTTCGTCTCTGCCGCTGTTGATCAGTTTAAATCCTTTCAAAGTAATACGGTCAGCCTTAAAGGTGATGATTTCTCCGTCGAGGTTTCCGTCAATTACCGGTCGGTCTATTCCGATCAGGGTTAATGATTTTTCGATATCGATGGTTCCTTCCCGATAATGGCCCTTCTGCACGAAAATAGTGTCGCCGTTTTTTGCGGCGGCAATGGCTTGTCTGATGGTTTTGTACTGCCCGTTTTTACCGACTTTTAAAAGTGCGGAAAACGCAAAAACCGGTAAAAGTATAAACAGTAAACAGGATATTTTATTTTTCATATTTCATACCAACTGCGATCCTTGGGGGATTACAAGTTTGCAGATTGTTATTGGAGTAGGGTTGCGTGTAATTCGGTCGCTGCTTTTTCTGCAGAGGCTTTGTCTTTGTAAGCCTGTGTGTTTCCGCCCATTGGACTTTTAATGTCGCCTCCTTTAATAAAAGTGGCCGTATTGCTTTCTATAAACGCTCCACTTGGGAAATCGGCCACATATGCTTTTGCATTACCGGTGGTTTCGGGATTAGAAGTTTGGTAATCCTCCATGCAGTGAATGTCATCAAATTTATAAAGTCTGCCTTTTTCGGTAATTAATTCGGTAGCGTATTTAGGCTCGGTAATGGTCATTTTGCAGTTGTCGCACTGGTCTTTGCCCACCGCAATTTCCTGGGGTCCGGTTTTCGTACATGCGGTCAAAGCAATCATGCTGCCTGCTAAAAATAATCTTCCTAATAATTTCATAATTTTTAATTTTTTTAAATAGATAATAAGTTGAAATAATGGAAGGTCTCAAACTGCTTTTTTAGCAATTCTGTTTTCCATCAATGCTAAGATAATCAAAATAACACCAGCGCCAATCATGATGCCGCCTCCAATATTGGGATAAGACCATACTTCAAAATTAAGCAATTGTTTATAGCCGAAAAGTGGAGGTTGGTAAGACATTCCGGGAACGATAATCGCTGCATGAGGATTCAGGTTGTGGCCGTAATCGTAGAGCCACCGCCAGAAATCAAATACGAATCCTACACCGAAGAGTAAATAGATGCCGGTTAGGGTATAAAGAAGTTTCCGGCTGTTCAAGAAAGCGGCCAAAAAACAGAGAAGTGCAAAAATTCCTAATGCGTAAGGCAGGATTTTGAATTCCCAAAATTCGTCGGCGTGTATTTCTTTCATCCCGATATAATGATTCAGACCGTTAATGATTGCGTATTCTCCGGATATTTTATCGGCGTGGATGAACATCGCTAGGCCTTCCGGATATTGTGGCGCGTTGAGATAGATGGACCAGATGGGCACAAAAATCGCAACAATTAATCCGATGCCCAAAAGGATAAGAAGTATTTTACTCCATTTTTGGATTGCGTTTGTTTTCATTTTGTTTTTTTTAAGGTATTTAAGTTTTTGCTGATGGATTCAGTAAAGTGACGGTATACTGTTTTTCAGTAAATGACCTCAATTATTTAAATTAAAAAGGGCAGTAAAAACTGCCCTTTATTCCTGATTTTTACTTGGTTTCACCTTGTTTTACAGGGCTTTGAGCATTGTCCTTTTTATTATTCAGTGAATAGATAAGCGGGGTATTGCTGCCAGCCGGTGATACTCTTACGTATCCCTGCATTTCCTGGTGTAGGGCAGAACAGAAGTCGGTACAGTACATCGGATACATTCCCGGTTTTAGGGGAACCCATTTCAGGGTACAGGTTTCTCCCGGCATGATGAGGAGTTCGGCATTTTGTGCACCTTTGATTGCGAATCCGTGCGGCACATCCCAATCCTGTTCCAGATTCGTCACGTGGAAGTAAACTTCGTCACCTACTTTTACGCCCTCGATATTATCCGGTGCAAAGTGAGAGCGGATAGAAGTCATATAAACATGAACTTTATTTCCTTCTCTGACTACTTTACTTTCAGCTTCACCTTTGGTCGCATACGGGTGTTTGTTGTCTTCCAGTTTATAGAATTTTATCTGGTTTTTCGTAAACAAAGCTGCCGGACCTGCCTGCGCGTAATGCGGCTCGCCAATGGTTGGGAAGTCCAGGAGCAGTTTCATTTTGTCTCCACTGATGTCAAACAGCTGGGCAGACTGCGTTAATTCCGGACCCGTTGGTAAATACCGGTCTTTCGTAATTTTGTTATAAGCAACCAGATATTTTCCGTAAGGATTTTTAGTATCTCCACCTGGAATCATTAAGTGACCTACAGAGTAGAACGTTGGAGTTCTGTCTAAAACCTTACAGGTTGCGATATCCCATTTCACGACTTCAGAAGAAACGAACATCGAGGTATAGGCATTTCCCTTTCCGTCAAATTCGGTGTGGAGTGGCCCTAAACCCGGTTTTTGAACTTCACCGTGTAAAACGGCATCATATTTAACGATTGGAATACCGTCAAATTCACCTGAGAAATTTTTGTCTGCAATTGCTTTCATTAATTTATCAAAACTGAAAACAGGGATCAAAGCAGCCAGTTTTCCGGAACCAATAATGTACTCCCCCGTTGGATCAATGTCGCAACCGTGCGGAGATTTTGGACAGGGAATTAAATAGCAGATGTCTTTTAATTCTTTAGCAGAAAGAACAGATACTTCTTTTAAGATTTCAGATTTCGCCATTTGGGTAGATTCGTCAAAGGTGTTGTGCGCGTATTCTACCGCCATTTTTTTGGCTTTTCCTGCTTTCAGATATTCTTCAGCTTTTTTCCAGTTGACGGCCATGATGAAATCTTTCTCGTTTTGAGAAGCATTTACTTCCAGAAGCGTGTTGGCCTGTTCGGAGTTATAGCAGGAGAAAAAGAACCAGCCGTGGGATTTCCCTTTACCGGCGTGCGACAGGTCAAAGTTGAATCCCGGAGCTTCAATTTGGAACGTAATGTCCATTTTTCCATCTTCTTTTCCAATTCCGATAAAAGAAAGGTAGCCTTTAAAATTTTCTTTGAAAGACTCAATTGGGACATCGCCCTGTCCGTCCACAGGTACGGCAAAACGGGTTCCGGCAACGACATATTCTGTGTTTTCCGTTAAGAAAGGAGAGGAGTGGTTCCCTGCAGAGTTAGGGATTTCAATAATCTCTGTTGTTTTAAAAGTGGTCAGGTCAATCTTAGCAACACGCGGAGTGTTATTGGCGTTGGCAAATAAATACCTGCCGTCAATTTCTCCGTTGGTCTGTGACAGGGCAAGGTGGTGCTGGTCATCCCAAGGCACGAACCCGTGGGAAGTTTCGAGCATCGGTTTTGTTTCTTCACTGAATCCATAACCATTTTCCGGATGTACAGAGAATACGGGAACGATTTTCAAAGTTCTGCCACTTGGTAGCCCGACAACGCTGATTTGCCCATTAAAACCACCGCTGACGAAGTTGTAAACCTCATCATGTTTTCCCGGAGCAACATACACTTTCTCCGCAGCATCGCCTGATACAGCAGTCTGCGTACCCTTAGGTTTACATGCGACAATACTCACCGCAGCAAAAGCTGCGAGTCCAATTTTCTTGTAAGTTTTCATATATTATTGATTAATTCTTTCGGAATAGAAAGGAAAAGAAGATGAATGGTAAATAAGAATCTGTTTACCATTCATCATCAGGAGGTATTATTTGGCGCCGTCGATCTGTCTCATGTATTCGAGAACTTCTCTGGCGTCGGTATCTGTAAGGGCTTGATTTGGCATTCTCACCAAACAGAGTTCCAGTTGTTTCTGTAATTCAGGATCTACGTCGATCATCGGGTCTGGATTAGAGATAAAGTTCATAATCCATTCCGGAGTCTGTCTTTTTGTAACGCCCAGCCAGCCCGGACCCACTAATTTTTCGTCGGTTGGTTTGTGGCAGGAAGTACATTTTACTTCAGCTATTTTTTTACCTGCAGCAGCCATTGCCGGATCAAACTTACTTACATCAACGTTTTCATGTTTACCAAGACCTCTGTTCGGGTCATATTTGGCGGCACTTGCTTCCATTTCAGCTGAACTTTCGTTCTCGGTGGCGGCAGCTCCGGTCTCAGCAGAACCTGAAGGGATTGAATCGGTTTTTTTGTCTCCTCCGCAAGAGAATAAGGCGAAGGTAAGCGTTGCCAGGGCAATTGTTTTTACTAATTTCATTGTTTTGATTTTTTTGTATGTTCAAAAGTACTACCGTTTGCTTGATTCTCGTTATGACTGTAATCATATATACCGTATGATAATTATCGTCAAATTTGTGATACAAAATTTTAACTGATATTTAAAATAAGAAAAGAATGAAAAAGTATCTCGTAATCTGCGGCGTTTTAGCACTGGTAGCATGTAACAAGAAAGAAAGCAATCCCAATATGGACAGCAATGTAATGAAGGAGGAACCTGTAGTGAAAGTTGTAGATTCTGCGGCAGCAGGTAAAAATGAAGGGCTGGCTCTGATCGAAGGAGCAGATTGTTTAACCTGTCATAAAGTTGATGCCAGACTTGTTGGGCCCTCTTACCAGGAAGTAGCAGATAAATATACAGAAGGCGATCTTGATATGCTTGCCAACAAGATTATTGAAGGCGGAAAAGGGAACTGGGGAGAAATCCCGATGACACCACACACGGGCATGAGTAAAGAAAATGCTAAGAAAATGGTGGAATATATCATGACGCTTAAAAAATAACAGACCGCTTCATTAAAAATTAAAGACATCTTACCGGGTAAGGTGTCTTTTTTGTTTCTGGGTCAGAATCAAATCTAATAAATGAAGCGCTGTGACATTTTGTATGGTGATAAAGTTTTGAAAAGTATTTTGGTCTTGAAAAAATAAGTATTACAGAACGTTATTTTTTTTTGTGAAAAAATCAGTGTCATTTATGTTTTGCTGAAACGCAATATGCATATCCGGAATGAGGATTAAGAACCTGTTTAAAAATGATTAAAATAGTTAAACCGCAAAATGAGCAAAAAAAATCTAAAAAGAAAACACTCCAGAGAGCAAAAAACACAACTTTTTAGGACAGTTTCCTTATTTGCTCTTTGAAAAGCTTAAAAGAATATCCCTTTTGTGCCTTTTGTGGTTTTTACACAAATTTAAACAGGCTCTAAAAATATATTTCTTCTCATCAACGATCTGTGCAATTCTGATGAGAAGTGAGAAATATAAATGTTCCGTTTCGTTTCTGGGACGGCACCCAATCTGTCAATTTGTCATAAATTTTCCCTTGGTATAAAATTGGAGAAGTACAGATTGTAAAAATTAACATTAATAACAACTAAAAATATAAATAAAATGAGCAAAATAATTGGAATCGACTTAGGAACAACCAATTCTTGTGTCGCTGTAATGGAAGGTAAAGATCCCGTAGTAATTCCTAATGCAGAAGGCAAAAGAACAACTCCTTCCATCGTTGCATTTACAGAAGACGGTGAAAGAAAAGTAGGAGATCCTGCAAAAAGACAGGCGGTAACCAATCCGACCAAGACCGTATATTCTATTAAAAGATTTATCGGAACCCACTTTAAAGATGATGCATCTGAAGTTTCCAGAGTACCTTATACAGTAGTACCTGGTCCTAACGATACCGCAAAAGTAAAGATCGACGACAGAGAATATACCCCTCAGGAAATCTCTGCAATGATTCTTCAGAAAATGAAGAAAACTGCCGAAGATTATTTGGGACAGGAAGTAACAAGAGCCGTAATTACCGTTCCTGCTTATTTTAATGACGCACAGAGACAGGCTACCAAAGAAGCAGGTGAAATTGCCGGTTTAAAAGTAGAAAGAATTATCAATGAGCCTACCGCAGCAGCATTGGCTTATGGTTTAGATAAAAATCACAAAGACCAGAAAATCGCAGTTTATGATTTGGGTGGAGGAACTTTTGACGTTTCTATCCTTGATTTGGGCGACGGTGTTTTCGAAGTATTATCCACCAACGGTGATACCCACTTAGGGGGTGATGATTTTGATGATGTGATCATCAACTGGTTAGCAGACGAATTTAAAACCGAAGAAGGCGTTGATTTGAAAGCTGATCCAATCGCGCTTCAAAGATTAAAAGAAGCCGCAGAGAAAGCAAAAATCGAATTGTCTTCTTCTTCACAAACTGAAATTAACCTTCCTTATATTACCGCAACTGCAACAGGTCCGAAACACTTGGTTAAGACTTTGACCAAATCAAAATTCGAACAGTTGGCGGCTGATTTGGTAAGACGTTCTATGGAGCCTTGTAAAAAAGCCCTTTCAGATGCTGGTCTTTCCGTTTCAGATATCGATGAGGTAATTTTAGTGGGTGGTTCTACAAGAATCCCAATCATTCAGGAGCAGGTAGAGAAATTCTTCGGTAAGACCCCTTCAAAAGGAGTGAATCCGGATGAGGTTGTAGCGTTAGGAGCTGCGATTCAGGGTGGAGTTTTAACTGGTGATGTGAAAGACGTTCTTTTATTAGATGTTACGCCACTTTCATTAGGTATTGAAACCATGGGTTCTGTCTTTACAAAACTGATTGACGCAAATACCACAATCCCGACTAAAAAATCAGAGGTTTTCTCAACAGCAAGTGACAACCAGCCTGCAGTTTCTATCAGAGTAGGACAGGGAGAAAGACCAATGTTTAATGACAATAAAGAAATCGGGCGTTTTGATTTATCAGACATTCCACCGGCTCAGAGAGGAGTTCCTCAGATCGAAGTAACTTTCGATATCGATGCCAACGGAATCCTGAGTGTTTCTGCCAAAGATAAAGGAACCGGAAAAGAACAGTCAATTAAAATTCAGGCAAGTTCAGGACTTTCAGATGATGAAATCCAAAGAATGAAGCGTGAAGCTGAAGAAAATGCTTCTGCGGATGCGAAGAAAAAAGAAGAAGTTGAAGTATTCAACAAAGCAGACGGATTGATCTTCCAGACTGAAAAACAACTGAAAGAATTTGGTGACAAATTATCTGCTGATAAAAAAGCGGCCGTTGAAGCTGCGCATACAGAATTGAAAGCCGCTTTCGAAGCGAAAGACATGGAGAGCGTAAAAGCGAAAACTGAAGCTTTGGATGCTGCTTGGATGGCTGCTTCTGAAGAAATGTACGCTGCAGGCAACCAGGGACAGCCAGGTGCTGACCAGGCACAGGGAAATCCTGCTGGAAATGCAGGAGGCGAAGATGTTCAGGATGCTGACTTCGAAGAAGTGAAATAATCCCCACAAAAAAAGTCCCTCTCCTCTGGAGAAGGATTTAGGGTGAGGAAAAATAATTGGAATTCCCCAGGTGAAAACTTGGGGAATTTTTTATATCTTTATAAAAATGAATTGGCATGTTCCTCTGTTGCCGGGGCAATCATCCGGTATTTTGAACTGCTTTTCAGTCATCGTATGTTAATTCTCCATTACCGGATCTACAACAACTCCATAGCAACTCCATAACAACTCCATAACCAGTCCATTAATTTTATAGTTAAGCGGTTGACTTACAGTATATTTCTTTACCTCTTGGGTGCCGCCTGGCTAAAAGCTTCCTTAGCACTGCTATACTTAGGCGCTGTGAGCAGATCACCTCTTCCGCCTTTCACCCTCCAACTGACGATAATGTCATAATGCCTAGATGCTTCATAGATGCTTCATGGATACTTCATGGATAGTTCATGAGGAGTTCATGACCGTACTTTTGCAAAAAAGAACAAAATACCCGGTTCGATGGCCAAAAAAAATTCCGCGATAACAACATTGAATTTTAGAGCCCTGTTTACATTTGCTTACAAAAAATATTTTCTTTTTCCCCAACCTAAAAGGTGGAAAATTCTCTGAAAATTTCATCAAAATTATTCCCTTTTTTATGCTGAGCGAAGCCGAAGTAAGGGTTGGGGAAATTAATTTTGATGAAATTTAAACAGACTTTTAAACAGTATTTTAAAAAAAAATCCCGGCTGAAAAAGGGAGAACGAACTGCTCTGTTTCCTACACCGGTTTCTTTCCGCCGGAAACGGCCGGATTTACCGAAAACGACTCCATGTGGCGATCTCCTATTTAATGCTTTCTCATGCTTTCTCGTGAATTTGTCTTACTCCAATAAGCTTTATCGTCCTGGTTGATCTTAAAAGTATAAAGAAATCTTTGTTTGTCGTTGCATTACTAAAGGCAATAAATAAACTTTTATTTTGTATGCAAAGACAAGACATGCAGTATGTTAACGTCTACTTAAAATATCATAAAGTTTTGCTTCGGCGGTAAAATTTATGGTTTTCAGACATTTCTTTAAAAAGATTTTACAGTAATTTTGTACGATGGAGCGCAGCGCTTAATTTCCGCCATTCAAGCTAAATTAAAGCGTAACTCACATTATTTATTAACCGACTAAATTGATAAAGATGAGTTCAAAAGTAAATTCCTTATTGGCAAGAAATACGGAAAATGCTGCAAAAGCAATCGGTCCCTACTCGCAAACGGTAGCCTTCTCCCATTACAATAACCTGTCGGCCCAATTGCCGGTCGATCCGAAATCAGGTGCGTTGGTATCCGGCGGTATCAGGGAGCAGGCAGAACAGTGCTTCAAAAACATCAAGGCCGTTGTAGACAGTATCGGCCATGTGATGAGCGATCTTATAAGAATCACTGTATTCGTAACCAACATCAAAGATGCTGATGCTGTAGACGAAGTTTATAAAACATTCTTCCCAACCTATGTTCCGACAAGGACGACAGTGGCCGTGGCAGCCTTACCGATGAATGCGCTGGTTCAGATTGAAGCTCTTATTTCGAACGGCGAAGGCACCATTCCAGACGCACCACAATCCGGAGATCTTATAAAACTGACCAATAATACGCCCAATGCGCCCGTAAGTACTTTATCTGCGCAGGCGGTCGCTTTCTCTCACTACAATAACCTTTCAGCTCAGTTACCAGTCGATCCGAAATCGGGCAGATTGGTGGCTGGCGGTGTAAAAGAGCAGACGACCCAGTGCCTGAAAAATATCAAGGCGATTTTAGAAAGTATCGATGTTCCTTTTGACGATATTGTCAAAATTAATATCTTCCTTAAAAACCTCGCAGATATTGATGCCGTAAACGAAGTGTACTCCACATTTTTCCCAGACTCTGCGATTGCCAGAACTGTAGGGTATGTTCCTGCACGCACAACAGTTGCCGCTTCAGCCTTACCGATGGATGCCCTAATCCAGATTGAAGCAGTGGTGTCACACGGAGACGGTACTCCTCCCCAAGCCGTAGAGCACAGACATGGAATCGTTATCTGGGCAAATAACACTCAAAATGCACCTGAATGTTCTCTGAGTACACAAACCGTAGCTTTTTCTCATTACAATCATCTTTCAGCGCAACTGCCTTTGGATGCGAAAACGGGTGAACTGGTTGCCGGTGGTATAAAAGAACAGACGGAACAGTGTTTAAAAAACATCAAGGCCATCGTCGAAAGCATCAACCACGTTATGGAAGATGTCGTTAAAGTCAATATCTTTGTTAAAAATATTGCAGATATGGATGCCGTAGACGAAGTTTACAAAAAATTCTTCCCTGGCGGTATTCCTGCTAGAAGAACAGTGGGCGTCTCCGCTTTACAGAAAGATGCTTTGATCCAGATTGATGCAGTTGTTGCCAACGCAGAAGGAACTCCTCCAAAAGCATAACTGGAATTTTCCGTCAAATACAGCACGGAGCGAAGTTATTTGTGAGTGCCGGCCGCAGAGGCGAAATCATTATTCTGAAAGACTGCTTCTCCTCGGTGATTGAACGGAACCGAAATCACCTGCACGAAAGGATCCGTAGGATCTTCACTGAATATGGTAATGGTAAAATAAACTTATTGAATTTTAAAAAAAATGGAATATTCCATGTTAAAAGCAATTGCAGAAATTGCACAGGAATTGGACTGCGGAAATGACTGCTATTATCATCCCACAAGTCATGAAATAATTTCAATTCCGAACTTTTCAAACTTTTTTGATGAAGAGGAATTTCAGGAATGCTTTAAAGATGAGCTACAGGCGGTTGAGAAAAACAGGCCGGATTTCATTAAAATAGAGGTTGTAGAAAGCAAGGAATCCTTTAAAATAATGAAACTATTCGTTGACCAGCTAAATGACACCCGGTATCAAGCAGAACTGGAAAGTATTTTAGAAAACAAAAAGCCCTTTCAGAATTTTAAGAATTCAATCGACAACTCTGATTTTAGAGAAGAATGGTTTGCTTTTAAAAAATTGCAACTGGAAAAAATAGTGGCAATGCAATTAAATGAAGCAAAAGGCATTGTGAAATAGATGAACGGGCCTTGAAGTGTACCTTGAGTTCGGGGTTTTCACCTAAAGACCAGGCACTATCTAAGATTTCACGGTGCAAAGGTTTTTTAACAAAAAGTCCATGGCCACCGCAGATTTTCATCGTACCCGTGACGGGATTCAGCCGTTTCCTGAGTGTCCTGTACTGTTCTGTTTCTATTGAAATCCAGGCCGCGCAATTGCCGTGGTTCCTCCCACTACTGTACGATTGCACCTTCAACGTTTTTAAATTGTTAATCTGATGGCTGTTTGATAATAGTATCCATGCGCAAGGTTGCTGACGGTTTAGCGCACGACTCCATCGTGGGATCAAATCCGAACCTGGTAAGGGAGCTCAGTTATAGATTGTTCGCTTGACGCGCACTTTTTATCACAAAACAGTATTTTAAAAAATTCCCGGCTGAAAAGCGAATAACGGACTGTTCTATTTCCTACACCGGTTTCTTTCCGCCGGAAACGGCCGGATTTGCCGAAAACGACCAAATCTGCCGGTCTCTTATTTAATGCTTTCTTATGCTTTATCGTGGGGGATTCCTGGGGGATTCCCAGGGGATGACGGTAGTGTCTTAAAAAGTGTGTAAAAAAAATGTTGTCGTTGTTGTTGATTTGGTTTAGAAATGTGGGTAACTTTAAGCGAAGCGTAAAAAAGTTATCCATA
>NZ_JAUSWQ010000011.1:0-119801 GCF_030815285.1 Chryseobacterium sp. MDT2-18 | reverse complement strand
AAATTTTTAAATGAAAGGTAAAGTTGAGATTTTACAATAAATAGACTATTTTTGAAAAGCAGTTACCGCTCACCGAAGGTGTTGCTTGAACAAGGGTTTTGCAATAGTGGGGCGAAACTGCAAAGTTCAACGGTAGTTCTTCAGTTCAACTTTTGTGCAAAATTGAAGATTTGTGCTTCGATTGCCCCACCATCGCAAAGCCCCAAAACGTTATGCGTCATTCTACAAAACTACATTTAAAATTATGCGAAGTTTTTTAATTATTTTAATTTTCAATCTATTTTTAACGAGTTGCGGAAGTATCAAAAAATATGAAGGCAATGATATCGTTGCAATTTCGATTGCGCAACAATTAGAAGGTAGTTATGAAATTTATCCTGAAAATATAGAAATTAGAAATTACAATAATGCATATTCAATTTTTAATGGTTTTTCTAATAATGAAGAAAAAGAAAATATTAATTACAAAAGTTTCGAGATCAGTGTAAATAATGATGATTTAGTCTTTATTTTTAAATCTCAAGATAATGCTGATTTAAAAGTAAACTACAAGTATAAAATTGAAAAAAACGGATTTGTTCGCATTTCAAATAAATCTAAAATTTCTGGGGTTCCATATTTACTTGGTGGAATTCAAATTAAAAAAATAGAATTAGGAAAAAATATTTTAGACCAATTGATTGTTACCGGAACTGAAATTGATGAGTCGGCAGTTTTACTTATTCCAGTTTCATTACCAAAATCAAATTTTATCTATAAATTCAAAAAAATAAAGTAAAAGAACGCCGCATAATAACTAAGCTTTCGTTTTGTCTGCAAGACAAGAAATGAAAGCCTGTTGAACCCTTCGAGAGCCTCAGGGTAAACTCCAACTCTGGTAGCTTTTCAGCAGCATAATGGTCCTCTTATGGGGATTTCGTTTTTAGAATTTAGATACACAAAGCAGTTTTTTAGAAGGACTGCTTTTTTTTGTGGCGTTTCGTAGCCTTTGGAAGTGGTTTTCTGCGGTTTTTCTTCGCTGCAGAACACAGATTCCCTTACCCGCAAAGATTATTTCGCAGACAAAGGTTGGGTGACGAAAAGAAAGTCCTGCGGCGGTCCCCGCTGCCTGAAAATGGTGATGGTGACCAAGTTTCCTTCCTTGCAACAGCGGCATTTATTGAGCAAAGTTTTGGGTTTTGCTTCCGGAATCCGGATGTTTAAATCTGACTGTAAATTCTGCAGTTTCCCGCGTTTCCCGCTGCTGCTCAGGATTCCGTAATGCCTGATCCGCACAAATCGTCGAGGCAAAATATGATTACTGAATCTGCGCGCAAATTCAGTAATCGATAAAGTCATTTCCTTTTTCTGACCTTCTTTGTGGTAATCTTTGTAGCCAAAACGAACTTCTTTGTCCGTAACTTGTTTGATTCTCTGGTTGCTGATGGCAACTTTATCGTTTATGATGATCCTATCCATCATGCACGAGCATACCGTGAGCTGACTTTGTTGTTAAGGAGACCTCCGGCTCGTGAAGCATTCCCCGGAGATGTTTTTTACATTCATTCCCGACTGTTGGAATGGGCAACTCATTTAAGTGACCGACTAAAAGGAGGCTCCATTACTGCATTCCCCATTATCGAAATCGAAGCCCAGAATATTTCCGCTTATATTCCTACGAATTTAATTTCCATTACTGATGGACAGATTTATCTCTCTCTAAAATTTTTTGAGTTATGGGTTATGCGGGCGGTGGACGTGGGCAAATGGGTGTCGCTTGTAGGTGATAAATCCCAGTTGGAAACGTATGCCGCCATTTCAAATTTGAAACTGGAGTATGCGCAGTTTGAAGAGTTGGAAACTTTTGCCCGCTTTGAACCCGACTTGATGAAAATAAGCGCAAAACCATCGAACACGGTAAACGGATCCGCCAATGTCTCAAGCAGGAACCGTTTCCGCAACTAACTGCTTCCGGCAGATGTTCATTCTTCTTCCTTTAAAAGAAGGTCTTTTGGATACTGTTTCGATCGAAAAAACGAAGGAGGCGGAAGATGCACTTCTTAAGCAGTCCAATAATTCCCGATGAAATTCAAGAGCGTATTCTGTCAAACAAAAAACTTGATGACAACGACACCAAGACCATTTTGAAGACCGCCCAAACGGTACTGGCGCCATTTCAGGGGATTTGAAGCATTAAATGAAGACTCACCGTAAATCATTAAAATAATCATAATGTCCGTAATGAGTACTATTGTAAAGTCTTCGCGAACTTACTTAACAGAAACCGAAGATCCGACGAAAGCAAACGCCATTTAGTGTAATGCTGCCACTTTTTACCGTGAATGATAAACTTTCCAAGTGAGAATAATGTAAGTTATAGATCAGATTGTATAATTCCCGTAGTAAGTTGAAATCCTACCTTTATGATGTTAGGATTTGAAAGGTTTTATACGCGTTATCGCGCAGGCTTCAAATATCGTTTTGGTGAAAAAACCGTGTTTTGAATACTCCCCGTTTGTGAGGGAGAGCCATCCGTTTTTTACGGTGACAATTGATTTTTAAATCAGAAATATTCAGCATAAAGTTTATTTGTCAGCAATAAAATAACTTAAAATCAAAATCAATGAACTGGTTAATTTTAATAATATTTGGAATTTTTGCAATTGCATTAATTGTATTTCTTATCATCCGTAATCAAAAAGATGAAAAAGAATTTGAGAAAGAATTAGACAATGATTATCCTAAACCCATGAAGGAAGATAACGATTTTGATGATTTTACGCATTAGAGAGCGGATAAAGGAATAATCAGTATAAATGATATACCATGATATTATCTGTTAATGGAGGTTCGTCCTGCATCAAATTTTCTTTATACAGAATTCAGAAACCACTTGAGCAGATGCTTTTTGGTGCGATAGAAAATATTGGAACTGCAAATACGCAGCTCAGTTTCACTGTTGTTGCTGAGCCGCCAAAAAAAAGTTGGCGCCCAGGATCGCAAAATTATTAACTCTTCCCCGACGCTATTATGAAATGGGGATCCGCAGATACGGTTTTCATGGAATCTCCTATACCTATTTAATGAGGGAACTCGAAAGGCTAACCGACGGAGAAACGGCAAAAGGCAAAATAATTTTTAAAAATCATAAAAAATTCAACAACAATGGAAACAAAAAATAGATTAGGCATCTGGATGGATCATTCGCATGCCCACTTGATGGAATATGCCGAACCTATGGTAACAAAGGTGCTGACTTCACATTTTACTGAAGCTGAAAAAGTAGAATCTCCCGATATAAGCGAAAAGACGCTGCATAACACAGAGCAGCACGATAATTCTCAATATTACAAAGAATTGGGTGAAATCATCAGAAATTATGACAGTGTATTATTGTTTGGTCCTACCGAAGCTAAAAATGAACTAGTGAATATTTTAGGTAAGAATCATCTTTTTTCTAAAATAAAATTTGAGGTAATACCAACCGATAAAATGTCGGAGAATCAGGAGCACGATTTTGTCAGGGAATATTTTTCTAAGGAGTGGTAAAATTGGACGACTACAAACCCTTAAATATATAAAATATGAATACATCAATATTAAAAGAAACGGTTGACCAGATTTTTGCCAATGGTAAAGGTATTCTTGCGATGGATGAAAGTACACCAACCTGTGAAAAACGTTTTGAAGCAGCCAGAATTCCGAAAACCAGTGAGATGTACCGTAAATACCGCGAACTCATTGTGACTACAACCGGTTTGAATGAAAGCATTGGTGGTGCTATTTTATTTGATGAAACCATCCGTCAAACAACCGATTCTGGCGAACCAATGGCGAAAGTGCTGATGGATGCCGGAATTGTTCCGGGAATAAAAGTCGATATGGGCGCTAAATCCCTGGCAGGCTTTCCAAATGAATTGGTTACAGAAGGTTTAGACGGTTTGCGCGAACGTTTAAAGGAATACAAAACAATGGGTGCCCGTTTTGCGAAATGGCGCGCCGTAATTACAATCGGTGACAATATTCCGACCGACGCCTGTATTAAAGCCAATGTTCATGCTTTGGCGAGATATGCAGCTTTATGTCAGGAGGCAGAGATAGTACCGATTGTCGAACCTGAAGTTTTGATGGATGGAGATCACACTATTCAGCGATGTTATGAAGTGACAGAGAACGTATTAAAAACCCTTTTTCATCAGTTGTATCAGTTTAAAATTGATTTAGAAGGAATCATCTTAAAGCCAAATATGGTTATTGCCGGCAAAGGTTGTCCGATACAGAACGGTATTGATGAAGTTGCGGAAGCAACGGTCAATTGCCTGCGTTCTTCGGTTCCTGCTTCGGTTCCTGCCATTGCGTTTTTATCCGGCGGACAATCGCCTCAGCTGGCCGCTGAACATCTGAATGCCATCAATACAAATTTTAAAGACATGCTCCCATGGATCGTTGCTTTTTCTTTTGCAAGAGCCATTCAGCAGCCCGTATTGGATGCCTGGAAAGGAGAACAGTCCAATGTCGGAGAAGCACAGAAATTATTGAGTCACCGTGCGAAAATTGCTGCTGCAGCGCGCCGTGGTGAATATAGTTGCTCAATGGAAAGCCGATAAATGAGTAAATGATTAACTCTTTACTTTAAAAAAAGCCCGATAAGAAAAGCAGGCGAACGCACATCTTCAGGCCTATTCTTGCGGAACAGATAGAATGTATTGTAAAGGTGGGAATGGTATAATTTCTTTACGAAATTGTGTAATGGTTGATCTGTTTGATTATTAGAACTTTAATGTTATGAAATAAATGAACCTGAATAATAGCGACAAAAATTTATTAAAATGAAAAAAAACCGCGCACCAACTTTTTTTACAGAGTTGGCGAAGTTGCAAAAGGACATTTAAAAGAAACATCGTTCACTACTTTATATTTTTTTTAAAAAACCTTTTGCCTGGAGAAATAACCGAAGAACCAAGCAGTTTCACAATCAGAAATTTTAAAAAAAATAGCGATGCAGCACAATATTAAAAGTTTAATTGGCTTCCGGATGGAAGCTGCAGATGGCGATATTGGAAGAGTAGAAGAGTTTTACTTTGAGGAAACTTCTTGGCTGATCCGGTATCTTATCATAGAAACAGGAAACTGGCTGCTTAACCGGAAGGTGCTTATTGTTCCGCAAGCCATTAAACAGTGCGATGCAAAGGCAGAAGTGTTTCGGACAAATCTTACGACGGAACAAATAAGAACCAGCCCGGATGTCGGTACGGATCAGCTTGTTTCCCGGCAGCAAACGGTGCCGCTATATGGGCATTACGACTGGGAATGGTATGGCAGTGGATTTTATGCCGGCGGTTTGGAAGCGGTAATGGATAATGATCCTGTCATCGATGCTCAGGATGAAAAAGGTGATCTTCATTTAAGAAGTACCGAGGAAATAAAAGGTTATCAGATTCATACGGCTGATGGCGATTTTGGACACGTGAGCGATTTTATTCTCGATGATACAACATGGCAAATTATTTACCTCGTTGTAGATACTCACAAGTGGTTTGGCGGAACAAAACTTTTGATTAAAACCAGCGCCATTAATGAGATTCAGTGGGGAAATGCCAAGGTTATGGTTAATATTATAACTGAAACAATAAAAGACTGTCCCGTTTTTGATGAGTCTGAATTTAATCATTCTTAATCCAATGATAAGCCTGTATCTACTTTAATTAAAATAAAAACACCTACAAATAATATTAATTTAAAAACCAATAAAATGAAAAATGCAAACATCGGAATTTCCGAAGAAAACAAGCAGATAATTACCGATCAGTTATCAAAAATACTGGCAGATGAATTTCTACTTTATTCCAAAACACTGAATGCGCACTGGAATATCGAAGGTCCTGATTTTCATACCGTGCATGTGTATCTTGAAAAATTATATAATGACCAGCAGGGAATCGTGGATACGGTGGCCGAAAAAATCCGCGGTATGGGACATTATGTGCCGGCACAACTTCATAAATATCTTCAGCTCACCCATCTTTCGGAGCAGCCTCTCGACAAGAATGACAGCCAGTCGCTTTTTGCTGAATTATTGCGGGATCACGAAAGTATCATCATCTTTTTAAGAGAAAATATAAAACCGATGGCAGATAAACTGAAAGCAGAAGGAATCAGCGACTACGTTACCGGCTTGATGGAGTATCACGAAAAAACCGCCTGGATGCTTCGGGCTCATCTAAATTAAGAACGGGTTAATTATAACTTCAGACAGATTTTCTTTTCAACAGAAATTGCTTTTAAAAGTTTTTATCTGTTTTTAAAAGATAACTGTTTTGTTGTTAGTTTTTTGTGGGTTTTAAGAGGGGTCTGGGTCCATTCAATTAACCTCAGGAAAAAGAGCCAGCAGGAAGGATTTTAAAATCAAATGGAATAAACGCTACCAGAACTGTAGAACGTTTAACAGCCTTATGGGCTTTAAATGGATGCGGATTGGGAGGGGTAATACATGCTTTTAAACTGCCGTTCACCGGAATTTGGGGGGTGGATTATCGGTATTGATCATTGCATTAATTGCATTGTCTGCAAATGAGATCAATATTATTAAAAGCATTAACAGTTGTTTTAATGATTAAAGTTGGTGTTAGTCCGTACCCCTCTTTTAGCGTATTTTACCCGTTCATTTCAGGCTTTTGTAGTCATCCTTTTTAGGGGTTTTTTCTGTAAACAGAGCAACCGTTATTTTTTTGTTCGCTGTTACTTTCCTGAATCTGCACCTTAAAAACTCCTCACTTTAACGATTCCAGTAGCAAGAAAAATAAATTCAGAAAGCTATAAAAACAAGTAAACTGCTTTAAAAATAAATAGCATAACTGCTCTTAGGTTGTAATTAATTACTAATTAATATTCATTATTTTTTGTAGAAAAACACCTAAAATAGCATTTACGTGTGAATGTTGTAAATCAGGTATTGGGTTTTGTAAATCGATCTGTAAATAAAATACTACCTTTATTATGCTCAATTTTATTTTAAAAAACCGATAATGTTCTAAATAAAAGACCGTAAATAAGTCGGCGCACCTCTTTACCAATACTTCTGTTTTTTGAAAATACGAAAACGAATTGATATTTAATTTAAAAATAATATTTAAAATTTCCAATGTCAAAAAAAGCGAACATAGTAATTGTCGGTGCAGGCTTTGGTGGTATAGAATTCGTGAAAGCATTGCACAGAAAACCTGTTGAAGTACTTTTGATTGATCGCAACAACTACCATAATTTTCAGCCTTTAATGTATCAGGTGGCTACAGGTGGGCTCGAGCCCAGCAGTATTGCTTATCCGGTAAGACGTATTTTTATCGATTACAAAAATTTCAGTTTTCGAATGGCTGAAGTAACCGAAGTCGATATTGCTAAAAATAAAGTATTGACTTCCATTGGAACAATTGATTATGATTTTCTTGTAATCGCTTCAGGAAGTGAAAATAATTTTTTCAATTTTGAATCGGTTAAAGACGAATTATTGCCTTTGAAATCGGTCCCAGACTCTTTGAAGTTACGAAATCATATTTTCCGGAATTTAGAAAGGGCGATGGCCAGCGATCAAAAAGATTCTGTAGAAAAATACATGAATATCGCTATTGTAGGTGGCGGACCAGCTGGTCTCGAACTGGCAGGAGCTTTGGCAGAAATGAAAAAATACATCATTCCCAGAGAATTTCCTGGGTTGGATCTTTCAAAAATGAGTATCAATATTTACGAATCAGGTTCTGAATTACTCGGAAATATGTCCGAAGAAGCTTCTGTGAAGAGTCTGGAATATCTAAAAGCACTCGGGGTAAATGTATTTCTTAATACAAGGGTAAAAAGTTATGACGGCAGTACAATCGAGCTTAATGATGGTACTCATTTCATAACCGATTCTGTAATCTGGTCAGCAGGCGTTCGGGGTTCGCCTATAAAAGGATTTCCGGAAAGTACAATCGTTGATGGAAACCGTATCGCCGTCAATGAATTCAATCAGGTCTTAGAAACTGAAAATGTTTTTGCTATTGGCGATGTTGCCGCATGTATTACATCCGAATATCCGAAGGGGTTGCCTATGTTGGCGCCTGTAGCACAAAGGCAGGGAGCGTTTTTGGCGAAAAACATTGTAAGGAAAATAGAAAACAAACCGATGGAACCATTCCAATATCATAACAAAGGAGTGATGGCGACCATTGGAAGAAATAAAGCCGTGGTCGATTTGCCGCATTACAAATTTCAGGGCGTATTTGCATGGTTTATATGGATGTTTGTTCATATACTGTCCCTGGCAGGATACCGCAATAAAATCATCACATTTATCGATTGGGTCATCAACTATTTTAGTTACGCGAGACCTCTGGGAGTCATCTTAATTTCTACAAAAGCCAAAGAAACGAAACAACACCAGGAAAAAAAGGAAGAAGTAAAAGTATAAAAAATGGAAAAGGAAAATTTAATTCAGAAAAGTATTGATACCGTTAGGGTTTTATCAGCTGACGCCGTTCAGAAAGCAGATTCCGGGCATCCCGGAACACCCATGGCGCTCGCGCCGCTAGGGCATGTTTTGTGGTCGGAAGCCATGCGTTATAATCCCAAAAATCCGGAGTGGGCAAACCGCGACCGGTTTGTGCTTTCCTGTGGCCATGCCTGCATGTTGCAGTACAGTTATTTGTACCTGACCGGATATCAAATTACGATTCAGGATATCAAAAAATTCAGACAATTACACAGCATTACTGCTGGTCATCCCGAATATGGACTCACTCCCGGAATCGAAGTCACAACCGGTCCTTTGGGACAGGGATTTGCCAATGGCGTCGGAATGGCAATTGCGCAACAGTATATGGCAGACCGCTACAATCAGCCGGATTTTAATATTTTCGATTATAAAATTTATGCGATTTGCAGTGATGGTGATTTAATGGAAGGGGTCTCCGCGGAAGCAGCCTCTCTTGCCGGTCATCTCGGCCTTGGGAATTTAATTTATTTCTATGACAGCAACCACATTACCATAGAAGGGGATACCGATTTGGCTTTTGATGAAGATGTTTCCAAACGGTTTGAAGCCTACGGATGGCATGTTCAACATATACCTGATATCAATGATCTAGAGGCAATTTCGAAAGCGGTTAAAAATGCAAAAGCAGAAACCGGCCGTCCTTCATTAATAAAAGTAAGAAGTATTATTGGATATGGAAGTCCCAACAAACACAATACTGCAGCGGCTCACGGTTCTCCTTTAGGAAAAGATGAAGTCCGTTTGGTAAAAGAAAATTTCGGATTTGATCCCGATCAAAGTTTTGTTGTTCCCGACGAGGTTTTAGATTTTTACCGGAAAGCCGGCAAGAAATCAGCGAAAAAAGAAGAAGATTGGAACCTCTTGTACAAAGGTTACAAAAAAAGACATCCAAAACTTGCCAAAGAATATGAAAACATTACTTCAGGAAAATTACCTGAAGAATGGGAGAAAAAACTTCCGGTATTCCAGGCAGGTGAGGAACTGGCCACGAGAAAAGCTTCCGGCAAGACTTTGAACGCAATCGCAGAATTTTTTCCACAGATGATTGGAGGTTCCGCAGATCTTGCGCCTTCTACCGATACCAATCTTGATGCATATCAGTCGTTTTCAGTAAAGCACCGGGATGGCCGTAATTTCCATTTTGGAATCCGCGAACATGCGATGGGAGCAGTGTTAAATGGTATGGCACTCAGTAATTATCTGATTCCGTATGGCGCTACATTTTTGATATTTTCCGATTATATGCGACCGCCACTTCGATTGGCGGCAATTATGAAAATCCGGCCCATTATGGTTTTTACCCACGACAGTATCGGTTTGGGCGAAGACGGTACAACGCATCAACCGGTGGAACAATTAATAGGATTGCGGACAGTTCCCAATATGACGGTAATTCGTCCTGCAGATGCCAATGAAACTGCTCAGGCCTGGCGCGTCGCCATCGAACATACAGACGGTCCGGTTTGTCTTGTTTTAACCCGTCAGGGAATTCCGGTCATCGATCAGAGAAAATATGGCAAAGCTAAAAATCTTGAAAAAGGAGCTTATATTCTCTCTGATTCAGAAGGCGAAGCGGATTTAATTCTAATGGCAAGTGGATCAGAAGTCCAACTGATTTTGGCCGCTCAGGAAGAATTAAAAAAAGAAAATATTCAGGCGAGAGTAGTCAGCATGCCTTGTTGGAATTTATTTGACAGGCAAAGTGCAGCCTATAAAGAAAAGGTTTTTCCAAAAAATATCCGAAAAAGATTAGCGGTAGAAGCCGGTTCTCCTGTTGGATGGATGAAATATACAACCGATGACGGCGACGTTATCGGCATCGAAAAGTTTGGTGAATCGGCACCGGGAGATGAAGTGATGACGGAATACGGTTTTACCGTCGAAAACGTATTGAAAAGAGCACGGAATTTGCTTTTGAAAAAAGACTGAGAGGCCGGTAATAGTTAAACCATTAAGCCGCAAAAAATAATTAAAAAAGAGAAATATCAGCAGTGCAAAAAAAACTTTTTGCAGAAGTTCCTTTTCCTGATCTATCGAAAAACTTAAAAAAAGGTATTGCTTTTGTGAATGTTGTGGTTTTAAATAAATTAAAAAAGGCTCTGAGATTTTTCTAATCCTATTATGCACTTTTTATTGACCACACCAAATTAAATGAAAAACGATGTCCAACGAATCATTAAAAATAGGAATTTGCGCCGATCACGGAGGTTTTGAACTCAAAGAAAGTTTAAAAGCTTTTTTAATAAAAAACCAATTTGAACCCATCGATTTTGGAGCAAAAGAACTGGATGACACCGATGATTTTCCAGACTACGTTATTCCTTTGGCAAGAGCAGTTGGGTCAGGAGCAGTTTGCCGTGGGATTGCTATTTGTGGAAGTGGAGTAGGCGCCTGTATTGCTGCCAATAAGGTTTCGGGCGTGAGAGCCGCGCTGATTACAGAATGTTTTTCTGCGCATCAGGGGGTAGAAGATGATGACATGAATTTGATCTGTCTTGGCGGTCGAATTACAGGTTATGCAAGTGCAGAGGAGTTGGTTCTGGCTTTCTTAAATGCCAGATTTATCGGTGCTGAAAGACACCTCCGGCGGTTGAAAAAAATCAGAGACATCGAAAACAAGATATGAAAATGTAAACATTTTCCGCTATACATTTCAAGGATATACAATTTAAAAAACACACAAAATGAACCCATTAAATCAAATACAAAAACAAGGTCAGAGTATCTGGCTCGATTTGCTCGACCGCGAAATCATGGACTCTGGCAAATTGCAGGATCTCATTGATAATGATGATCTTGGTGGCCTGACTTCAAATCCTTCCATTTTTGAAAAAGCCATCAGCGGCAGTGCAGATTATGACGAAGATATTTTAATTCTCTCGAAAAAGGAAGACAATAATCCTGCGATTTTTTTCGATTTGGCTATTGCCGATATTCAGCGGGCGGCCAATATTTTTCAACCGGTTTATGATAAAACCAACGGTACAGATGGCTTTGTAAGTTTAGAAGTTTCGCCCTATCTGGCGCGTGATACAGACGCAACCATCGAGCAGGCAAGGGAACTGTGGAAGCGGGTGAACCGAAAAAATGTCATGATAAAAATTCCCGGAACCAAAGAAGGATTAGTAGCAATTCGGCAATGTTTACGGGAAGGAATCAATATTAATATCACGCTGCTTTTCGGACTTCCGCGCTACCGCGAAATAACCGAAGCGTTTATGGGCGGACTCGAAGACCGCCTCAAAGAAGGGAATTCAATCAAGGAAATATCCTCTGTGGCGAGTTTCTTTCTAAGTCGAATCGATGTAATGGTCGATCCTATGCTCGAAGAAAAAGATGCACAGCATCTAAAAGGTAAAATTGCAATCGCTTCGGCGAAAAAAGCATATCAGATTTATTTAGAAATGATTTCCAGTGAGCGTTTTAAAAAATTAGAAGAACAGGGGGCTAAGAGACAGCGCGTCCTTTGGGCAAGTACGGGGACAAAAGATCCGTCATTCAGCGATGTTCTGTACGTGGAAAGTCTTATCGGAAAAGACACGGTGAATACGTTGCCTATGGAAACCATCGATGCATTTCGTGATCACGGAAAAGTGGCCGAAACTTTGACCAAAGAGCTTGATGAGTCGAATAAAGCAATGGAGGATCTGGTGAAAACGGGAATCGATATTGATAAAATTACCCATAAACTCGAAAACGAAGGAATAGAAAAATTTAATCAGGCCTATGATAAATTGATGAAAAGCATCGAAAGTAAAAAACATAAAGAAAGCTAAAATAATGACCGATTTTGAAGCATCTAAAATAAAAGTTATTTTTATGGACATCGGCGGGGTGATTTTAACCAACGGTTGGGATTATGAATCACGTGAGAAAGCGGCAAACGTTTTTGGTTTTGATTATACCGAAATGAATATCCTGCACAATTTCATCTACAATGTTTTTGAAATTGGCAGTATTTCGTTGGATGAATATCTGGACACTGTAATATTTGAAAATCCCCGCGATTTTACAAAAGAGGAGTTCAAAAAATTTATGTATGCCCAATCACTCGAATTGCCACAGATGTTATCCTGGCTTAAAAGCTGGAAAAAAAGCACCGATTTGCCCGTGTTTGCCATCAGTAATGAAAATAGAGAGCTTAATGAGTATCGAATCCGTACGTTTAATTTGCATGAATTATTTGATGGATTCTTCTCTTCCTGTTATGTCGGCTATCGGAAACCCGATCCGCGGATTTTTAGGACCGCTTTAGAAATTACGCAGGTAAAACCTGATGAATGCGTTTATTTTGACGACCGCCCCATGTTGGTTAATGCGGCCAGGAAGCTGGGGATGAACAGTTTTGTTCATCAGAATTTTGAAACCACTAAAAATATTCTCGAACATTTTACACGAAAATAATATGATGAAACATCAAAATAAAAATCAAAGCTCTTTCGGAATGATCGGTCTGGGCACCATGGGCTCCAACCTTTTGCAAAATATTGCAGATCACGGATACCATTGTTCCGGCTATGATAACGATGCTGAACAAGTCGATACAGTTAATCATCTGAGCCGGGAAAACATTCATGCTTTTTCAGATTTAAAGGAATTTGCACAAAACCTGAAAAGTCCGAAAGTGGTAATGCTTCTGGTCCCGGCCGGGAAAATCGTGGATTCTGTTATTGAAGAACTGCTTCAGGTGCTTGATAAAGGAGACATCATTATCGATGGTGGAAATTCTCATTTCACCGATACCGAGCGACGGTTTGTAGATTTGGAGAAAAAAGGTTTTCATTTCGTGGGAATGGGAGTTTCCGGAGGTGAAGAAGGTGCCAGAAAAGGACCGAGCATGATGCCGGGTGGCGATAAAAAAGCGTATGAAACCCTGAAACCTATTTTAGAAAAAATTGCAGCTCACGTCAATGACGAACCTACAGTGGCTTTTATGGGTGAACGGTCTGCCGGGCATTTCGTAAAAATGGTGCATAATGGAATCGAATATGCGTTGATGCAGTTGATTTCTGAAACCTATGAAGTCATGAAAAAAGGACTTCAAATGGAAGACAAAGAAATTCATTCGGTTTTTGAAAAATGGAATGAAGGCCGTTTAAAATCGTATTTAATCGAAATTACCCGAGATATCTTTGCCTACAAAAAGAAAGGGGCACACCATCTTTTCTTTAATGATATTAAAGACGAAGCGAAAGCAAAAGGAACCGGCAAATGGACCTCTCAGGCGGCAATGGATTTGACTGTTCCGATTCCGATGATTGATATTGCCGTTTCCATGCGTGATCTTTCAAAATACAAAGACCTCCGGTTTAAAGCGTCAAAACTATATCCTGATCCTGAAAAATCGGATTTTAATACAACAGAATATATAGCCAAACTCGAGGAAGCTTTTTATTTCTCGATGGTTTCAGCTTATGCGCAAGGAATGCATCTGCTTGACCGGGCCAATGAAGAATTCAACTATCATCTGAATTTAGATTTAATTGCAAAAATATGGCGTGGCGGCTGTATTATTCGCTCAGAATTTCTGGAAGATATTTATGCAGCCTATAAAAAAGACTCGAAATTGAAACATCTTTTTCTGGACGAATCCATTCAGAAAAGTCTCTTGAAAAGTATTCCCTCTGTCCGTTCTGTTGTTTCAGATGCGGTACTCCAGGGGATTGCCATACCTTCTTTTGCCTCTGCGCTGAGTTATTTTGATAATATAAGGAATGAAGAAATGCCCGCAAATCTCATTCAGGCACAACGGGATTTTTTTGGTTCGCACACTTATGAACTCAAAGGGAAAGAAGGTGTTTTTCATACCGATTGGGAAGTTTCTAACCATTAATAGGTCTGTTCAAAAAATCCAAAGATTAAAAAAATTAAAGCAATGCTAAAGACTTCAAAAAAAAAATCAGATCCCACGATTTTTATCATTTTCGGCGGAACAGGAGATTTGACCAAGCGGAAAATAATGCCCGCGCTTTACAACCTTTTTCTCAATAAATGGTTGCCTGAAAATTTTGCAATTATTGGCACTTCGTCAACCAAAACGAATGTTCAAAAATATATTGATGACTTAAAATCTGCCGTCGACGAGTTTTCCCGAAATGGCAAAACCAATGAAGAAGACTGGAAAAGATTTTCCGCAAATATTACTTTTCAGGATGCTGATGTTACAGATTCTACAGCGTTTAAACCCTTTGCAAAACTGATTGATCAATATAAAAAGGAATGGCAGAAAACGCCTTCTATTATTTATTACTGCGCCGTGGCACCACGCTTTTTCTGCACGATAGCCGAAAATATTTCAAAAGCTAAACTCGAAAATGATCCGAAGACAACACGGATTATTATAGAAAAACCGTTTGGAATCGACCTGGAATCTGCCAGGGAACTCAACAAAAAACTGCTTGGTATTTTTGCAGAAACGCAGATTTACAGAATCGACCATTATTTGGGTAAAGAAGTGGTGCAGAATATCATGGCTTTCCGTTTTGCGAATTCTATTATGGAGCCACTTTGGAACCGAAATCATGTGGAGCACGTTCAGATTTCGGTTACGGAACAGATTGGGATCGAAGGTCGAGGTAATTATTTTGAACATGCGGGCATTTTGCGGGATATGATTCAAAATCATTTGTTGCAGTTGCTCTGTATTATTTCAATGGAACCACCGATAAACTTTAATGCCGATGAGGTTCGGGATAGAAAAGTGGATGTTTTAAAAGCAATGCGTAAAATTGAAACCGGAAAAGTGGAAACCATGTCTGCACGAGGCCAGTACAGTTCCGGATGGATAGAAGGGAAAGAAGTTTTAGGCTATCGCGAAGAGAAAAATGTAGATCCCGATTCGAATACAGAAACCTATGCTGCTCTAAAACTTTATGTGGATAACTGGCGCTGGCAAGGCGTTCCCTTTTATTTGAGAACAGGCAAGCGGCTTTTCAAATCAGCTTCTACAATTACCCTGCAGTTTCGGGAAATTCCGCACAATATTTTTCTGTCGGAAGAATCCGGTGCTCCAAAGCAAAACCGATTGGTGATCAGTATTCAACCCGATATGGCAATCCGTTTTCAACTGCAAAGTAAAGTTCCGGGGCTCGAAATGAATTTAAATACGGTAGATGTTATTTTTGATTATTCGGCAGGAAAAAAAACAGATTCGCCGGAAGCCTACGAAACCCTTTTGCTCGATGCTATTACCGGTGATCAAACGCTGTTTATGCGCGCTGACCAGGTAGAAGCTGCCTGGGAATTGATTATGCCGATCCTCAATTACTGGGAAAAAAATAAGGAACAGAATTTCCCCAACTATTCGGCAGATTCCTGGGGGCCGGAAAATGCCGAAGCCCTGATTGCAAAAGATGGTTATCATTGGTTCAACCTGCCTGATAATAAATAATAAGGTTTAAAATGGACTTAAATATTTACAATACTGTTGATGAAGTGATGAACGCTTTGGCTACGACCATTTGTCATGCTTCGGAATTGGCGATTAAAAAGCGCGGACAGTTTAATTTAGTGCTTTCCGGTGGAAGTTCACCGCGGAAATTATATGAGCTTTTGGCATCAAAAAGCTACCACAATAAAATTGCCTGGAATAAAACCTATTTTTTCTTTGGTGATGAACGGTTTGTTCCCGAAAATGATCCGCAGAGAAATTCGCTCATGGTGAAAGAAGTTTTATTTGATCCTCTGAAGATCAAAAAATCTCATATATTCAATGTCAATACGACCGGTTCTCCGGAAGAAGCTGCCCGGAAATATGAAGAAGCCATTGCAGCACATTTTCAAAACAAAACAGTTGAATTCGACTTTGTTCTGCTGGGTCTGGGCGATAATTCGCATACCGCTTCCCTTTTTCCAAATACATCAGTATTGGACGAAACTGAAGCTGCCATTAAATCCGTTTTTGTGAAAGAAGTGGAGATGTACAGGATTACAATGACTGCACCCCTGATAAATCAGGCCAGAAAAATTGCGTTTTTGGTTTTCGGAGAAGATAAATCCGAGGCGGTATTTCATGTTCTGAAAGATCAATCCGGTTCAGAAAAGCAATATCCAGCTCGTTTAATTATAAAAGAACAAAAGAAAGTGCAGTGGTTTTTAGATAAAAAAGCCGCGTCCCGACTATAGCTGAAAATATTTTCTGTAGTAGTTCGTATTAAATTTTCAAAAAATTCGAAAGCGTTTCCAAAAATAAATCCTACCGAAACTTCAGCTTGGAAAGTATTAACTGTGGACCAAACTCAGATGAAAAAAGTACAGTTGAAAGACCTTTTTAAAATCACTCCCATTTAACTTTTTTACAGAAAATAAACCAACCAATTCTTTTAAATCAAAGAGAAATCTGGGTGCCTTATGAACAGGAAATATTTGTTCAGGAAGTTATCTGGAGTATTTTCAGTTTTAACCCTTGGGATGGGGAACTCCGTAAACAATTGGACCAAAAGGCACTTGCTGAACCGGGCAAAATACCAAATTTAACGCTGCGAATCAGGGTGTGAATGGCGTAAATTATTTTAACAATTATGTAATGGATTTAAGTATAGAATTATTCACCTTTGAATGTCAATAGCGATTACGGTCTAAATAAAGAGGTAATTCTATAAGTTGTAATCACACATGCTTGATCATACAATTTAGAATAATAAAAGTTGATGAATGATATTCTGATAGCGGTTGAAATATAAATAATTTAAAACAATGAAAACAAAGAACACAAGTGCGAGTACATTGAAAAAATTATTTAAAACTGTTTTCACATTCGCATTATTTATAGCGATTTATGCCAATTTTGGCATGACCTGCGTTTCTGCGCAGTCACGAATTTCTGCAACGATTACCTACCAAACTTTTTATGATGAACTTTCCCCCTATGGACACTGGATTGAGTATTCAGGCTATGAGCATGTCTGGAGCCCCAATGTCGATGGAGATTTCCGACCTTATTTAACTAATGGAAGCTGGGAATACACCACCGATGGTTGGGCTTGGGTTTCCAATTATGATTGGGGTTGGGCACCTTTTCATTATGGCCGCTGGTTGTACGATCCTCTATATGGATGGTTATGGATTCCCGGTTATGAGTGGTCTCCGGCTTGGGTAACTTGGGGAGAAGTCGATGATTATTATGCCTGGGCACCTTTGGGACCGCTTGTAAATGTAGGTTTGGCTTATTATAACTGGAGACCTAATGCTTTTTACTGGAATATTGTTCGAAGAAATCATATTTATGACAGAGATGTATCCAGATTCGCTGAAGATCGAAGCAGAGATAATACTTTCGTAAATAGAATCCACACGCTCAATAATTTTAACAGAACATTTATCCATAATCAATATTATTCTCACGGACCGGAATTAAAAAATGTTGAAGAATACACCAGCCGGCGAATCACTCCTGTATCAATTAAATCAGCGGCGAAAATAATACCGGCAAAAAGAGAAGGTAATAATTTACATCTCTATCGTCCAGCCGTAGTTCATCCGCAACCCCCGGTTTTTAGAAGGATGAATATTGACAATGCTCCAATGAGAACAGGAGAAGAAAACTTCAGGCAACAAAACAATAATAATAGAAATTCACAATTAATTGAGAATAATCGGCAAGATCAAAATAGGGAGGCCAGAAAAACACGTTCTTTAGAGAAAGCCCCTCGAAACCAAAATATGGAGGTCCGAACATCACCATTATTAGAAAGAAGACGTCAAATTTATAATACAGAAGAACAGAGAATGCCTCCTGTAGATAGAGCTACCCAGAGACAAAATATAGAGCGTATGCCTGAAATGAGAAGTCCGGCACGTTCTTTCGAAAGCAGAATGCCGCAGGGTTCAGGTAGAAGAAGATAAAATGATTCCAGATCGAGGATATTCTTACTATTTTGAAAAAATACCGCTAAGTTTTTTTTTAACATTTTTCTCATATAGCAGGTTTGCTGTCATTAAAAAATCTCTTTTAATGGTTTAAACACCGAAAATATTAGACTTCATTTTAGCTGGTTTAAAAAAATTAGGTGTTGCGCTTATAAAGTAGCGTTCGGTCTTTCTGATAAAAATAAGTTTTAATAAATCATCATAATTAAATTCTAAAAAAATGAAAAAGTCAATTTTAATTTTAGCGATGATAGGATTGGGTTTTCAGTCCTATGCACAAGATAGAGAAGTTCTTTACAGTGCTGTCCTGAAAAGAGGAGACGTTCCGGAAGTTGTCCTTAAATCAATTGAAACAAATTTTCCGAATTACGTTGTGGAAGGTTATAATGCGGTCCCTATTGATTATGTAGCGGGAAATGTATATGTGAATAACGATGTAGACCTTTCCGATATAGATAGTTATCAGATAACAATTTCTTCAAAGAATAAAAAACTTGTCGCCAATTTGGATGGAGACGGTAAATTGATGAGCACTGTAGAAAATATAAAAAATATTCCTCCGCCATCAGCCGTGTCCCAATCTATCGCATCAGCATATCCCGGCTGGACTATCGGCAAAGATAACTATCATATGATTAATTATGCTAATGGAAAAACTATTGAGCATTACAGATTCCTTCTTTATAAAGACGGAAAAACCAAACGGGTTCATACCGATGCCAACGGTAAAATTCTAAAGTAAAATTGATTCTAAATTGATAAAAATGATAACAGCGAAGTATATTGTACTTGCCGCGATTTTTCTAACCTTAACCAATTGCAAAAAGAGGAAGATGGGTGATCAAGTAATGAATAATAAAGTCCAAACTACACCCTATGAATCTGATATTAAATTTGCTGAAGCTTTAAAATTTATTGGAAAAGAGCAATTTCCAAAAGCTTCAAAAAGAATTAAAGAAGGAATTGCTGCTTTCAATAAAGAAGCGAAAAACCTTAATAAAATAGAAAAACAAAAACTAGATTCTCTTAACTCTCACTTAATTAAGGTTTCAAATGATCTCGAAAACGGGAAGGCTTTTCAGATCAGTCAAATAAGAAATCTTATCGCCAATGCCGAGATTATCGTGAATCACAGTTACTTAAGCAGTATTGACCTGTTGATTTGGGAAGATCCAGACGCTGCAGAAATAAACACAACCTCCAAAAGATTAGATGTTACTTTTGCTAACCTTAAAAATACAGAAGGGACAGTAAAAGAAGATGCGCAAAAAGATCATCAGGATTTGGTTACCGAAGGGGAAAAATTGAAGGACGAACATGAAGTTTTGGAGAAAAGAACTATAGATTTCAACAAAAAAGTTAATGATCACTTTAAGAAGAATTTTCCGGAATTATCTTATTTAAATTAGAGGACTAAAATGTTTTTATATAAATTTTTAAAATTAATCTAAAGGAAAAGTGATGTTCCATAGCATCCGCAAAATGAATACCATTTTTTTATCTCCCAATTATTTCGATTGGGAGATTTTTTCCTCTTAAAATAAATGTCAATTTTAAAAAGAGAAGGCTGGTTTTTTCAGCAGTTGCTTTAATTAAAGAATGAATAATGACCAAAATAATCAATGTTATTAATTATTTTTAACAGCAGTATATATTTAATTTACGGTGTTTCTAAACGGTTTCAATAATTCCCATCGCCGCATAATACGCAGCCCCGATCAAAGCCGTCTGATCGTTCAGCACTATTTTCACGGGAACTGTTTTTAGCAGATGTTCCATACGCCCGAAGCTTATAAAGTTTTTATAAAATTCTTCTTTATTAATGAGACCCAGAATTTTAGGAGCAATCCCGCCACCGATATACAGGCCACCGGTTGCCTTCGTTTTTAAGGCAAGCTGTGCCGATTCCACACTGAGGTATCTTATGAAGAGATGCAGAGTTTCAGTACATATCGGATCTTTTTTTTCCAGAGCGGCGCTAGAAATTACAATAGGCGGATCTTCATTTTGAAATTGTTTCGTGAGCCACTCGGGTTCTTTTTCATTTCTGAAGTTTCGTAAAAATTGATAGATATTATGAATCCCCTGGCCTGAAATAACCCTTTCACAGCTAATGTGATCAAATTTTGTTTTTAGAAATTTCCAAAATTCTACATCAAGGGGAGTGCTGGGTGCAAAATTACAATGTCCACCCTCGGTCGCATACGGATGATAATGTGAACCGTCCCAATACATTCCGGCCTCGCCAAGACCCGTGCCCGGCGAAATTACTGCTGCATTGCCTTCTGATTTCTCACCTTGTGTCAAAACTTCAAAGTCGGTTTCTTCAAGTGCGGTTAATCCGTAAGCGTTGGCTTCCAGATCATTAATCAGAAATACCCGTTTAATGTTTAAATCAGATTCTAATTTTTTAGCATCGATTTCCCATGCAAAATTTACGCCGCGAACTTTGTCTCCATCCACGGTACCGGCGACACCCAAACAGGCACAATCAATCGGGGAGGATTTATCTTCGTGAAAATGAAGAATTGCCTTTACAAAAGAATCGTGATCAGTAGTAGGATAGCGCTTATTTTTAATTGAAACTAATTTCCCTTTTTGAATTTCAAAAAGTGCCACATTCGTTTTCGTTCCCCCTACATCTGCCGCCAAAACCATCCCAGAATCGGGTAATTTATTTTTGCGGGAAGGATAGGCCATGGGTAAAATGGCATCTGAAATATCGGGTAATGAAATTGATTTAAAATTCTCCATTTTTGATTGCTTTTAATAGTTGTGCGATTGCGCTGGAATTTTGTTTTATATGGCTTTTAATTTTCCGGCAGGCTTTCCGGGACTGTCATTTTTGCTACACCTATTCTGTCATCGGCCATTCCGTAATACACATCAATTCTGTTGGGTTGGCCGATGTCGTCACGGCGGTCTGTGCCGGTAGGAAATACGACATTACCAACGGTTCCGATTTTTTCTTCCGGTAAATCTGGAAATAAAACAGGTTTCGTGGAGCGGTATAATATTTTTTGGGGCTCTTTTTCAGATAAAATCATCACGCCTGCAGAATAAGAATATTTAGGATAATCTTTAGTGCAGTTTTCATGTTTTTGTACGCCATGATAAATGATTAACCAACCATGTTTTGTCAGGATTGGAGGGGCACCGCCGCCAATTTTTAAATTTTCCCAGGAGTAAACAGGATTGGCTAAACAATGATGGGACGTGAATTTTGCATTTCGTAAAGAAGTGTCTTTTCCTGCTTTCAGGTTGAAATAAGAAATCCATATACTTTCCTTATTTTTATCGATATTTCGGTATTCGCCCCTTTTAACTGTTTCTTCCGGAATACTTTCAGGAAAAAGAGGCCGGTGCAACATGGCAATAGAAGTGTGGTGGTGCGGACTGGGCAGAGCAATGGGAAAAAAACTGGCATCTTTATCATCTACATTATTAAAATCAAGTGGATGATAAAGAGTGTAACCAATCAAACCCATTCTTTCCCAGGTGAAAAGATCTTTCGATCTTGCCATGGCGATGCGCGGCCCGTGTGGGCCATAAGCCGTATAAGTCATAATATAATGTTCCACAGGCTTTACGTAGGTTATCCGCGGATCCTCGCAACCGCCACCGCCATTCGGACGTTTCTCATAGTCTGCTTCAGGTTCCAGCACAACTCCCAAACGTTCTACGCCGACGGGATCACCAGCTTCATTAAACTGTACTTTTGCAATACCGATCCGTGAGTAATTATTCCTGGCTACCAAACGCGGGAAAAGATAAAGATTTCCGTCCGGACCGCGGGTTACTGCAGGGTTCAGTACGCCTTCGACTTCCAATTCATTTCCTTCCTCCGGTTTCATGATGGTGCAAAGTCGATGTAATTTGAAAGGTATCATTGTTTTTTAATTTTTGGAGGTTAAGCAGGCAATGATTGTTTCAATAATTCTTTTGGTTTCATCTGGATCTCTTACCTGAATACAGTCTGCGCCGGTATTTCGGGCAGGATAATCGTTGCCGCCTTCAAATAATGCATCGCCGATAAAGAGCATTTCAGGAATTTTTATTTCTAAAATTTCATTAAGTTTTCTTATTCCATACGCCTTATCAATCCCCGGCTTTACAATATCGATGGAGGTTGTTCCGCCCATACCGATCGAAAATTCGCTTAACGTTTCTTTCAGTGGTTCGACAATTTTTTTACGTTTTTCAAAATCCGGATCCCACACTTTTTTCTGATCCAGTGGTGCCTGTTGTCCTAATGCCGAAAAGGTAATCTGACTTCCCCGGTCTTCAATTTGCGCGCCCCAGGTTTTTTTGATGTCCAGATGGGCTGCTTCTATTGCGGTATGCAGATTGTTCAGAATTTTTTCTCTTTCTTCCGCAGTGAAATTTTCTTCGTACAATTTTTTCCAATCTTTCCTGTAGCGGTAAAACTTTGTTCCACAAGTCGGAAGAATCATTTATTTTTTAAGCATCGCTTTCGTTGGTAAATACTTCAATACCTGTGTTTCGAACTGAGGCCAGTCACCACCGGATATAATAGCGACCTGGGCAACTTCGAGTAAATTATTTAAGAGGTCAGCCATTTCCCTGTCAATAGCTGATTTGCTCTTTGTCAAAGTACCGTCTAAATCAAAAACAATGAGTTTTTTCATCTTTTTTTAATTCAGTTTTTATCGGATATAGCGATTTGCAGCAGCGTGATTTCTTGCGCCGGATGAAGATCGAGCAGTCCGATAAGTGCCGGCAGAAGCATCACTTCACCTTTATCGATGGGGTAATCTTTACCGTTGTAATTCATTGAGCCCCCGCCATCAATGCAGACTAAAATTGCCGGTTCATCTTTAAAGCCCACCATACAATCTGATTCGGTCTTAATTCGCCAGACTTTAAAGTGTTCATTATCGAAAAGTTTTTCGGTATCTTTAAGATCTGGGGTTTTTAAAGGGATCACCGGTCCAATATCCACTTGATTAAAATCAATACAGGCCACGGCTTCGTGCACCTGAAGCTCGCGGGGTTTTCCCGTTTTCTGATCGGTTCGATCCCAGTCGTAGAGGCGGAAAGTGACATCACTGTTTTCCTGAACTTCAAAAACGACCGTCCCGCCAAGGGTGTGAACCGCTCCGGAATGAATAAATACGGCGTCGTCTTTTTTGGGCACAAAACTGTGGAGACAATCGGATACGGAATTGTTTTTAATGGATTCCAGCAGTTTCTCTTTCGTTATTCCTTTTTTTAAACCCGCATAGATTCGGCTGTCTTCACTGGTTTCCAAAACGACCCAGGCTTCCGTTTTTCCTGAATCGCCGTCGGGAATATATTCTTTTTGATGATCCGAAGGATGCACCTGTACCGACAGTACTTCTTTGCAGTCTAGAAATTTTAACAAAAGCGGAAAATGATCGAAATGGCCGCCCAATTTACCCATAATTTCGTACCGGAAATCCTGCATTAACTTTGTCAAAGTTGTTCCTTTCAGTGCTCCTTCGGACACCTCGTTTGCATAATCTTTCCGGTCGCTTAACAGCCATGCTTCGCCCACGGGCTCGTCTTCAGGAAGTGGTTTTGAAAGTAAATTTTCTAATCTCCTGCCGCCCCATAACCGATATTGATAAATAGGATCGAATTTTAAAGGATACATTTGATTGCTCATCTTGATAAGTTTAGAATAATGAACAGCTGTTTATTTTAATAGGTCAAATCCCGCGTAAAAACTTCCGGTTTTCATATTACTTTAAAATTGAAAGATTTAGTCAGTTTTTGAATATAGATCAAACGTAAATATGAGTTATAATTACCTGAAAAGTGTTACATATTTGCCGTAAGAATTACATATATGACAGATTTTAATGAAGCGGAATAAAGGATGAAATTAATTATTACTAAATTCGTTTTTTTTATTTTCATTGGTGTTTACGACAATGATTTTTTTAAATACGGAAAGGCAAGACTATGAGATCATTAACATCATTTCTGCCAGAGATTTAAATTTTCAATAAAAAAGAAATCCGACCAAGATTCGAAATAGTGGAAAAATAATAATATTTTATTATTTGAAGGGGACAGGAATATACCACCTCTATGCTGATAGCGCTGTAAAAATTTATCAGATCCAGGTTAATGAAGCAAATATAATCACTACAATGGGATCAAATACTTTGGTAACTGCTGAACCTTCTGTAAGCAAGATCCCTACCGTTGTTTTTTCTGAAGGCAATAAGGTATATGTTTCTAAAGTTGCAGGCGATAGCAAAGTAAATATTTACAATACCAATGGCGGACTGTAAAATCTGCAGATACAAAAAATGATATCAGTCTTGAATTAAAAACAGGAGTGTATATCGTAAACGTATAGACTGATAAAGGCGTAAAATCCTAAAAAGTTTTAGTCAAATAAACTTATTTGAAATGTCATTTTTCAAATTATATTTAGAAAGGCAGCGATAATTTATTGCTGCCTTTTTTGTTTCAGTTATGGAACGTGACTTAGAGAAGGTTGAAATGTAACTTTCCTGCGAAAGTGAAATATCACAAATCATTCCTATCCTCATTGGAATATCCCATTTTTGTTAATATTTTATCCAGCAGACACCAGTTCGTTACTGAAGACTGCAGTAAATTAATGCCCACAAATCCTGTTAACCACAACCAGTTTTGGCTCACATAAATTGATAAAAGAATGCTCACCAAAATCATGGTTCCGGCAAATGCGTGGATTATTCTATTTCTCATAATTTTTTATTTAATTTTTAAAATTGCTGTTCTAAAGCGACAAGCGCAATGTGGATCTTGGAAAGTGTTTCTTGTTTTCCATTGAATTCTCTGATTTTTTCCAGAATTTGAACGGAATTTTCCGCCGATACAAAAACCGTGAATAACAAAGATTCTGTTTCTGAATAGGAAGATGCGAACCAATTTTCTAATGCATTGCTGGTTTTTTCATTCTTAAAACCTTGAACAGTGTGATAAGTGAAAGATTTTGCCCCGGATTTCACCAGTATATTTTTCATGTCATTTTCAAATTCCGTGATGGCCGTGATGAGTAATAATTTCATAGTTTGATGTTTTAAATTTCTCTGCTGAAATAGTTTCCAGCAGAGAAATGAGTTAATTAATCCTTAAGATTTTCTTCAATGGAATCGGGTTCTGCTTTTATAACTACAGGCTCATTCTGAAGCCATTTGTCCTTTTCAGACATGTAATAAATCAGCGGAATGACAATCAGCGTGAGTAAAGTGGAAATAATAGCTCCAAATACCAGCGAAATTGCCAATCCCTGGAAAATTGGATCGAAGAGAATGACTACCGCACCGATTACAACTGCTCCAGTAGTTAATAAAATTGGTGTTGTTCTTACCGCTCCGGCTTCAATGATTGCTTGTTTAATGGGTGTTCCTTCCTTCAGGCGGATTTCAATAAAATCAATGAGAAGAATTGAGTTTCTCACCATTATTCCGGCCAAAGCAATCATTCCGATAAACGAAGTTGCCGTAAAGAAAGCGCCTAATAACCAGTGTCCAAGCACGATTCCGATTAATGAAAGTGGAATTGGAATCATCATCAGAACCGGAGTTTTGAAGTTTTGAAACCAACCCACAATCAACATATAAATAATGAGGATGACCACTAAAAACGCCGCTCCCAAATCCCGGAAAACCTCCAAAGTGATTTGCCATTCTCCGTCCCATTTCACGGTGTAATCGGATTCATCTTTCGGAGCATTCATGTACAGTTCATTCAAAGAATATCCTGCCGGAAGTTGAATGTTTTTCAGTTTTTTATCCATTCCGAGAATCGCATAAGCCGGACTTTCTAATCCTCCAGCCATATCTGCAAGGATATAAACCACGCGTTTCTGGTCTTTTCGGTAAATTGATTTTTCTAACGTTTCCCGTTGAACTTTCACCAAATCACTAACAGGAACCATTCCGCTTTGACCTTTTACTTTCAGATCGGTAATGTCTGAAATACTGGTTTTATAGCCATCTTTTAATTTCATCACAATATTAACGGCGTCATTGGATTTTGGATCATATAAATTCCCGATGGAATGTTCGCCAATCAGATAAGTGAGGTTTCCTACAATTTGTTGTGGAACAATGCCGTTCAACATTGTTTTTTCTTTATCAGCCACAATTTTGAATTCCGTTTGTGGCGATTCTACCATCCAGTCCACATCCACAACATCATCCGTATTGATGAGGATTTTCTGAACTTCATCTGCAATTCTCACCTGCTCATTATAATCAGGACCGTAAACTTCCGCAACAATGGTGGATAAAACCGGTGGTCCTGGCGGAACTTCTACAATTTTTACATTCGCACCGTATTTTTTCGCAATCCTGTGAATTTCTGGGCGAATGACTTTTGCAATATCGTGACTTTGCAGATTCCGGTCTTCTTTATGCAAAAGATTCACCTGAATATCCGCTGTATTGCTGCTTCCACGCATGTCGTAATGACGAACCAATCCATTAAAAGTAATGGGAGATGCCGACCCAATATAAGATTGATAATCCACCACTTCCGGCACGGTTTTCAGATATTGCGCGATGTCTTGTGTAGCGGCCGCAGTTCTTTCTAAAGTCGTTCCTTCGGGCATATCGATGACCACTTGAACTTCATTTTTGTTGTCAAACGGAAGCATTTTTACCGCCACCCATTTTGCACCAAAAGCCAACATGGAAATCATTAATAATATAAAAGTAACTCCGAGCATCGTCCATCTTTTTTTACCATTATCCAGCAATGGTTGCTCAATATTTTTGTAAATTTTGTAGATGAAACCTGTTTCCAGACCCTGTTCTTCTTTATGTTCTTCAGAATCTTTTACTTTTAATAAATGGAATCCTAAATAAGGGGTAATCGTCAATGCCACGAAAAGGGAAAGTAACATCGCAATCGACGCTCCAATAGGCATTGGCGACATATAAGGCCCCATCATTCCGGAGACAAATGCCATCGGTAAAATCGCTGCAATTACCGTAAATGTTGCCAAAATTGTCGGATTTCCTACTTCGTTGATGGCGAAAATAGCGGCTTGCCTGAACGGTAATTTCTTCATGTGGAAATGCCGGTGCATATTTTCTGCAATGATAATACTGTCATCAACAACGATTCCCACTACGAAAACCAGGGCGAAAAGCGTAATTCTATTGAGCGTATAACCCAACATATAATAGGAAAAAAGCGTTAAAGCAAAAGTTAAAGGAACCGATAGAAACACGACTAGTCCGCCTCTCCATCCCATGGCAAGCATCACCAAAATGGTTACGGCAACAATGGCGATTCCCAAGTGTCCCATTAATTCTGAAACTTTATGAGACGCAGTTTCCCCGTAATTCCGGGTGACTTCTACATGAACATCATTGGGAATTAGAGTTTTCTTTAAAGTTTCTACTTTTGCTAAAATTTCCTCGGAAATATGCATTGCATCTGCACCTTTAACTTTCGAAACAGAAAGCGTTACCGCAGGATATTCTGATAAGAAACTCTTGCCTTTTTCGGTTGCGTTTCCATATCCGAAATTTACATAATTCGTGGAAGAGGAAGCACCGTCTTCAATTTTTGCTACCTGTTTCAAATAAACCGGCATATTTTGCGAAGTTCCGATCACGAGATTTCCGACCTCTTCGGCAGAACTTAAAAATTCACCTGTTGTGAGTAAATATTCCTGATCGTTACTGGAGAAACTTCCGGATTGGGAACTTCCGTTATTCGCCTGAATCATCTGCATAATTCCCAATGCATCTACATTGGATTCTGCCATTTTATCTTTATCAACAATTACTTTTAACTGTCGGCTTCTTCCTCCAATCACGTTAGTTAAAGAAACATCTTTCACCTTTTTTATTTCAGATGAAAGTTCTTCTGTAATTTGTCTTAACTGAAAATCGTTATATTTTTCGCTCCAAAGCGTTAAACCCAACATAGGAACATCGTCGATGGAACGCGTTTTTATCAAAGGTTCATACACTCCTTTTGGGAAGATGTTTTTGTTCTTCATCATCTCATCGTAGAGTTTCACGTAAGAACGTTCGGTGTCTTCGCCCACGTAAAATTGTACGATAATCATGGCTTTTCCGTTCATCGCCATGCTGTGAACATGCTCTACACCTTTGATGTTGGAAATTATTTTTTCCAAAGGTTTCACCACGCGGTTTTCTACTTCTGTGGGATTTGCACCGGGATAACCGACCATTACATCTGCCATCGGAACAATGATCTGCGGCTCTTCTTCTCTCGGTATTAAAGTGGAACTGTATGCGCCAATTACCATCAAAGCAACCATTAATAGAATGGTGAGTTTTGAATTGATAAAGACTTTGGCAATCTTCCCTGCTATTCCTTCTTGCATAATTTTAAATTTTAGTTTACCAATAAAACAATTTAATGCTGTACCAATTTGGTAAACTGTTACATTGATATATTGTTACATTATTTAGTGACTTTGGCTCCGTTAAACAATTTTCCTTCTGCAGAAACGATGTACGGTTCTTTCGCATTCAGACCGGATAAAATCTCCACTTGATCGCCGAAATGTTTTCCGGTTTTCACCCAACGAAGAATTGCAGTATTGTTTGAACTTACGGTATAAACTCCGGTTAACTGTCCGTTTTCTACCAAAGCAGATTTGGGAATCATCACACCTTCCTGGAAATCCAGATTCGTTTTTCCATTATTTTTAAAGGGGAATTGAACGTTCACAAACATTCCTGAGAGGAGATTGGCACTGTCGGAGACATTCACCTTAACCAAGTATTGTCCACCTGTGTTTGTGGACGATCTGCTGATTTCCGCAACTGTTCCGCCGACTTCCTGATTGGTTGATTTCAAGATGATTTTCACAGGCATTCCCTGTTTTATTAAAGTGATATTTTGCTCAGAAACCAATACCTGTGCCTGTAAGGCAGATGGAGATTCGATCGTCAGTAAAGGCATTCCCGGACTTGCCATATCGCCTTGTTCGGCATATTTTGCAGTAATGACTCCGGAAATGGGCGCGGTAATATTGGTGTATCTGTATTGTGCATTCACTTCACTTTTCATTGCTTGAGCCGCGTCTAATCCTGCTTTTGCCATTTCGTACCGCGCTCGCATATCATCCAATTCTTTTTGAGAAGCACTTTGGCTTTTATATAAATTAGAAAAACGGTCATAATCTTTTTTAGCACTGTTAAAATTTGCCTGTGCCTGTGAAATCTGCGCGTTGGCTTGTCCGCCTTTTGCCTGAATATCAGTGGAGTTAATGCTTACCAACAATTGTCCTGCACGCACATTTTGCCCAACTTCTGCGCGCAGTCCGGTGATATAGCCCATCATTCTGGTGCTTACATTTACAGAATTTTTGGAAACTAATTTTCCGCTTGCGGTTGCAAAAGCACCTTCAGAATTGGATTCCGGTTGATTGACGGTTACCTGAACCGGTTTTTGTGAAAGCGCTGCACCTTTTTCGTCAGCGGAACAACTCATCGATAATCCTAAAAGAAGGACGGAGTAAACTAATATTTTCATAGGTATTTTTTTTTAAAAGATGATAGATAATAGACTGATAGATAATAGATGTGAGAATTTGGATAGAAGTTGGATTTCGTCTCAATCTCATGTCTCTTAATCTCATTTCTTAGATAATAGAGATTAGTCTATTCTCTATTCGTCTTTCATCTATTCTCTATTTGTCTGATTGCTATTTTAAAAATTTATAATATTCCAAAGCCGAATTATATTCGAAAATGGCCTGCTGATATTCCAGTTCTTTTTGGGACATTTGGGTTTCGGCGGAAAGTAAATCTGATGATTTTTCTAAACCTTGACCGTATCTGTTTTTTCGGATTCTATATGCTTCACCGCTTTGTTCCCAAGATAATTTGGTGAGGGAAACTTTTCGGTCTGCATCTAAAACCTGTCGGTAAGATTTGTTGAGTTCCAACTGATTTTGTTTTTGGTATTGCTGAATTTCAGTTTGTGCTTTGGATAAATCTGCGCGGTATTTTTCCTGTTCGCTTTTCGCTTTTAAACCGTCGAAAATATTCCAGGATAATTGCAGTCCGACCAAATATCCGTTGGCATTAAACTGATAGGGCTTGTTGTCATGTAATTCAAAACTGCCGAATGCATTTAATTTGGGTAAGAATTTCGCTTCCGATGATTTGATGAGATAATGGTATGCTTCCAAAGATTTCTCATACGCCTGCAAATCTTTTCTGTTCACATTCAGTTGCGGATTTTCTTCTACAATATTTTCCTGATAAGAGAATTCGTCCTGAGGTTTAAGAACTTTATTGTTAGAATCTTCGTTCAACAAAAAATAGAGATAATCAGATGTATTTCTCACATTGGATTTCGCATATTGAATTTGGCTTTCGATTTCGGAAACTCTTACCTCCATGTACAGAACTTCTGATTTTTGTATCATGCCGTTTTTGTAATAATTGTCGATGACTTTTTTATTGGCAAGTGTGGTTTGTCTGGCTTTTTCCAAAACATTAACCACTTTATAAGCCATTTGCAGTTGCAGATAGGCTTTATTCAAATCGAACTGAAGATATTCTTTGGTTCGTTCTGCTTTTATTTTTAAAACATCTACCTGAACTTCGCCCGCTTTTTTCCGATAAACGGCATCTTTATTAAAAATCGGTTGCTGAACTTCCAGTTTCGTGGCGAAATTGAAAATATTATCTGGATTGTTGAGTTTTGCCGGATCAAAATCCATCATCGTAATGCGCTCCTGATTCAGTTTTGAACCAAATGCCATCAATGGATTATTGGTGGAAATTCCCGTGTAAGAAGCGGTTACATTAGGCAAATACATCGCTCTGGTTTCCAGTAAACTTGCTTTTGCAGCATTCACTTCATCGTTGGCTAATTTTACCGATAAATTTTGTCCTTCAATTCGGGCTTCCAAATCTTTTTTAGAAATCTGAAGAGTATCCTGACCAAAAATTTGGGTAGAAATAAAGAGTAAAAACAATAATTTTTTCATAAATCTTAATTTGATGACAAAAGTAAGACTGTGAAAAATCCTGTACAGTGATGTTTATCACAAAGCCCATTAATAAAGAAATTTTGCTGGTTTCATATTGGATGAAAAAACAAAACCCCGACTTCTCGAGGTTTTATTTCTATCATTGATAAGATGTGTTTTTAAAGAGTGACGATTGTAGTTTTCATTGTGACTTTCGACTTTATTGAATTGGAGATCAAGCAATGCTGCTCAGATTTTTGTAAAACACGTTCTGCTTTTTCACGTTCGCTTTCATTCGCAATAGTAACAGTTGGTTCCAAAATAACTTCTGTCATTAGGAATTTTCCTTCTATTTGCTCCAGTTTTCCGTGTGATTTGCACGTGAAACCTGTGAACTCTAATTTGGAATTTTCCGCGATAGATAAAAATGTGGTCATCAGGCAACTTGCAACTGCAGAAGTGAACAAATGTTCGGGAGACCAAATTCCTTCCACGCCTTTTGGGAATTGCGGTGGAGTAGCGATTTCTACGGTTGTGGAAAGTTCCGGTGAAGACATTTCTCCCTGCCGGTCTTTCGACCAGGTAATATCTACGTTATATAAATGAGGTTCCATTTTTTTAAATTTTACTGTTTAAACTTGCCCAACCGCCGCCGTTATGAACATCGGTATAGCCATTTTTTACAAGCAGCGTTTTTGCAGAAGCACTTCTCATTCCAGAAGCGCAACACGTGATGATGGTTTTGTTTTTGTCTTTCAATCTCGATAGATTTTTCAGAAGTTGATCTACAGGAATGTTGATGGAATTCTTGATATGACCGCCGGCAAATTCTTCTTTACTGCGCACATCTACAATGACAGCCCCGTTCTTTATAAGGTCTGCGTAATCTGTTTTATTGAATCCGAAAAGTTGATTAATGGTGTCTAACATAATTTTGTGTTTTTGATTGATTTAATAATGCAAATTTAAGTCAGAGAAATTGAGGCTACAGTAATCTACATCACAGAAGCTTAAATTTTTTACCGCAAAAGAAACAAAAGTTCAGGTTGAAAATTTAGTTATTCAAAAGTCTGCAAAAGCGAAATAAAGATCTACACTACCTTTTCTTTCTTTTGGAGTGCTTAAAATCCAATGTTTTCTTTTGCCTCTTTTGCGGTAGAAAATTTGTCGTCCAATCAAAGAAGTTCAATTTTATTTCTGGAAAGGATAAGGAGATGTTCCTTTTCCATCTGTTTCAGCACGCGGCTTGTTGTTTCGCGCGTAATTCCCAATTCATCAGCAAGTTGTTGATGGGTGACAGAAATTTCTTTAGACTTATATAACTGCACTTTTTGTTTGATAAGGTGTAAAAGACGGGTATCTATTTTCTGGAAAGCCACTGAATTGACCACATCCAAAAGTTCTTCAAAACGTTTTTGGTAAAGATCAAAAATAAATTCGGTCCAGTCCGGATATTTTTTCACCCATTCTTTGGCTTTATCTGCAGGAATCAGCATGATATCCGCATCTTCTTCTACGACGGCTTTTATTTTAGAAGTTTCATTTTTCATCCCTGAAAGAATGGAAACGATGCAGCTTTCGCCCGGTGTTAAATAATAGAGCAGGATTTCACGGCCGTCTTCTTCAGTTCTGATGACTTTAATGCTTCCGGAAAGCACCACCGGAATATTTTTGATGTACGAATCCATATTCACTATCGTTTCACCTGCTTTGAAATGTTTGAGGTTACCGGATTCTTCAATTTCTCTTACTAAATCTGACTGGAAAATATCTTTTAAAACCATGGTATAAAGTTAACTAAATTTCTGATTTTAAATTTTGGTATAAAATTCACCGGTTCTTATGATTTTAAACTGAAAAGTATTTGTTTAATATCTATTATATGCCTATGTGATTTTGCGTTTTCGCTATGGAATTCAGGTTTTTAGCGATTTTTAAAGAGTTTTTCAAAAAGAAATTGACTAAAAAGAGGTGATAATTAGTTAATTTTTATATTTTTGAAAATCTTAAAAAATATAAAATGTCAAATCTTTGGAGAACCAAACCGCTGAGCCAGCTTTTGTCAGAATCTGACGAGACTTCAGACGGATTGAAAAAAACATTGTCTTCCGCTTCTTTGGTGGCGCTGGGAATCGGTGCCATTATTGGTGCCGGATTATTCTCAATCACCGGGCTTGCGGCAGCTAATTACGCCGGACCCGGAATCATGATTTCCTTTATTATCGCAGCTATTGGTTGTGCTTTTGCCGGATTGTGTTACGCAGAATTTGCCTCAATGATCCCTGTTGCAGGAAGCGCTTATACCTATTCGTATGCCACGATGGGTGAATTTATTGCCTGGATTATCGGCTGGGATTTAGTCCTCGAATATGCGGTAGGAGCAGCAACTGTAGCCTCGAGCTGGTCGGGATATCTCGGGAAATTCTTTTCCAGTTTTGGAGTTTCGCTTCCCAATAATTTAATGATGACACCCTTTGACAGTTACATTGTCGATGGCGTAGCTCACACAGGTTTAATCAATCTGCCGGCTGTTTTCATTGTAAGCATTATGTCCTTGATTTTAATTAAGGGAACGAGTGAATCTGCATTCGTAAATACTTTAATAGTAATTCTTAAAGTTTCTATTGTAATTATCTTTATTGTAGTAGGATGGAAATACGTAAAGGCAGAAAACCTAACTCCGCTAATTCCTGAAAACACCGGGAAATTTGGTGAATATGGCTGGTCTGGAATCATTCGGGCCGCAGCAGTCGTATTCTTTGCCTATATTGGTTTTGATGCAGTTTCAACCGCTGCACAGGAAACCAAAGATCCGAAAAAATCGATGCCGATCGGGATTATGGGATCCCTCCTTATCTGTACCGTGCTGTATATTATTTTCGCGTACGTAATGGTAGGGGTTGTGAACTATAAAGCATTTACTGCCGGTGGTGGTGGCGATCATTTAGCGCCGGTTGCAATTGCCATCGAAGCAATGGGAAGTGTAGTGAACGGAACAATGGTTCCTGCATACCCATGGTTGAACACCACGATTATCTTAGCGATTTTGTTGGGGTATTCATCGGTGATTTTAGTAATGTTGATGGGGCAAAGCCGTGTCTTCTACTCGATGAGTAAAGATGGTTTGTTGCCAAAAGTTTTCAGTGAAGTTCATGCAAAATTCAGAACTCCTTATAAATCCAATCTTTTCTTCTTGGTTTTCGTAAGTTTATTTGCAGCTTTCGTACCCGGCAGAGTAGTGGGTGAAATGACCAGTATCGGAACTTTATTTGCCTTTATTCTGGTTTGTGTAGGAGTATTGGTTTTAAGAAAAACTCAGCCAGATGCGCCGCGTGCCTTCAGAACGCCGCTGGTTCCTTTGATTCCGGTTTTAGGTGTCTTGGTGTGTCTTGGTATGATGGTTTTCTTACCGTTTGATACCTGGATTCGTTTGGTATGTTGGATGATGATCGGTTTGGATGTTTATCTCTATCGTGGAATTAAGAACTCTATTTTAGGAAAACAAAATAACACGACTGACGATCCGAAAAATTATTCTGTAACTGCTATTTCGGGTATTTTCTTAGTTGTACTTCTGGCAGTATTGGCTTATCTGCATCACCAGAATGCAGAGGTTGATGACAGTGGTCTTATCATGTTCTCTATAGGAATGCTTATTGTTCACACTATTTTATATGGATATTATTTCTTTAAATACAAAAAGTAATATCAAGATATAAAATATAATAAAAGATTTCCCGTCATTTTTTGGCGGGATTTTTTTTGGTTAAAACTTAAATTCGTAACTGTTTTCCCCATCAGATTTTTTTTCAGAGCTAAATCCCAGTCAGATTCAATTTAATTATAATTCTCGATGAAAATCTTAATTTCCCTTAATCTCTTAACGTTAAAAAAATACTCGGCATTTTTTACTATTTTTGATTAAATTAAATATCCATGAAAAAAGCTTTCGGTTTCCTGCTGTTTCTTTTATGTTTAAACTTCCACTTTGCTCAAAAAGTAAAATTTGAAACCTTGTTAAAAGATAATATCTCCATTCGCGCCTTGCAGATTTACGATGGAAAAGTTTGGTATTCCGGAACGTATTCTAAATTTGGATATGTCAGTTTAAAGGATTCTGCGGATAAAAAGCAAATAAGACTGTCTGGTGAGAATTTGCAGTTTCGCACCTTAGCGCAGAATCATGCTTACTTTTACTGCATCAATATTGAAAGTCCTGCTTACTTTTTTAGAATTGATAAGTCGACGATGAAACCGGAAGTGGTGCATACCGATAGCGCGAAAAACGCTTTTTATGACGCTCTGCATTTTCACGGTAATTATTTTTATACTTTCAGCGATCCTGAAGAGAATTTAAAATTGAAGTTTGCAAGATTCACCGGCAATGTAAATTTTAATATTAATTATCTTAATAAAGAGCTTTTGGATTTGAAAAAAGGAGAAGCTGCTTTTGCTGCAAGCAATACCAATATAGCCTCTTCTAAGAAAAATATTTGGATAGCCACAGGCGGAATGGCGTCTCGAATAATAAAGATGAATTTGAAAACAGGGAAAATTCAGTTATACGAAACCCCTTTCATTCAGGGAACTTCTTCCCAAGGAATCTATTCTATCGATTTTTATGATCAAAATTTCGGAATCGCTGTTGGAGGAGATTATACCAAACAAGCAGAAAATATTAATAATATCGCTACGACAAACGATGGCGGAAGAACCTGGCAGATTCAAGCTTCCGGAAAAAATGGAGGCTATAAAACCTGCGTAAAATTCCGACCGAAATCGAAAGGAAAAGATATGCTCGCTGTTGGTGATCAAAATATCGAATTTTCTGATGATTACGGTAAAACCTGGAAAACCATTTCAGAGGAAAAAGGACTGTATGTTTGCGAGTGGACCGATGAGAATACGGCTGTTTTTGCAGGAAAAAACAGGATTGTGAAGATGAAGTTCAGTGAGAGTCTTTAGTGATTATCCTACTTTTTAAAACTGTCAAAACTCATCTGTAATATTCACAAGTTCTATTTCATAATTCGACCACTCTTAACTTATTTCGTATTTTTGCAAAATGAAATTTCAAAATGAATTTCATAAATATTTGTAAAAAACATACTTTCAAATGAATTCTTTAATTGATAAATATAATATTCCCGGACCGCGTTATACTTCTTATCCAACCGTTCCTTTTTGGGATGATGCCAGTTTTACCAGCGATCTTTGGCAACAGTCTGTCCTGAGAACTTTTAATGAAACCAACGATTCCGAAGGGATTTCCATTTATATTCACTTGCCGTTTTGTGAGCAGTTGTGTACGTTCTGTGCCTGTCACAAAAGAATTACCAAGCAACATTCTGTCGAAACTCCTTATCTGGAAACGGTTCTGAAAGAGTGGGATTTATATGTGAAATTATTTGGTAGAACGCCAAAAATTAAGGAACTCCATTTAGGTGGCGGAACACCCACTTTTTTTTCTCCCGAAAATTTAAGAATTCTACTGGAAGGAATTTTTGCTAAAGCAGAAATTGCCGAGCATCCGGAATTCTCTTTTGAAGGACATCCGAATAATACGACACGTGAGCATTTGCAGACTTTATATGATTTAGGTTTCCGAAGAGCCAGTTTCGGGGTGCAGGATTATGATCTTCAGGTTCAGAAAGCGATCAACAGAATTCAGCCTTTTGAAAATGTGAAAAAGGTAACCGAAATGGCGCGTGAAATAGGCTATAAAGGAGTTTCCCACGATTTGGTTTTCGGTCTGCCATTTCATACCTGGGAGAAAATGGAATATACGATCCGCAAAACTTTGGAATTAAAACCGGACCGTTTAGCGTTCTATTCTTACGCCCATGTTCCCTGGATTAAAGGCGTTGGACAAAGAGGTTTCGACGAAAACGACTTGCCAAGCGGTGAAGAAAAAAGAAAATTATACACCAACGGAAAAAAGCTGTTGGAAGAATTAGGCTATATCGAAGTCGGAATGGATCACTTCGCTTTGGAACACGATGACCTTTATCAATCTATGGTTTCCGGCGATATTCACCGAAATTTTATGGGATATTCTTCAAGTAAAACCCAGTTAATGGTTGGGTTGGGAATGTCTGCAATTTCAGATTCCTGGTATGCTTTCGCCCAGAATAATAAAAGTGTAGAGGAATATCAGAAAATCGTAGAAGAAGGAATTATTCCTGTGGTAAAAGGACACGTTTTGAATCAGGAAGATTTGATTATCAGGAAACATATTCTGAATTTAATGTGCCGGTTAGAAACTTCCTGGGATTTGCAGACTTCTTTCCCCGAAATCGAAAATGCGCTGGAAGCCTTAAAAGAAATGGAAACCGATGGCTTGGTAGAAATATCTGACAACACCATTAAAATCACCGAAAAAGGCCGCGCTTTTACCCGAAATGTGGCGATGACTTTTGATTTAAGAATGATGCGGAACAAACCCGAAACAAGGATTTTTTCGATGACGATATAATTTGATATTAAAATTTAAACCTAAAGCGACCTTAAAAGTCGCTTTTTTCATTACCTGAAAATTAAAAGTTTTGATTTTTGTTTTTTAAAGCTTTATTATGGGCGCATCTGTGGTTTTTCGACGAAATATTAATTATCTTTACGAAAAGAAGTTAAATTTCACCTTAAATAATGATCATAACAAACAGCGTTTTAGACGATATCCCCGAAATTTTCAGACTTTATAAATTCGCAACCGATTATCAAAAAATCACCTTTCCCGGAAATGTCTGGCCGGAATTTGATAAAGATTTTATTGCGACTGAAGTACTGGAAAACCGGCAGTTCAAGTTAATCATTGATAATAAAATTGCCTGCATTTGGGCGATTACTTATAATGATCCGCAGATTTGGGAGGAGCGGGAAAACAATGATGCCATCTACCTGCACCGGATCGCGACGAATCCTGATTTCAGAGGAAATAATTTTGTGAAGATCATCGCCGACTGGTCAAAAGAATTTGCCGAAAAAGAAAATAAAAAATTTGTAAGAATGGATACCTGTGGACAAAACGATCGCTTAATCAGTCATTATAAAAATTGCGGATTCAATTTTTTAGGAATGAAAAAGTTAAAAGATTCTTCTGACCTGCAGGAACATTATCAAAATGCCGACGTGTGTTATTTTGAGATCAAACTGTAATAATCAATCGATTTGCTTGAGGAGATTTTTAATTATTTAGTTTCATTTACAAGGTATTGAATCCGAAATCTTCAGCTTCTTTCTACCTTTTTAAGTAAAACAGTAGTTTTTTTTGAGATGAAAACATATAAAATATTCAATAATGGAAACCAGAATAAATATCTCAAAAGTAGATCCCAAGGCGTACGCAGCCATGATCGGACTTGAAAAATATCTTGCCCAAAGTGGTTTGGATAAGATGCTTTACGAACTTATTAAAACCAGAGCCTCGCAAATAAATGGCTGCGCATTCTGCATTAATATGCATACGCGTGACGCTATGAAATTGGGTGAAACCTCACAAAGATTATTTTTATTGGATGCCTGGCGGGAAACCGACCTTTTTACAGAGAAAGAAAGGGCAGTTTTGGCGTTAACAGAAGCGATGACCTTGATTACAGAAGGTCATGTTCCAGATCCGGTTTATAAAAATGCCGAAGAACATTTAACACCCAATGAATTGGCTGCGGTCATCATGGCAGTTGTCGCCATCAATGGTTGGAACAGAATAGCGATTACTACAAGAACACCTTTAGATTAATCGCTTTTTTAAATACATATCAGTCGCATTGGTTTCGAATAGTTTCAAGAAACGGAATTGCACATTCGCAGGAAAATTATAAATTTTCCGAAATAAACGAGTGAAGAGAAAAGTACTGACTAAGATTGTTAGGTTTCCAACCTGCTTTTTTCGTTCTTTGCAAATTAAGAATTAAGAGGTGAGTTCCACTGAATCTCAGCCAAGAAATCAACATCAATTATGTCAACAGAAAAAAATACACAAGAAAAAATAAGACTTCATATCCGAAATAAAAATCGCGAAAGATATGATTTAGATGCCCTGAAAATAGCGGTTCCTGAATTGGCAGAACACATTACGGTTAATAAATATGGTACGGAATCGGTTGATTTTGCAAATCCTGTAGCGGTAAAATTGCTCAATAAAGCTTTACTGAATTATTATTACGGAATAAAAAACTGGGATTTCCCGGATGAAAATTTATGTCCGCCCATTCCCGGTAGAGCCGATTATCTGCATTATATGGCGGATTTGTTAGGTCAAAGTAATTTTGGTGATTTGCCGGAAGGTGATAATATCAAAGTTTTAGATATTGGTGTTGGCGCGAGTTGTATTTATCCGGTCATCGGGGTTTCAGAATATGGCTGGGATTTTATTGGGTCAGATATTGATCCGCAGTCTGCTGAATCCTCAAATAATATTGTCACTTCAAATCCATCGTTGGAAGGGAAAATCGAAGTCCGTTTACAGGAAAATCCGAAAGCTTTTTTTGAAGGAATTTTAAGTAACGGGGAGAAAATAGACTTCTCGATGTGCAATCCTCCCTTTCATTCTTCCACTGAGGAAGCCCAAAAAGGAAGTCATCGAAAAGTGAAAAATCTAAAAGGTAAAAAAATAGAAAGACCTGCACTTAATTTTGGCGGCATCAGCAGTGAATTGATTTGTGAAGGAGGCGAATCCAGGTTCATTCACGATATGATTACCGAAAGTCAGAAATTTGCAGAGAACTGTTTTTGGTTTTCGACTTTGGTGTCAAAACAATCGAATCTGAAAGGGATTTATAAAGCCTTAAATGAAATGGAAGTTGCCCAAATTAAAACCATTCCCATCGGAACAGGCAATAAATCGAGTCGAATTATCGCGTGGTCTTTCCTGTCGAAAGAAGAGCAAAAAGAGTGGCGGGAAATGAGATGGAGAAAAACAGAAGATAGATAGGATATTAGCTTTTTTTCGTTTCATCTGTTTGATAATTAGCAGTGATTTAAGCATTAACAAAAAGATTCATGTCTTATAACTTACACGACCAAACTTTTCACAAAATAGATTTCACACAAAAACCTTTAATTAAAGGTGAATATGAAAACTGCCTTTTCACGAACTGCAATTTTGAGGAGGTAAATCTTACTGAATTTAAATTTGTTGACTGTGAATTCCGGGATTGCAACTGGAGCATGGCGCTGCTGCACGGAACGGTTTTGCGGGAGGTGAAGTTCAAAGGCTGTAAAATGCTCGGCCTTCAGTTTGAAATGTGTAATGATTTTGGACTTTCTTTTTCTTTTGAAAACTGCCAATTGAATCACTCTACTTTTTTTCAGATGAATATCAAAAAAACCATCTTTAGAAATTGTCAGTTACGGGAAATCGATTTTTCAGAATCCAACTTAACCGGTGTTATTTTTGACAACTGCGATCTTGCACAGGCTATTTTTGTACACAGTATTTTAGAAAAAGCAGATTTTCGAACTGCTTACAATTATTCCATGGATCCTGAAAATAACCGTCTCAAAAAGGCGAAATTTTCAGTCCTGGGAATTTCCGGACTGCTGGACAAATATGATATTGTCATTCAGGAATAATTTTTTTTAAAAATTAAACAATCGTTTAATATGTTTGTTTTCAATTCATTATTGATTATATAGGAAAAACTTTCTGGGTTTTTCTTTTTTTTCTTTTTTACTAGCATAGTTATTGCAAGCTACCGTTTACAGAATCATCATTTTATTTTAGAAAAAAGAATGATTCTGTAATTTAACTTAAATCAAATACTATCATTATGAAAAAGCACACTCTGTTTTTAATCGCATTAATTTCCTTATTCGTAGTTTCATGTTCTACCAATACGTTTGGCGACAGTTCAAAATTGTATAATAACGCATGGGAACTGGAATATATCACCGGACCCAGAATTGCTTTCCAGGGATTATTTCCGGATGAAAAACCTGCGGTTACTTTCAATAAATCAACAAACACGGTTAACGGAACAACAGGTTGCAATGGTTATAACACCGACTTTAAGTTGAATGGGAATAAGATTTCGTTTGCTGATCCCGGTATCACTACCCTGAGATATTGTGGTGACGGCGAAGTGTTTTTCTTAAAAGGGATGAAAGGGATTACCAGTTACAGAATTACTGACGAAGGTAAATTGGAACTTTTGATGAACGACGTTGTCATGATGAGATTTAAAAAATCAATGATAAAAAAACAATAATGATATTTTCTTTAAAGATCATTCAAACCAAAAAAAAGCAAGATTAATTTCTTGCTTTTTTTGGTTTAAAAATAGGGGATAATTTCTCCTATTTTAATTGTTAGATTAGACTAACTTTTGTAGTTTTGCCATTATAACTTAAATATATTTTAATGAAAAGAAGATTATTATCTTTTGGATGTTTGATAGCAACAGGTTTTTACTTTGCGCAACATTCATCCATTACAGGGCAAATTACAGGAGGAGGAATTCTAAAACCTGCCGTCGGTGTTGATCTGGAAGGAACAGATTATTCTACATTTTCGGACAGTTCGGGCGTTTTTAGATTTAGCGAAATTCCATCGGGCCACTATAAAGTAAGAGTGAAATTAAATGATTTTCAGCCTTTTTACAAAGAGGTGGTCATCAAAGAAAATGACAGTTTAACTTTAGATATTAATTTAAAACCCACCGACAGAGGTTCTGATATTGAAGATGTCGTAATCACCGGAACGCTGAAATCGGTAAGAAGATCGGACAGTCCGGTCACGATAGAAGTTTATTCTCCGGCTTATTTTAAGAAAAACCCAACACCCAATATTTTCGATGCTTTACAAAATGTAAATGGCGTAAGACCACAGCTGAATTGTAATATCTGTTCCACCGGAGATATTCACATCAATGGTTTGGAAGGTCCATATACCATGGTTTTGATTGATGGGATGCCGATCGTCAGTTCTCTCGGAACTGTTTACGGAATGTCTGGGATTCCTAATTCTTTGGTAGAAAGAATTGAAATTGTAAAAGGCCCTGCGTCTTCTCTTTACGGAAGCGAAGCGGTTGGTGGCTTGATCAATGTGATCACGAAAAACCCGCACACTGCGCCGTTGTTTAGTGCCGATCTTTTTTCGACCACTTGGGGCGAATACAATTTGGATGTCGGTTTTAAATTCAATGCAGGTAAAAAAGCAAAAGTCCTCACCGGAATTAATTACTTTAATTATCAAAATAAAATCGATAATAACAACGACAATTTTACCGATGTCACTTTACAGGATCGAATTTCCCTTTTCCAGAAATGGAATTTCCAACGGAAAGAAAACCGGCTGTTTTCCATAGCTACAAGATATATGTATGAAGAACGTTGGGGCGGCGATATGCGCTGGAATAAATCCTATCGTGGAGGTGATGAGATTTATGGTGAAAGTATTTACACCAGCCGTACCGAATTTTTTGGAAGCTACCAGTTGCCTGTCAATGAGAAAATTTTTTTGGGATTTTCTTTTGTAAATCATGATCAGGACAGCCGTTACGGGGAAACATTTTATATCGCGAACCAAAAAATTGCCTTCAGTCAGCTGAATTGGGATAAAAAAGCAGGAAATCATGATCTGCTTTTTGGTGCAGCGATGCGATATACTTATTATGACGACAATACGGCCGGAACTTCAACGATTCTGGGCGAAAACAAACCCGAAAAAACTTATCTTCCCGGAGTTTTTATTCAGGATGAAATCCGTTTAGCAGAAAATCATCAGTTGCTTTTAGGTTTCAGATACGATTATAATAATATCCACAGAAATATTTTTACACCGCGAATGGCTTATAAATGGTCTGTCGATCAGAATAATATTTTAAGACTTAATGCGGGAACGGGATTTCGTGTGGTGAACCTTTTTACCGAAGATCATGCTGCTTTAACCGGGGCGAGAAATGTTGTGGTTTTAAACGATTTGAAACCTGAAAAATCTTATAACATCAACCTTAATTACACTAAAAAAATGTATTTCGGTTCAGGCTCTCATATTGCTTTGGATGCGAGTGCTTTTTACACTTATTTTACCAACAGAATCGTTCCCGATTACGAAACCAACACGTCTCAAATCATCTATGATAATATTGGTGGAAATGCAGTCAGCAAAGGATTTAGTTTAAATGCCAATCTTAATTTTGCGAATGGTTTAAAGTTTATTATGGGTGGAACAGCAATGGAAAATACCATCACCGACAACGGAATCACAGAACATCAGATTTTAACAGAGAAATTCATGGGGATCTGGGCGGTTTCCTATAAAATAAGAGCATGGAAAACGGCCATCGATTATACGGGAAATATCTCTAGTCCCATGCGTTTACCTTTGTTAGGGCAATTAGATCCCAGAAAACGGTATTCACCGTGGTGGAGTATTCAGAATATTCAGTTTACTTATGAGGGTTTTCAGAAATTTGAAATCTATGCTGGTGTTAAAAATATTTTAAACTGGACGCCGAATAAGGGAACCCCGTTTATTATTTCCAGAGCCAACGATCCTTTTAACAAACAGGTAAAATTTGATTCCAGTGGCCAAGTGGTCGCAACACCCGATAATCCTTATGCCTTAACGTTTGATCCCAATTATGTGTACGCGCCCAATCAGGGAATCCGTTCTTTTCTCGGAGTTAGATTTACGTTTAAATAAAATCATGAAACCACTATCAACTTTTCAAAAATCAAGTTCTGTTGTCTTAATTTTTTGGGGCTTAATGATGACGTTTTCACAAACGAAAAAGCATCCGTTGGAACGTGCAGAAGAATTGCAGAAAACCGAACAGAAAACCGTAGTGGTTTTTGTTCATACCGACTGGTGCAACTACTGTCAAGCGATGCAAAACGCTACTTTTAAAGATGAAGAAGTACAGAAAATCTTAAATGAAAACTTCTATTTTGTGGATATTAATGGTGAAGAAAAAGCAGAAATTTACTTTGCAGGAACTGTTTTTAAATACCAGCCAACAGGGATAAATACAGGTCATCACCAATTGGCTGACTCGTTAGGTAATATTGATGGACAGCTTTCTTATCCGACTTTGGTGATTTTAAATCCAAAGAATGAAATTGTATTGCAATACACTGGTTTTTTAACTGCCGCAGAAATACTTAAATTATTAAAAAAAATAAATGATGACTAAATATTTATGGAAACAGAAGGTTAATTAAGATTAATTTAACTTTCATTGTTCGGATCTTGGTTAAATTTTCCCTAATTTTGAATGAATATAAATAATTGAAATTATGGCAGATATTACATTACAGGGCAATCCGGTTCACACAGTCGGTAACTTGCCAGAAATAGGAACCACGTTGAAAAATTTTAAACTGATCAATGTGGATTTAAAAGAAAAGACCAATGATGATTTTTCCGGCAAAAAGAAGATTTTCAATATCTTTCCAAGTATTGATACCGGTGTTTGTGCAGCTTCTGCGAGAAAATTTAATGAAGAAGCAGGAGGATTAGAAAATACTGTGGTGATCAATGTTTCCAAAGATTTGCCTTTTGCACTGAACCGCTTCTGTGCAGCAGAAGGTCTGGATCACGTGGTAAGTTTATCAGATTACCGGGGCTCTTTTGGAGATGATTTCGGAGTGAAAATTTCCGATTCCCCAATGCAAGATCTTTTGAGCCGTGCCGTAATTGTGGCTGATGAAAACGGAAAAGTAATATATACCGAACAGGTTCCCGAAATTGCACAGGAACCTAATTACGAAGCAGCTTTGAATGCTTTAAAGTAAATTGTAAAAACCAATCATAAAACTTGTCAGTAATAAACTGGCAAGTTTTTTTATTTATACCGAAAATTTTTAACTTTAAATATTTAAATAATGGATTCAATAAAAATTGAAATAACTATTCTAAAACCCGTTTCAACCGTTTGGGAACTTTTCACCCAACCCGAACATATCACCCAGTGGAATTTCGCAAGTGATGAATGGACTTGCTCCAAAGCCGAAAATGATTTACAGATCGGTGGCGAATTCAACTATAGAATGGAAGCAAAAGACCAGAGTTTCGGTTTTGATTTTAAAGGAATCTACGATGAGGTTGCTCCTTTGGAAAATATAAAATACCATTTGGAAGATGGCAGAAAAGTAGAGGTGCTATTTGAAATTGTTGATCAAAATACGACCACAGTGACCGAAATATTTGAACCGGATCCGGGCCAGCCAGAGCCCATGCAAAGGGAAGGTTGGTATGCCATTCTGGATAATTTTCATAAATATGTAGAGAATTATTAACCGCAAAGACTGCTCTGGATGAAATTTTAAAAATTATTCCGTATTTTTATAAAAAATAATCTATGGAGCCTATAACGATAAACATTACCATTCTAAAACCCATTCAAAAAGTATGGGATTATTTTTACAATGCAAAGCATATTATGAAATGGAACTTTACCACACCGAACTGGCATTGCCCCAAAGCGGTGATCGATTTTCGCGAAGGCGGATCCTTTGATTATCGCCTGGAATATAAAGATAAAAGTTTCGGTTATGATTTTTCCGGCCAAATCGTTGAAATCAGAGATTTGGAATATGTGAAAAGTATTTTAAGGGATGGCAGAACAATCGAAGTTTATTTTAATAAAATTGATGAAACCACCACTGAAGTTGTCGAAGTTTTCGAACCGGAAGAGCAATATTCCACTGAAATGCAAAGAGTAGGTTATTACGCAATTTTAGACCGTTTTCATAAATACGTTGAAAATAATTAATAAATTTTATAGCGTTTTTTTAATTCAAGAATATGAACAATACTATATTTCCCTGTCTTTGGTTCAACGGTGATGGAAAAGAAGCCGCTGATTTTTACTGTGAAACCTTTGGTGGAAAAATTACCGCTGATACTCCGGTTGTTTTAAATATCGAACTGTTCGGGCAGAAATTAATGTTTCTCAACGGCGGATCGCAATTCGAAAAAAACGCTTCTATCTCTTTCATGGTTCTTTCTGAAACCGTAGAGGAAGTTCAGAAATACTGGGAAAATATTTCTCAAGACGGCATCATTTTGATGGATTTGGGCGAATATCCGTGGTCTAAAAAATACGGTTGGGTCCGTGACCGGTTTGGCGTAACCTGGCAGATCAATCTGACGGACAAAAAAAGTGGTCAGAAAATAATTCCTACCTTGATGTTCATTCATCAGAATAATGGAAAAGCGATGAAAGCGATGGAGTTTTACACCGGAATTTTCCCCAATTCCAGAATAGAAAGTGTACTGAAATATGGGGAAGGAATCGGCGGGAAAAGTCAGGAAAATCCAGAAAATATACAGCATGGTCATTTTGTAATTGATGATTACTCGCTCTTCTGTATGGATAATTCTTACGATCATCAGTTTGATTTTAATGAAGGAATTTCAATTGTTGTGATGACTGCCAATCAAGTGGAGACCGATCATTTGTGGAATTCACTTATTGCAGACGGTGGCCGGGAATCAATGTGTGGTTGGTTAAAAGATCAGTTCGGCGTCAGCTGGCAAATTGTCCCTAAAAGATTATTAGAATTGATGAATGATTTCGATGATCCTGTGAAAGCGCAAAAAGTCGTAGAAGCAATGATGGGCATGCAGAAAATTGAAATTTCCAAGTTAGAAGAGGCTTATAATTCTTAAAAATAAAATGAACAGAAGTGAGATTATTAGAGTTCAAAATACAGATTAATGCCACTCCTGAAAAAGTTTGGGAAGTGCTTTTTACTCAGGATGCTTACCAAAAATGGGCTTCTGCGATGAATGAGGGAACCTATTTCGAGGGAACCTGGGAAGAGGGAAGCGTGATGAAATTTCTCGATCCCAAAAATAATGGAATGTATAATAAGGTGATCAAAAACATTCCCAACCGGGAGCTCAGCATGAAACATCTGGGATGGATTTTCGATGGTGAACTCAGTCCTCAGGACTGGGAAGACTCGACCATCAGTTATTTTTTAGAACCCTATGAAAACAAAACCCTTTTAATAGGAAGGGTAAATTCGCTGGATGAATTTGTTGATTTCTTCAATACTAAATATCCGAAAAATTTTGAAAAGATAAAAGAACTTTCGGAAGAGCAATAATTTTAAAACGCAAAACCATGGAAACTTTAGATTACGAAATTCATATCAGTGCGCCGATTCAGAAAGTTTGGGATTTACTCTGGAGCCCGGAAACCTATCCGATATGGACGCAGTTTTTTACGCCAGGTTCGCAGATGAAATCCGACTGGAAAGTCGGTGGCAAAACCTATTTTACCAATCAGAAAGGTGAAGGAATGGTGTCAACCATTGAAAGTTTAGACGAGCCCAATGAAGTTATTTTCAGGCATCTTGGAACAGTCAGAGATGGTGTAGAAGATACGTATACCAGGGAAGTTAAAGACTGGAGTGGTGCCGAAGAAAAATATTTTCTGCGGGCGATTGACGAAAATACCACCCAACTCACGGCGACTGTTCATGTCAGCAATGAAAATGAAGATGCGATGAATAAAGGTTTTAATGAAGGTTTCGCAATGCTTAAAAAGCTGGCTGAAAAAGAATAGAAAAGAATATCAGTTTTATATCTGCTTTGTTTATTGTGGAATAATGATTGCTGCTTTTTGAACATAATAAAAATTACAAAATTTATTTAAAGTGAATTTTCAGTTGATTCTCTGTCAAAAAAAAAATGGTTCCGGTAACTTTAAAAAAGAATAAATATTTAAAGTAAAAAGGAGGTCATTATTTTTTAGAAAATCAGTTCAACGTAAATTTTAAATTTCAAAAAATGAAAAATTCAAATGTAAAAACGGCTCTTGGAGCTTTCGCTGTACTAGGTTTGGTCATGGTAGCAAACAAAATGTATCAAAGAAGAAAAGCCATGAAAGCTATTCTTGAGGAATATGGAATCAAAGAAAAAACGGCTTTTGGTGTTGTTGACAAAATTCGGGAAATGGATGACGAAAAATATTTGGAAATGAAGAATAAAATTAAAAATCAATATGAGTCGGAATGCTGTAAAAAATGAAGTGAATCTTAAATCCCATCTCATTTCACACTAAATTATTGTAAGTGCAGAGAATTATTTCTTCTGCACTTTTTTGATCTTCTCTCTATGTTTTACCTTACGCAGATACTTATTATTACAGCAGATTTGATTTTTTTTGGAATAATTAATTTTTAAAATCCTTACTTTTGCTCACCAAATTACGTTTGGAAAACGTTTTTAAACTGGAATGAAAAATTACTATTATTTTCTCGGTGTTAAAGAAAATGCTTCAGAAGAAGACATCAAAAAAGCGTACCGTAAACTCTCTTTAAAATACCATCCCGATAAAAATCCCGATGATCATTTTTTCGAAACCCGTTTCATGGAAATTAAGGAAGCGTACGAAATGTTAATTGATGCTGAGAAACGCAGAATTTACGATGATAATCTAAGTCATCAGCAAAGAAGTTACCGGCCGAATCTTCCACCATCAATTAAATTTTTTTCGGCGAATAAAGTGAGGGTTCAAAAAGGGGAGGAAGTGATTATTTCGTGGCAGACTCAAAATGCAGATATTGTAAAAGTGTTGCCATTTGGCCTGCAGAAAGGATATGGCGAGAAAGTAATCCGAATCACGGAATTTCAGGACGGGAAATTTCAGTTGTTATTGCACGTGACCAATTCGCTGTTGAATAAAACGGTGGTGCAGGGAATTACAATCACCGAAATCTATGAGAATAAAAGCGAGGAATTTAGAAATGATGTCGAAAATCTATTTAAACCCGAAAACCCGACATCCATTAATCCGCATGGTATTCCGAGGTTGATCCGGATCATCATCGCACTCATTATGATGCTGATTGTCATTATCATATTGTGGGAGAATTTCTTTAATTAAAAAGAAATCCGATGGTTTTTTCTAAACCATTTTAAGCCGGCCGGGACATTTCTTACATCGTTTTCCTTTCTTAAATTTTTTACAGCAATTCTTTTTACCACAGGTTAATTCCTCTTTAATTTCGCTAAAGGGCATCAGTGGTGATACTTTAAAAGGGATAATTTGACCGTTCATGCTGCAAATATAAATCTAATTTAGAATAAATCAAAATAAGGAACGTGGAAATTTAAAAGTATTCTTCAGGCGATTAGAGTTTTTTTTCGCAATTAGAGTATTTTATCTTTTGTCTATCAGCAAAGCGGTCTATGATCTTAATTAAATGAGATTTATCAATTGTGGTAATGCGCAAAAATTTGTATTTTTACGAACCTTTATTTCAGAAAAAATCTAGTAAAAATATATGAATACCACACAATTTGTAAATCGTCACATTTCCTTGAATGAAGCCGATACACAAGCGATGTTAGAGAAAGTAGGCGTTGCAAGTATTGAAGAATTAATTGGTCAGACCATTCCGGATTCGATTCGATTGCAGAAAGAGCTCGATATTTCGGATCCACTTTCGGAGCAGGAAATGTTAGCGCATTCCAAAGAATTGGCTGCAAAAAACTTAATGTTCGATAACTATATCGGTTTCGGATATCACAACACTGTTTTGCCAAGTGTCATCCAACGCAATATTTTGGAAAATCCGTCCTGGTACACTGCTTATACGCCTTACCAGGCAGAAATTGCTCAAGGGAGATTGGAGGCATTATTAAACTTCCAGACGGTGGTTTGTGATTTGACCGGTTTTAAATTAGCGAATGCTTCCCTTTTAGATGAATCTACTGCCGCTGCCGAAGCCATGCACATGTTCTTTGAGAGCAGAACAAAAACACAGAAAAAAGCCGGAGCTCAAAAATTCTTCGTTTCAGATTTAGTATTCCCGCAAACGTTGGCTGTTTTGAAAACAAAAGCAGAAGGTTTAGGAATCGAGGTGATTGTTGGTGATCACCAAACGCATCAGTTCGACGGGTCTTTTTTTGGTGTTATTTTGCAGTATCCGGGGAAAAACGGAATGATTATCGACTATTCAGAAAACATTCAACAGTATAAAGAATTTGAATTACAAGTAGTTGTTGCCTGTGATCCGATGTCTTTGGTGAAACTGAAATCACCGGCAGATATGGGCGCAGATTGCGCAGTTGGAACGACCCAACGTTTCGGAATTCCGATGGGCTATGGTGGTCCTCACGCTGCATTTTTTGCCTGTAAAGACGAATACAAACGTGATCTTCCCGGCCGAATTATCGGAGTTTCTCAGGATGCTTACGGAAAGAGAGCTTTGAGAATGGCGCTTCAAACCAGAGAACAACATATTAAGAGAGAAAAAGCAACTTCTAATATCTGTACCGCACAGGTTCTTTTGGCGGTTATGGCTGGAATGTACGCTGTTTACCACGGCCCGAAAGGTTTGAATTTCATTGCTGACCAAATCCATTTCAAAGCGGTTGCTTTGCGAGACGGACTGGCAACTTTGGGTTATAAAGTGGTAGAAGGACCAATTTTCGATACCGTAAAATTCAGAATTAATGAAGACGATAAAAGTCGTTTAATGAGAATGATGCGTGACCGAAAAATCAACCTTAATTATTTCTCGGAAGGAATTGTAAGTGTTTCTTTAAACGAATCTTCTACGACGGCCAAAGTTCAGTATCTTTTTGATGCTTTTGCAGGATTTTTAGACAAACAAAGTTTCAAATTAACTTTTAAAGAAGAAGTTCAAATTCCACAGGAGTTTTTAAGAGCAGACGAAATTCTTAAAGAAGAAGTTTTCAACAGATACCATACGGAAACCGAATTAATGAGATACATCAAACGCTTGGAAAAAAAAGATCTTTCTTTGACGCAGTCAATGATTTCACTTGGTTCCTGTACGATGAAGCTGAATGCCGCAACCCAAATGTTACCGTTGTCGTGGGCAGAATGGGGAAGTGTTCATCCGTTTGTGCCCGTTGAACAAGCCGGAGGTTATCAAATCTTAATTAAAGAATTAGAAAAAGATTTAGCAGAAATCACAGGTTTTGCAGGAACATCTTTGCAGCCAAATTCTGGTGCGCAAGGCGAATATGCAGGGTTAATGGTGATTCGCGAATATCATAAATCCCGTGGCGAAGGTCACCGGAATATCGCTTTGATTCCACAATCCGCTCACGGAACAAATCCCGCGTCCGCAGTGCTTGCGGGCATGAAAGTAGTGGTGGTGAAAAATCTGGAAAGCGGTGAAATCGATTTCGAAGATTTAAAAGCAAAAGCCGAACTGCACAGTGAAAATCTCGCCGCAGTGATGATTACTTATCCGTCAACCTACGGTTTCTTTGATGATAATATCATTGAAATAACAGATTTAATTCATTCCCACGGTGGACAGATTTATATGGATGGTGCGAATATGAATGCACAGGTTGGTTACACGTCGCCTGGAAATATTGGTGCCGATGTTTGTCACCTGAACTTACACAAAACCTTTGCGATTCCTCACGGTGGCGGTGGTCCCGGAGTTGGCCCAATCTGTGTGGCAGAGCATTTGGTGAAATTTTTACCGAGCAATCCTAATATTAAAATCGGAACCAAAGAGTCTATCGACGCTATTTCCGGTGCGCCTTACGGCTCTTCTTTAGTGCTGAATATTTCTTACGCCTATATCAAAATGCTGGGAACGTTTGGTTTGAAAAAGGCGACCGGTCATGCGATTCTTAACGCCAACTATTTAAAAGAAGTTCTGGGCGAGCATTTCCCGGTACTTTATTCGAATGAGAAAGGCAGAGTTGCCCACGAATGTATCATCGATTTCCGCCAGTTTAAACCACTGGGAATTGAAGTTGCGGATATCGCAAAACGTTTGATGGATTACGGTTACCACGCTCCAACAGTAAGTTTCCCGGTTGCAGGAACTTTAATGATTGAACCAACTGAATCCGAAAGTAAATCAGAATTGGACCGTTTTGCAGAAGCATTAATTTCAATAAAAAGAGAGATTGATGAAATCGCAGAAGGAAAGTATGACACCGCAAACAATGTTTTGAAAAACGCGCCACATACAGAACAGGTCGTGATTTCAGATACGTGGGACCGACCGTACAGCCGCGAAAAAGCTGCTTATCCATTGGATTGGGTTCGTGATCACAAATTCTTCGCGTCGGTTTCCCGTGTTGATGAAGCGTACGGCGACAGAAATCTGGTGTGTACCTGTGCACCGATTGAAAGTTATATGTAATTAAATAGAAATAAAAATAAAATTCCTGAAGATCATCTTCAGGAATTTTTTTATAGGTAAATTTTACAGAAATTGTTTTCACCACCTTAACCGGATCGTTCAATTTTCATTGATGTTTTTCGGTAGATGATTTAAATGTTCTTCGGGTCATAAAAGAAGATCAGTTTTTTATTGGCAGAATGAAAATCAGACCAGGAATCACAGTCTATTTCAAAACCCGCAACACCGCCAGTTGGGAAGATAAGCATATCATCAGACATGGTGTTGGCAAAATTCGAGATGCCGTTATTGTGAGAAAACATTGCGACCTTGTCCAAGTGGTCATCTAATCCCAGCGTGATATTTTCGAAATTAGTGTCGGATGCATTATACAGCTTCTGAATGGTCTCGATTTCAATATTATATTCTTTGTTGAAAATTTCACATGTTGAAAATGCCCGTAAAGCAGGACTGGTGAAGAATTTATCGATTTCAATGTTTTTTTCTTTCAGAAAATGAGACATTTTCTCGGCATCATGTATCCCTTTTTCAGCAAGTGGCCGGTCGAAATCTTCGGTGTTTTCAGGCCAGTCGCTTTTAGCATGGCGGACAAGAATCAGTGTTTTCATTTGGTTTTTTTTCGGAGACTAAAATTAAATAAAAAAAAGGAGAAGTGAGCTTACTTCCCCTTTTTTAAAGTGAAAAATTAAACATTTTTAAAAAATCAGTTAAAATTAATAATGACTTTCAGTGCTTTTTCTTTTGCGGCATTACCGAACACTTCATACGCACGGATCATGTCTTTGAAATCGAAACGGTGGGTAATGAGTTTCTCGGGTTGCAGTCTTTTGCTTTCTACATTTTTCAGAAGCATCGGTGTCGTATTGGTACAAACCAGTCCCATGGTAATGGTTACGTTTCTGATCCATAGTTCTTCGATATGCAGTTCCACAGGTTTTCCGTGTACGCCTACGTTAGCAAGGTGAGCACCGGGTTTCAGGATTTTCTGGCAAATGTCAAAAGTAGCCGGGATGCCCACCGCTTCTATGGCGACATCAACTCCCTGTTCGCCGACGATTTTTTTCACGGCTTCTACGGCATTACCGGCTCCGCTGTTGATAATATCGGTGGCACCAAAACTTTTTGAAAGTTCCAGTCTTTCCTGGTCCACATCAATCATAATGATTTTTGAAGGAGCAAAAAACTGTGCCGTAAGCAGTGCTGCAAATCCGATAGGTCCTGCACCAACGATAGCCACAGTATCGCCGGGACTTACTTTTCCGTTCAGTACACCGATTTCAAAACCGGTGGGTAAGATATCACTCAGCATCACTGCTCCTTCTTCATTTATATCTGGTGGCAGCGGATAAAGCGAATTGTCACCGTGAGGAATGCGTACATATTCCGCCTGGGTACCGTCGATTAAATGTCCTAAAATCCAGCCGCCATCAGAACAATGGGCATAGAGTTGTTTTTTGCAATTCGAGCATTTTCCACAGGAGGTAATGCAGGAAATCAATACTTTATCTCCTTTTTTGAAGCTGATGACGGAACTTCCGACTTCTTCTACAATACCAATTCCTTCATGTCCCAGGATTCTTCCCGGAGTTACTTCTGGAACATCGCCTTTTAAAATATGAAGGTCTGTTCCGCAAATGGTAGATTTTACCATTTTTACAATCACGTCGGTTGATTCTTTTATCACCGGCATCGGACAATCGACGAGGTCTTTTTGTCCGGGTCCTTTAAATACTAAAGCTTTCATAATGAATGTGATTATTAGTGAGGCATTTTTTGCCTTATTAAAGGTAGAAAGATTACCGGTGACTTTTCCTAAAAAAGAAATGATTTTAATCACTACTTTTTTAAATATTGTACGCAAAGACAAATATTTGTAAATTTGCACCCAATGTCACAAATCTTAGCAATTGATTATGGAAAAGCCCGGTGCGGTATTGCGGTCACCGATGATATGCAGATCATTGCCAGTGGTTTGGATACTGTTGCCACCAAAGATGTTTTTTTATTTTTAAAAAAGTATTTTAGTGAAAACAAGGTAGAGCAAATCGTAGTAGGCCTTCCCACTGATTTAAAAGGAAATTTAAACGAAGTGGAAGTTCATATTTTGAAGTTTATAGAAAAATTCAAAACCGAATTTCCGACCGTAGGAGTAGATCGTTTTGATGAACGTTTTACCTCGAAAATGGCTTCTTTTTTTATCTCACAAAGTGGGAAAACCAAGAAGAAAAGAGAAGAAAAAGGATTGATCGATAAAGTAAGTGCAACCCTGATATTGCAAAATTATTTAGAACAGAAACAGAAATGATATTACCGATAAGAGCATTTGGAGATGCTGTATTAAGAAAACATTGCCACGAAATCAACAAAGATTATCCGGAACTGAAATCTTTAGTGGACAATATGTTCGAAACCATGCACAGCGCAAACGGCATAGGTTTGGCAGCACCGCAAGTTGGTCTGGATATACGCCTTTTTGTAGTAGATGTTTCTCCGTTGGCAGAAGACGAGGATTATGCAGATATTGCCGATGAACTGAAGGATTTCAGAAAGGTTTTTATCAACGCAAAAATCCTGGAAGAAAGTGGCGAAGAATGGAAATTCAATGAAGGTTGCCTCTCAATTCCCGATGTGCGTGAGGATGTGAAAAGAAAAGAAACAATCCTGATCGAATATTATGACGAAAATTTCGTTAAACATACCGACACTTTTTCAGACATGAGAGCCCGTGTGATTCAACATGAATATGATCATATCGAAGGAATTCTGTTTACCGATCATTTGAGTTCATTAAAGAAAAAATTAGTAAAAGGGAAACTGATGAAGATTTCCCATGGAGATGTCTCCGTGACTTATAAAATGAGATTTCCGAAATAAATAATCCAGCTAAAAATCGGATCCAGTTAAAAATAAAATTCAAACAAATATTAAAAAAATGAAGTTAGAGAAAATAATATCAATTTCCGGGAAACCAGGACTTTATAAGTTGATTTCGCAGTTGAAAAACGGATTTATCATCGAAGATGTACTGACCAAGAAAAAAGTCAGTATTTCTAATTCTTCACAAGTAAGCTTGCTCGATAATATCGCGATGTTTACTAGTGACAATGAAGTTCCTTTGTTTGAAGTTTTCGAAAACTTGGCAAAAAACGAAGAGTATAAAGAAACGATTTCTCATAAATCTTCCGAAGAGGATTTGCGCGCGCTGATGTCTACATCGCTGCCCAATTATGACAAGGAAAGAGTATATGTTTCCGACATCAAAAAATTGGCTCAGTGGTATAACATCCTTCACAAAGCGGGATATATTACGCCGGAAAGTTTTGTTAAACCAGAGGCAGCGGCCGAAGAAGAACCTGCAATCGCAGAAAAAAAGGAAACTAAAAAAGCAGCTCCAAAAACAGAGAAAGCAACTACTCCGAAAGCAAAAGCTTCTACTTCATCAGCCAAATCAGCGCCGAAAAGTACACACCGAAAAATGGGGTAAAACAGCCGCAATCTGTAATCAGCATATTGCAATAATTTTTTCCATTACAATAAATCTGCTTCGACAAGGAATTAAATTTTTGTCGAAGTTTTTTTATTTAAACTAAATTTGCATCCAACATTCAACATTCAACATCCAACATCCAACATCCATCATCTAACATCCAACACCCCATGAACTCCAGAGCAGAACAATTAGCCGCTTTCGACCGCTTACTCGATATCATGAATGATCTGCGCGAAAAATGTCCGTGGGATCAGAAACAGACTTTGCATACTCTTCGGCACTTGACTTTGGAAGAAGTCTATGAACTTTCTGATGCTTTGCTGGAAGAGGATTTGCCGGAGATCAAAAAGGAGTTGGGAGATGTTTTACTTCACCTGGTTTTTTATGCAAAAATCGGATCTGAGAAAGGAAGTTTTGATATCGCAGATGTCATTAATTCTTTAAATGAAAAACTTATTTTTCGCCATCCTCATATTTATGGTAATCTTGAGGTGAAGGATGAAGAAGAAGTGAAACAAAACTGGGAAAAACTGAAACTGAAAGAAGGCAACAAATCCGTACTTTCTGGCGTGACGAAAGGAACTCCGAGTTTGATAAAAGCGTACCGGATTCAGGATAAAGTAAAAGGAATCGGTTTTGAATTTGCCAACGCCGAAGATGCCTGGAAAAAAGTAGATGAGGAACTCGCGGAATTCCACGCTGAAACCGATCTGGATAAAAAAGAATCAGAGTTGGGTGATGTTTTTTTCTCGCTCATTAATTACGCCAGAATTTTAGGGATCAATCCTGATTCGGCTTTAGAAAGAACCAATAACAAATTCATCGGCAGATTTCAGAAAATGGAGAATCTGGCACTCACAAAAAATATCAGTTTAGCAGATTTAAGTCTGGAGCAAATGGATGAACTTTGGGAAGAAGCTAAACTATTGGGTCAATAGGCTGCACTGAACTGATATTCAGGAAAAATTAAAAAAACCTTCAGAGTTTTCTGAAGGTTTATATGAAATTATTTAATTAAAATACTGATGGTATCTCTCCATCGATTCTTTGAGCTCGCCAACGATGTGATTGGCTTCTTCTCGGTTTTCAGCTTTTTTCAGTTTTTCTATTTCTTTCATGTGAGGAGCAAGCCAGGCGTGGAGCATCTCGTGAGGTCTTCCTGTCATCGTGCAGCTTTTCACAAGATTATCGTTTGTGGCACTCAGGTGAGCCGCCAACATTTTATAGTCACTGTTTTCCGGTTGGTACGCATTAAGCTGGGTTTCCATCTCGGAGATGAAAGGTTTCATTTCTGCATTCGCAGCCCATTTTGCGCCGTTGTTTAATTCCAGTTTTACATGATCGTCATGGTCATCAGATTTTTCCTTATTTTCTGTTGCATGTTCGTCAGCAGCGGATTGCTCTGTCGCTGTTTTCTCCTGGTGTACGCTTTCCTCCTGTTTCTTCTCACAGGAAATTACGATTGCTAATCCGAGGATTGCAGATACAAATAGTTTTTTCATTTTTTTGAAATTTTCGTTATGATGTATAAAAATAGTGCGGATACTAAAATTCTGAAAGCCATCGCTCCCACGGTTTTTGTTTCAAATATTCCCCCATTATTAATGTGAATAAATAAGCCGATATAAGCCAAAACCAGAATTATTAATGAAATGATTAAAGGGACTTTTGCCCAAATTTTATTTTTGAAAATGGCATAGGCAGTAATCAAATAAAGCATTCCACAAAGCCAGTTCGCCCAAACGATGAACGGAACGAAATTGCCTTCTTTTGCTCTGATCCCAAACCAGTCAAATAAGACTGAACTGCTCATGAAAAGTGTCAGAAATCCGAACAGGAGAAGGAAGATGAGGAGTATTGTTTTTTTCATAATTGTAAATACATAAATATACGTTTAATAATTGATGTTCTTTAATTAAAGAATTTATAATCAGTCTGAAACACAAGAAATCAATATTTTATTTTAAGGAATTAAGAGGATTAAGAAAGGTGTTTTTCGCCGCTTTTGTCTGAACACTTTTGTCATAAACTTAATTTTTTTAATACCTTTATTATTCCTAATGCTTAAGTTCTCTATTTCTAATTCGTTTTTCTATACCGCAATACCGCCCACGAAATGACAACGATTGCCAATCCGCTGATAAATCCAAAATGAGGCAGCAAATCTTTGAAACTGCTGTTTTTGAGTATAATCATACGGATCGCTTCTACGCCGTAAGTTACCGGATTGGCGTAGGCGATATATTTTGCCCAGTCGGTCATGCTTTCTACGGGCGTAAATAGTCCACTCATCAGAATGAAAATCATCATAAAGAAAAAGACGACAAACATCGATTGTTGCTGCGTTTCACTGTAAACAGAAACCAAAAGCCCCAGTCCTAAAATGGCGATGAGATAAACCGCAACAAAACCGTACAGCAGCAGAAAACTTCCCTGCATCTGAATTCCGTACACCAAGATGGTCACCAAAAGTCCGATAGTAAACGCCAGCATTGAGAGTAACCAAAAAGGAATGAGCTTGCCCATAATAAAATCTGCTTTCGTAACAGGCGATACATTAATCTGTTCGATCGTTCCGTTTTCTTTTTCCTGAACAATGTTTAGCGCTGTCAGATAGCCGGAAATTAAAGTAATCAGAAACGCTAAGATTCCCGGTACCAAAGACAGTCTGTAATTGTAATTTTCATTAAACCAGAATTGGGGAACGATTTCAAAATCTGATGTTTTTGTGATATTTTCGGTTTCCGGTGCGAGTTCTACCTGGATCTGCCGGTTGTAATTCTGCAGAATCTGCGCAAGATAATTGGCAGAAAGTCCGGCCTTTGTTCCGTTAATCGCATTGATGGCGAGCAGTACTTTTCCGTTGTTTTCACGAACCAGATTTTTTTCGAAATTGTTTGGGATTTCTAAAATTAAATCGACTTTATCTTTTTCAATTTCCTGATAAGCCTGCGGATAACTTTCACCGTAATTGATGATTTCAAAATACCCTGAAGCGGTAATCTTCCGGATAAGTTCTCTGGAGAAAGTGGATTTGTCGTGATCGACGACTGCAATTTTTATATTTTTGATTTCATAGCTCGCTGCCAAAGGAAGAATCACCAACTGAATAACCGGCATCACAAAAATCACGGCCAGGATTGCTTTGTTCCTGAAAATCTGCAGGAATTCTTTTTTGATTAATATGCCTAAAGTTCTGAACATTTTTTGTCTGTTATCTTTTATCTGTCAACGAAGTGGTTCTTAATCTTTTTCTATTTTAATCATACTTTTTAATTTATAACAAATCTGCAGCCCGACTTGAACGGAGCTCTTTTTGCCTGGACCTTTTTTTCTTTTAATAATATTCTTACGAAGGCAAAAAAGCGGGAGTGGAAGGCGGAAATGTCTGCCCAAAAAAACAGGCTTATTTTATTCAACCATTATTCGAGTCTTACCTTAAATTTTTTTACTGCGATGACGAACAAGAGCGCCATCATTGCGAAAAGGATTAGTGTCTGTTTCCAGATGACTTCCAGGCCGGTGCCTTTGATCATCACGTTTTTTACGATTTCATAATACCATTTTGCCGGGATGAGGTTGCTGATGAGTTGCAGCGGAAGCGGCATGTTTTCGATGGGGAACATAAAGCCACTCAGCATTAACGTGGGAAGCATTGTTCCCACGAGGGAAATCAGCATGGCGACCTGTTGCGTATCGGTTAAAATTGAAATTAAAATCCCGAGTAAAAGATTGGTGATAATGAATATCGTGCTGACCAGAAAAAGCAGGATAAGGTTTCCTTTGATGGGTAAATCGAGTAGGGTCACACTTAAAATCATGATGGAAATAAGAATAACCATCGACAATATAAAGTACGGAATCGCCTTGGCCAGAATGATGGTGGATGGCTTCATGGGTGATACCAAAAGAACCTCCATGGTTCCCGATTCTTTTTCGCGTACGATGGCAACGGCAGTCATTAATACGCAAATAATGAGAAGAATTAAAGCCATGACGCCGGGAACGAAATTGGGCGCCCCTTTGAGTTGAGGATTGTAGAGCATGTGTATTTCAGGCTGCACACCGGAAAAGCTTTGTAAAGTTCGCTGTCCGTAATAATCCATTAAAATATTGGACATGAAATTGTAAATCTGATTGGCGAGATTGATGTCGGTTCCGTCGGTAATCAACTGGAGCTGTGTTTTTTTTCCTAAGATTAAATTTTCTGTAAACTGCTGCGGAATCACCAGAATCATTTTTATTTCTCCACCTTTAAAAGAATTTTCGGCCTGATTGATGGATTTCAAATTTTTATCGACATCGAAATATTGGTTGGCATTTATTTTTGAGATCAGCTCGGCGGAGATTTGGGTCTTATCCTGATCGAGAATGCCGATTTTTGTGTTTTTAACCTCCGTACTTAAGGCAAAACCGAAAAGCAGAACCTGCACGACCGGCATCCCGAAAAGAATGAGCAAAGTTCTTTTATCGCGCAAAACATGATAGAATTCCTTTTGTACAAATATAAGGAGTTGTTTCATTTTTAAAGTGCTTTCTTATTCAGTCCTTTTTGCGCCCCGTGCCAGTTCATAAAAAACGTCATCCATCGTTACCGCATTAAACTGTTTTTTCAGATTGGATGGCGTATTCAGTGCGGCAATTTTTCCATCGACCATGATGGAGACGCGGTCGCAATATTCTGCTTCATCCATATAATGGGTGGTGACGAAAATGGTGATTCCACGGTCAGCTGCGTCATAAATCATGCTCCAGAACTGTCTCCGTGTCACAGGATCAACGCCGCCGGTGGGTTCATCTAAAAACACGATTTCTGGTTGGTGAAAGATGGCGACAGAGAATGCCAGTTTCTGTTTCCAACCTAACGGAAGTTGAGAAACCAGTTTGTTTTTCTCTTGTTCTAAGCCCAGTTCTTTGATGAGTTCTGCACTTTTTGTTTTCAGTTCTTTTCTGGGGATTCCATAAATTCCTCCGAAAAACTCCAGATTTTCTTTGACGGTCAGATTGCCGTAGAGTGAAAATTTCTGGCTCATATAGCCGATATTTCTTTTGATCTTTTCTGTTTCGTGATAGACATCAAAACCTGCCACGCTGGCGTTTCCGAAAGTCGGAACAGAAAGCCCGCAGAACATTCTCATCGCCGTTGTTTTTCCGGCACCGTTCGCTCCGAGGAAACCAAAAATCTCTCCTTTTTTCACTTCAAAACTGATGTGGTCAACCGCCACAAAATCGCCAAAAGATTTGGTGACATTTTCTGCAGTGATGGCGATATTTGGATTTTGAGTATTCATTTTAATGATTTTCCTGAGAAAGCAATTGTATGAAACTGTCTTCTGTATTTGCTTTTATGGCTTTGACTTCTATATTTTCAAAACCTTTATTTTTTAAAAATTGATGAACGGAACCGATTTCGAATTTGCTGTTTTGATCTGCGCTTAAATGCACGGATTCACCAAATGCATAGGCGTTTTTTTTCTGTTCGAAATTTTCCAGCGCTTTTAAAACTTTAGAAGTCCGGCCGGCTTTTACTTCAAATAATAAGTCGGGGTAGGAATTGCTGAGGTTTTCAGGCGTTGCAATGGACAGGATTTTTCCGTTTTGCATTAAAGCGATTCGATCGCAGAGTGAAGCTTCGTCCATATAAGGCGTGGCGACAACCATGGTGATTCCCTGCATTTGTAGACGTTTGAGCATTTCCCAGAATTCCTTCCGGGAAACGGGATCTACACCGGTGGTCGGTTCATCGAGAAATAAAACTTTCGGTTTGTGAATTAAAGCACAACATAAGGCGAGTTTCTGTTTCATTCCGCCTGATAATTGTCCGGCTCTCCGGGTTTTAAAAGGTTCAATCTGAATATAAATATCTTTGATTAAACCGTAGTTTTCTTCGATGGTTGAATTGAAAACGCTGGCGAAAAATTTCAGATTTTCTTCGACGGTTAGATCCTGATAAAGCGAAAATTTCCCCGGCATATATCCCAGGATATTCCTTATGTTTTTATAATCTTTGACCATGTCAAAATCCTCAATCGTTGCAGAGCCGGAATTGGGCAAAAGAAGCGTGGTCAGCATTCTGAATATGGAAGTTTTGCCGGCACCATCGGGACCGATCAATCCGAATATTTCGCCGTGGTCAACACCGAAACTCACGCCATCCACCGCAAGGACTTTTTCTTTGTCTTTGCCGTAGGTTTTTACGAGGTTGTGGACGGTGATTGATTTCATGAGGATGGATGCTAGGTGTTTGGTGCTGGTTGTGGAATTATATATAGTTTTTTTTACCGCAAAAGAGACAAAAGTTAACTATATATTTCAGTGAACCAAAAGAGGATAAAAGGATATGCTTAAAACCTCTCTGCTTTTGTGAACTTTATTATTGAGTTTTTCCATACAGCTTTTGTGACTTTGTGGTTAATACTTACAACGTTTTTTTGTTTTAGTTTTTAAAATTTCACGTCGGCGTACATTCCGATTTTCAGATAACCATCATTTTTTACATGAATCTTTACGGCATAAACCAAGTTCGCTCTTTCGTTTTTGGTTTGAATTGTTTTCGGTGTGAATTCGGCTTTGGAACTAATCCAGTAAACGGTTCCGGGAACTTCGCTGGTTTTTCCGTCGCCTTTGTCAAGCAAAACTTTCACTTGCTGACCGGTTTTTATTTTCGGCAACTGATCGCCGGTGATAAATATTTTTAAAGTCATCAGGTCGAGACCGGCCATTTTGAAAATTGGTTTTCCCACCGTGGCAAACTCACCTTCACTGGAATATTTCGTCAGCACCATTCCGGAAATGGGACTTACAATGGTGTTGTTTTTCAGCAGTTCATCGATCTGTTCCACTTTTTTTTCTGTCGGTTTTCTTTCACTTAAAACTGCTCTGTTTTGAATGGCAACATTTTCTTTTGCGGCAGAAATCTGCTGGGTGAGCGTTGTCAGTTGAGTTTGTGCTGCCAAAATTTGTTTTTGAATAACATCGATGAGCCCGTTGGCATCGTCGAGTTGTTTTCTGGTTGCCGCATCTTCACGGACGAGATTCGCTGTTCTGTTGCGTTCTCTGACTGCATTTTGCAACTGTTCCTTTAATACCGAAATACTGGCATTTTGAGAATGATACTGCGACTGTAAAACCTGAATCTGAGGAACTGCCGAATTGGTTTTTTGCCCGATTGCATCGAGACTTGCGATAACCTGCTCTTTCTGTAATTCGACCGTTTTCGGATCGATTTCTCCAACGTTTTGATTTTGGGTAAGTTCTTGGCCTTCTTCCACATTCAGTCGGGTGATGGTGCCGTTGGCTTTGGCGCTGACCATGACTTCATCGGCCTCGAAAGTGCCCGAAGCATCGTAATGACGATCTGCATTCCTGCAGGAAAAGAGCATGAGAGCAGTTATTAAGAAAATATATTTTTTCATGAGAAGTTTTTTGATTTTTAAAGAAAATTGCCGGTCATTTTAGAACTCAAACATTCAATCATTGATTGAGTTGTGCTTTTAGATTATATTGTGTTAAAAGATATTGGATTTCGTGGGTGATTTTCTGGTTTTTAGCACGATCCAATTCATTGACTTCCCGCAGATAATCGCTTGTTGTGATAACGCCGTTTGCAAGCTGAGCTAGAGAAGCTTTTTTAATGCTTTCACGCAGGATGATGAGTTCGTCGTCCTTATTAATTAGTTCCTGGATTTTATTCAGATCGTTATTGTTCTGAATGGTTTCGAACTGGAGGTTGAAAAGGAAGTTTTCTTTCTGTACTTCGATTTCCTGTTGTTGGGTTTGGATTAAAGCCAAATCGTTTTTCCGGGTATAAAATCCGGTGATGGGAATATTCAAACGCAAACCGCCAATATAGAAAAGGTCGAATTCATTTTTCAGCATGTTGAAACCCGGTTTACCGTAACCGCCCTGGAAAAATGCGCCTAACTTTGGTGTGTTTTTAGCATTAATCAATGATTTTTGGGTTTCTAAAGCCATTTTTTGTAAATCAAAAAGTTTCAGTTCTGCGCGTTTATTTTGTTCAGGAATAAGGATTTTTTCCGGTCTTTGGAGTTCAGTATTTTCGTCCAGATTTTTTTGAATGTAAAGGGAAAGCATTTGTATGAAACTTTTTTTCATACTTCGAAGTTCCAGCTCTTTCTGTTCCAGATTGATGAGTTGTGCTTTCAGAATATCCACGTTACTTCTATAGATAACACCATTCTGTAGTTGGGCTTCTGCTTTTTTTAATCCGTTTAAAAGGTCGGATTTCGTGAGTTGTGTTTGCTGGATTTGTTCATCGGTTTGCAGAATTCCGAAATAAATTTGGTTGATCCGCAATTCCAGCTGATCAGTTTCGACTTCGGTTTTCTGCAGTTCGACGTCAGAATTTGCGGTAGCCATTTTCTTTTGACCGGCGATCGTTCCGCCGTCGTAAATATTTTGCTGAATATCTGCGTACACTTTATACTGGTCTTTGCTCAGCGGACTAATGCTAAAATTAGGAATTTGAATGGGCAATTGCGTAACCTCATTTTGATAAGTAGCCTGTCCGGTAATCTGGATTTGTGGAAGCCAGCCTTTTGCGACATTCTGCAGATTGTATTCCTTTGTTTTGGCAATTAAATTATTTCTTTTGATAAGCGGATAATTCTGTTTGGCCAAACCGTAACATTCTTCTAAGGTTAATGTTTGGGCATTTCCAGTGAAAAAGAGGAGCAGTAATAGATATTTTAAAATTCTCATTTTTAATTAATTTAAAAAAATGGTGCGCAGGTAATTTAATGATCCAGCATCATCTTGATCCACATCGGAACCAACGTTTTTCTTTCTTCCACGAATTTCTGAAATTCAGCGTCATCCATTAAATCAAATGACTGTAAGATGGGTTTTCCTAAAAAAGGAAAAACGGTCATGCTTAAAAAGTTCAATAGAAAATGAAAAGGATCGATATCGGGTTTGCGGTCCTGAATCTGTTGTATCAAAAATGAATTCTTTAATAATTTGTCAAAGGGAAGAATTGATTTCACATCTGACGTTTTTTTCTGAATTTCACTCAAAACGAAAATGGGAAGATTCGGATTTTCAGACAAAATCTCGAAATATTTTGCGCTTGCCAAATCGAGTTTTTCATCTAATGAAGTTTTTTCGTTCGTAATGATTGGAATAATTTTTCCGAAAAGCAAAACGATTTTCACTTTCATGACCTGTTCAAACAATTTCTCTTTGGTTCGGAAATAATAATTGAGAAGCGCCACATTAATTCCTGCTTCTTCAGCGATATCGCGCGTTCTGGTTCCGGAGAAACCTTTTTCGGTAAATATTTTAGAGGCTGCGAGTAATATTTTGTCTTCGGAAGAAAGTTCGTCTGATTTCATATCTTTTTAAATCTAAAGTAAAGTTAGCACTATTTTTTTGATTTAAACAAATGAATTAATCAAATGATTAAACCGTTTGAAATAAAAAAACGCAACTCAGAAGAATTGCGTTTAATATTATATGGTAATTTGGTTTTAAAGTCCAAATTGTTTAGCAAACAAATCCGGGAAAACTCCCATCGCCACTAGTGCGAAGATGATAAATACTGCCACGATATTGTAAGTTAAGGAAACTTTTTCTGAGGTTTTGAAACTGCTTTCTTTAGGAAAAAACATCACCATGATCAGACGGAGATAGTAGGCAATTGAAATTGCAGATCCTAAAACGGCTACTAAAACTAAAAATGGCGCCTGATCAATCGCTTGGGCGAAAATCGCAAATTTCCCCATAAATCCCGCTGTTAATGGAATTCCGGCCATCGATAATAATGATACTGTTGCAGCAACCGCAAGAATTGGTTCTGTGTGTGCCAAGCCATTAAATGCAGTGTAAGATGTTTCTCTTTTCAGTTTTTCTACCCAGATCAAACACATCATAACTCCTACCGTTGCTAAGGAATAAGCGAATAAATAGAAAGCAAGATTATAACTTGACAGACTGTTCATTCCGTAGAAAATCAAAGATAAATATCCCACGTGAGAAACGGAAGAGTAGGCCAACATTCTTTTGACGTTGGTTTGCGCTAATCCCATGACATTGGCCAGGAATAAAGTAATGATAATTAAAACACCGATAATATTGATCCATTCTCCGGTAATTCCCAGGAAGCCGATGGTCATTAATTTAAAGAAAGCAAAGAAGGAAGCGATCTTCACCACCGACATCATAAAGGCGGTGATAAGCGAAGGCGAACCTTGATACACATCCGGACTCCACATGTGGAAAGGCGCAAGCGAAACTTTAAAAGCTAAAGCGACTAACATTAAAACCGCACCTAAAATAAACATTAAGTTTTTAGGATTTACAACGGCAAATTCGTGGATTTTATAAAGATCAAAACTTCCGCTGCTTCCGTAAATCAGGGCGACACCGAATAAAAGGAATCCTGTGGCAAAAGCGCCCATCAGGAAATATTTTATTGAAGCTTCATTGGACCGTAAATCGGTTTTGTTACTTCCTGCTAAAACATAGAGTGGAATTGAAAGAATTTCGACTCCTAAAAATAAGGTCACTAAATTTTGGAATCCAAATAAGATGATTCCTCCGCAAAGTGAAAATAACATCAGCGCATATAATTCTGACTGGTGATTGCGGTGATTGCTGAAAGAAAATCCCCCCAGAAAGAATAACAATATTGTTATGACAATCGCTATTTTAGTAAATAATGCAGCATTGGCGCCAAACTCAAACATGTGTTGGTATTGGCTGAAGAATGAAATTTCCGGTAAGAAACTGACATAAAAAGCAATCATCAGTCCCAAAATACCAATGTATCTTGAGAATTTTCCCTGTTCAAAAACACCCGCAAATAATGCGATAACTGCGGTAAGGAATATAATTATTAAAACGCTCATTGAGTATAGATTTGAGATTTATAGATTTGAGATTTCAGATTTCGTCCTGGTCTCGATCTCTTTATTTCTTAATTATTAATTTTATTAATTCATCATTGAAGTGAAAATAAACTTCAACGAACTGTTCACCATATCGAGGATTGGTTGAGGGAATATTCCTAAGAATATTACAAAAACAACCAAACTTGCCAATACTGAAAATTCAACACCGGTTAAATCTGCTGCGCTTGCCAATACTTCTTCGTCGCCTTCTCCAAACATGGCTTTTGCATAAAATCTGAAAAGGTAAACTGAGGAGAAAATCATGGTTGTTCCGGCGATCACCGCGGCGATAATACTGTAATCGAAAATCGATTTGATTAAGATAAATTCTCCTACAAATCCGTTGGTTAATGGAAGCGCAATTGATCCTAATAAAATGACCATGAATAAAACGGCGAATTTCGGTGCGACTCTTGCCAAACCACCCATTTGTCGGATGTCTCTGGTTTTGAATCTTTTGTAAAGAATATCTGCACAGTAGAATAGTCCTACGACGTTGATCCCGTGAGCAAATGACTGAATCAACGCTCCTTCGCCACCTTCAATCATCAAAGTTCCTTTCACCGTCAAGATTGCAGACGCCATAATACCGGCCGTCATTAAACCAACGTGAGATAAAGAAGAATAGGCAATTAATCTTTTCGAGTCATTTTGAATAATGGCAATTAAAGCACCGTGAACGACTCCGATAATTGCGAGAACCAATACAATCTGTCCGGAAAGTCCTAAAATCGGTTCTGGCGTAATTGGTAATAACCATCGTAGTAAACCGTAAACGGCCATTTTCAGCATAATTCCCGAAAGTAACATGGAACCTTGTGTTGGTGAATACGTATAAGTATCCGGTTGCCAGGAATGGAAAGGGAAAATCGGTAATTTCACTGCAAAGGCAAAGAAGATAAACCAGAAAATCACGGTCTGCGCTCCTGAAGTTAAATCAGCGTTATACAAATCGGTCAGTGCAAATGAAGCAGAGTGATTGTAAACGTAGATCAAGCCGATCAACATAAACAGGGATCCGACAAAAGTGTAAACAAAGAATCTTGTTGTAAACTGAATTTTCTTGTCTTCCTGTCCCCAAATTCCGGCGATCAACCAGATTGGAATCAAGGTTACTTCCCAGAAAATATAGAATAATAAGCCATCTAAAGAAGTGAAAACTCCAATTAAACCGAATTGCATTAATAAAATTAATCCGTAAAAAGTATTTCTGTAGCCCGGTTTTTCATTAAAGGAAGAAAGGATAATAAGCGGTGTTAAAATATTGGTTAATAACAACATCAGCATACTCATTCCGTCGATCCCGAAATGCAGATTACTCTTGATATAGTTGGACCACGGATAATTGATTTCATATTGCAAAACTCCGTCAACGGTAGGTTTGAAATCGAAACCGGTCAGCATATAAAAGGTCAATAACATTTGTGCAAATGCAATTCCTAATGCGAGATATTTACTGGCGGGATTTTTCCACGCGAACACCAATACTGAGCCTATAAGAGGTAAAAGCAGTAATGTTAATAATAGGTACGACATTTACTATTGTAATATAAAGTTAACAATTAAAATAATTCCGATGGCTAAAGACATGATGAGCACGTAATTCTCTACATTTCCGTTCTGAAGCTTTTTTGCGGCTCTTCCAGAATCTTCTGCTCCGGTACCGATGTAATCCCCAAATCTTTTGAGAACCCCTTTGTCAAACATATTTCCGCCGATACCAAGACCCTCGATGAATTTCACAAATGTTGCGTTATTCAGTTCATCGATGTACAATTTTCTGGTGGAAAGTTTCTCCCAGCCGGTATAATCTTCTTCCGGTAAAGCCATTTTTTTCTTAGTAACGTAAATGTTTCTTACAATGAACCAAACTACGAAGAACATTAAAACAGTTAAACCTAAAAGAATCATTTCTGTCATCAAAGGAACTTCTGGAAGTTTTACATCATAAACGTAAATATTCTGTAACCAAGTCCCTAACTTCGCATAGCTGCCGTGGCCGATAAAATGCGGAAGATTAATGAAACCTCCAATAACTGAAAGTACAGCCAAAACCATTAAAGGTAAAGTCATATTTAAAGGACTTTCGTGAAGATGGCTTTTTTGTTCTTCCGTTCCTCTAAACTCGCCGTGGAAAGTTAAGTAATATGCTCTGAACATATAAATCGCGGTCATCGCTGCAATGATGAAAAGGATGACCCATAAATAAGGACTTCTTCCATAAACATTTGCTAAGATTTCATCTTTGGAAATCATCCCTGAAAGGAATGGGAATCCCGAAATTGCTAATGTTCCGATTAAGAAAGTAATATGTGTAATTGGAATTTTTTTCTTTAATCCGCCCATTAATCTCATATCCTGTTCGCCGCTCATTGCATGAATTACAGAACCAGAACCTAAGAATAACAACGCTTTGAAAAACGCGTGCGTCATCAGGTGGAACATTGCTACTGTATAAGCACCAGTACCTACTGCTACGAACATAAATCCTAACTGAGAAACGGTAGAATAGGCTAAAACTTTTTTAATGTCATTTTGTCGAAGGCCAATGAACGCTGCTACCAAAGCGGTTAATAATCCTATGAAGAGGATTCCGTCCATCGTGGTTGGTGCCAATGAAAATAAGAAATTTGACCGAACTACTAAATAAATTCCTGCAGTTACCATCGTCGCAGCGTGGATCAATGCAGAAACCGGAGTTGGTCCAGCCATCGCATCAGGAAGCCAGGTGAATAATGGAATCTGTGCAGATTTTCCGACAGCTCCAATAAATAAACTTGCGGTGATGAAAATAATAACCGTAGAATCTAATTCGAATTTCCCTGAATTCTGAGCAACAGAAAGGTAATCGACAGCATTGGTTTGAGAGGCAATCATCAGAATCCCGATAATCATTCCCAAGTCTCCAATACGGTTCATGATAAATGCTTTTCTTGCTGCTGCACCGTATTCTTTGTTTTTGTACCAGAAGCCGATGAGTAAGTAAGAACATAATCCAACCCCTTCCCATCCGATGAAAAGAATCAGATAATTGCTTCCCATTACCAAAAGCAACATCATGAAGATAAATAAATTCAGATAAGAAAAGAATTTATGAAAACCTTCGTCAGTACTCATGTATCCGATAGAGTAGAGGTGAATCAAAGATCCGATTCCGGTAATAATCATGATCATCATTAATGATAACTGATCGATTTGGAAACCGAAATTCACCTGAATACCATTAATCCTGAACCATTCAAAAGCTCTTACAATAACGGGTTGTGAATCTGCATTAAACTTTAAGAATAAACTCAAAGCAATAATAAATGAAGCAAATACTACCGCAGTTGCCAAAGTTCCTACGAACATCTTCGGAAGTTTTTTTCCGAATAAGCCGTTGATCAGAAATCCTGCAAGTGGTAAAAGTATAATCGCGTAAACTAAATTTTCCATCCTTTATTATCCTCTTAATTTATTAAAAATACTGATATCTACTGATTTTGTATTTCTGTACAGCATCGCGATAATTGCTAAACCTACGGCAACTTCCGCAGCGGCAACCACCATGATGAAGAAAACCAGAATCTGCCCGTTCCCGTCACCTTTATAAGAGGAGAACGCTGCGAGCAAAAGGTTTACAGAATTCAGCATCAACTCTACACATCCTAAAATGATGATGGCATTTTTGCGGATCAAAACCCCCATGACACCGAGACTGAACAGAACAGAACTTAGAATAATGAAATATTCCAGCGGAACTGCCTGTATAAATGTATTTACTTCTCCCATAATTCTATAAATCTTTTTTACCAATTAAAACCGCTCCTACAATTCCGGCAAGAATAAGGATTGAGGCCAACTCAAACGGCAAAACATATTCGTTAAACAATAACCGGCCAAGGTTTTTAGTTAAACCAACCGACGAATCGGCATTTCCTGCAAATGTTTTTTGGTTCAAACCTTTGAATGCTCCTAAAATTCCTACCAATAATAATCCTGCGGAAAATACGCCGATGAATTTGGGAAGGTTTTTCTTTCTGCTTTCATCTTCCTTATTCAGGTTCAGCATCATTAAGATATAGAGGAACAGAACCATGATCGCACCTGCATAAACAATGATCTGTACAATTCCCAAAAACTGCGCATTGAGTAAAATATACAAGGCAGCAATCGAAAAGAAAGTAACGATGAGCGACAGAATAGCGTAGATGGCGTTTCTTGCAAAAACAAAATAAAATCCGCTTGCCAATGCCAAAAATGCCACGAAGAAAAAGATGATCTGTTCCATACTATTTTACTGATTTTTTTTGCAATTCACTTTGACGCTCCGTAATATCAATTCTTTCATTGATTTTTTCCACCAGTTTATCTTTACCATAAATGAAACTTCCGCGGTTGGTTTCCACATCCACCAAACGGTCTGTCAAATAAATCGCTGATTTCGGACAAGCCTCTTCACAAAGACCGCAGAAAATACATCTCAGCATATTGATTTCATAAACCGATGCGTATTTTTCTTCACGATAGAGGTGTTGTTCGTCTTTGGTCCGTTCAGCACCCGTCATGGTAATTGCTTCAGCAGGACAGGTCACTGCACAAAGTCCACAAGCGGTACATCTTTCTCGGCCTTCTTCATCACGTTTTAATACATGAAGTCCGCGCCAGATTTTAGTTCTTGGTTTTTGAACTTCAGGGTAAGAATAAACTTTACCTTTCGGTCCTGCTATTGCGTGCTTTAACGTAATTGCCATTCCCTTAAAAATTTCCGGGAGGTATAATTTTTCCATAAAAGTCATCTCTTTGTTCGAGACTACTTTTGATCTGTTTGTCAGTTTCATATTAATGGGTTTTAGCGCCACTTTTCAGTATTGCATTAAAACTTCTATTTTTAATTAATGGGCGAAGAAAACAATCACTGCAGCAGTAATTATTAAATTCACTAATGCTAAAGGAATCAGTGTTTTCCAACCCAAATGCATCAATTGGTCATATCTGAATCTTGGGATGGTCCAACGGATCCACATAAAGACTAAAATTCCAAATACTACTTTCGCTAACATTGCGAAAATACTTAAAGTTCCGGCAATATTTTCACCCCAGTTTTCAGAAACCCAGTTGATTCCAGGATAATTAAATCCACCGAAAAATAAGGTTGCAATCAAAGCATTGGAGATAAACATGTTGACATATTCACCGAACATATATTGCCCGAAGTTCATGGAGGAATATTCGGTCATATAACCATTCACCAGCTCCGATTCACATTCCGGTAAGTCAAAAGGTGCTCTGTTCGTTTCCGCCATTGCCGCAACGAAGAAAATGATAAATGCTAAAGGTTGATAGAAGATATTCCAGTTCATTCCGTCTGCCGGAATAAAACCCCATATTTTACCTGCACCCTGGGATGAAGTGATGAAATGTAAATCTAAACTTCCGGCCATTAATATAATAGAAAGAAGAGAAAGACCCATCGCCAGTTCGTAAGAAATCATTTGTGATGAAGCACGGATTGCACCGATCAGCGAGTATTTATTATTCGAAGCCCAGCCTCCAATCATCATTCCATAAACTCCGATGGAAACCATTGCTATCAAGTACAAAACCCCTACATCGATATTGGCCACCTGAATGTCAAAAGAATTCCCACCAATATTCAAAGATTTTCCCCAAGGAATCACTGCTCCGGTAATCAGCGAAATAAACATGGTTAAGGCAGGTCCGATATAGAATAAAAACCGATCGGCTCCCTGCGGTACAAATCCTTCTTTGAAGAAAAGTTTTCCACCATCGGCTAAAGGTTGTAAAAGCCCGAAAGGACCGGCTCTGTTTGGACCAATTCTGTCTTGCAGAATCGCCGCCACTTTTCTTTCTCCCCACGTAGAATAGGCGGCAACACCTAAGGATACTGCGAAAAGTGTAACAACTAATATTATTTTAAAAGTGATTAACTCCATAATTATTTCTCGTCTTTATCGCTCAGTTCTTTTGCATCTGGATTATCCAAAAGACTGATCATATTTTTAGGTTTTTCGTAATGGTTCAAAGAGATTACCGAATGGCGGTCGATATGACGTGGTCCTTCGATGGTCCAAAATTTCAAATCTTTTTTATGGAATCTACAGTCGTCGCAGATCCAATCCTGTACTTCATCGTACTGGTCTTTTCTGGCAGTTACCCTGATCACTTCCTCGCCTTTCATCCAAACGACTGCTTTACCTGCACATTTTGAACATTCGCAAGTGGCATTCATTGGTTTGGTGAACCAAACTCTGCTCGCGAACCTTGCCGTTCTGTCGGTTAAAGCACCAACCGGACAAACATCGATAACATTTCCAATGAAATCATTTTCTAAAGCTTTGTTCAGATTGGTTGAAATCTCCGCATGTTCTCCCCGGAACAAAATACCGTGTTCTCTGTTTTCGGTCAACTGATTGGCCACCAAAACGCATCTTGCACAAAGTATGCAGCGGTTCATATTCAACTTGATATTAGGACCGATATCTTCCGGCTCAAAAGTTCTTCTTTCGAATTCTGTTCTTGTTCTTTCTAAACCATGTTCGTAACCTAAATCCTGTAAATGACATTCTCCTGCCTGATCACAGATAGGGCAATCCAGCGGGTGATTGATCAGTAGAAATTCTGTTACGGCTTTTCTGGCTTCCTGAGTTTTTTCGGAGGTGAGGTTTTTCACTTCCATTCCGTCCATCACGCTTGTTCTGCAACTCGCGACTAATTTCGGCATCGGTCGTGAATCAGCGTCAGATCCTTTAGATACTTCTACCAGACAGGTTCTACATCTACCGCCGCTGGATTCCAGCGGTTTGTAATAACACATTGCCGGTGGTACCGATTTACCGCCGATTTGTCTCGCGGCTTCCAGAATAGAAGTGCCAGGCAAAACTTCGGTAGTTTGACCATCGATGGTTATTTTGAATTTTTTAACTTCTTCGCTCATTATGGATGAATTCAAAAATGAATTAATTATTTTTTCTTGTATTAAAAGTGTATCCTATCCCTGCATTAATCTGTCCGAAAACAAAGTCCTGGGTTGCTTTGTCAGGTTTATTATTTAAAGTCGTTTTGATGTCCCACATATTGATGTAGCCAACTTTTGCTTCAACTCTGGCCATCCAGTGTTTCCAGAATACGACATTCAAACTTGTTCTCAGATCGGTTCCCATTCCTGCAACGTGAAAACGGTCGCTTCTTTCGTTCCCGAATAATTTCACATTACTTTTTGGAAACATCACTCCAGCACCTGCACCGTAAGACCAAACCAAATCTATTTTGTCTTTATTAATGAGATTGTGATACTGTTCCAAACCCAGGCTTTCATAATTCAATCCGTCGGTATGCTCGAAAGTCAGGAAATTTTCATCGGCTAAATTCACCTGTCCGTTTTGCACATAAGCTGCATATTTAGGGTCGGAAACCGTTCCTGAAAAACCAACGGTTTGATTTTGGTTCATCACATATTTCATGTGGTCGATTCCCAAAACTAAAGCTAAATTATCTTTGATAAAATATCCTATTCTGAAATTATACTGCGTTACCGTAAACCAGGCCGGATCAAAATAAACCAATCCGAATTTCGTGGGTCTGTCTGCCGCGGCTACATTATTCAACTGAAAATCGTAGCCTTTTCCTTTAAAGTGGATGTCGGAGTTACTAAAAGCTCCTCTGTTCCACCCGTAAAAAACGAACATTTGACCTTTTTTGGTCAATGGTTCATTTTTAGGCGAAACATCTTGACCAAAGGCAAGAGTGAATCGTGAAAATACCAATGCTGAAACTATTACTTTCTTCATGTCTTAAAGAGACAGTACTCTTTATATCTTTCTTAATAAAACAACTTTTTACTCTGCTTTTGCAGCCACTGGTATGGGATCAGCATAATGGGCCAAACCATAGTTTCGGGTTTGAGATTCCGGATTATCGATATACCACTCAAACTCATCGCGGAAATGACGGATCGCTGCAGCGACCGGCCAGGCGGCAGCGTCACCCAACGGACAAATTGTATTTCCTTCGATTTTTCTTTGAACATCCCACAACAAATCAATATCTGCCAACGTTCCTGCGCCGCTGTGTATTTTTTTCAAAATCTTATACAACCAAGGCGTTCCTTCTCTACAAGGCGTACATTGTCCACAACTTTCGTGCGCATAGAAATGGGCTAAAGTCATGGTGTGTTTAACGACAGACTGATCTTCGTCTAAAACGATAAATCCGCCCGATCCCATCATTGTTCCGGTTGCAAAACCGCCGTCTGAAAGGGATTCATAATTCATGTATCTTGGTTCACCATTAATGGTTTTCAGCAATAAATTGGCAGGGACAATCGGCACAGAACTACCGCCGGGAATACATGCTTTTAATTTTTTACCATTTGGAATACCGCCGCAGTACTCATCAGAATAAATAAATTCTTCTACGGTAATGGTCATGTCGATTTCGTAAACTCCCGGTTTATTGATATTCCCGCAAGCCGAAATTAATTTTGTACCAGTCGAACGGCCAACACCTATTTTCGCATATTCTGCTCCGGTGATATTGATAATTGGCACAACTGCCGCAATTGTTTCTACATTATTCACTACGGTCGGTGACTCCCAAAGTCCTTTAACAGCAGGGAAGGGCGGCTTCAATCGCGGGTTTCCTCTTTTACCTTCCAGAGATTCCAAAAGGGCAGTTTCTTCTCCACAGATATAAGCACCGGCACCGCGGTGAACATAAATTTCTAAATCGAAACCGGTTCCTAAAATATTTTTTCCTAAAAATCCGGCAGCTCTGGCTTCTTCGATGGCCTGTTCCAGAATATCCGGAATCCAGGCAAACTCTCCGCGGATATAAATATACGCGGTATGTGCTCCTAAAGCGAAAGAGGAAATGATCATTCCTTCGATTAAAAGGTGGGGAATGTGTTCCATCAAATACCGGTCTTTAAAAGTTCCCGGTTCAGATTCATCTGCATTGACCACCAAGTATCTTGGCACGCCTTCAGGCTTTGCCAGGAAACTCCACTTCATTCCTGTCGGAAATCCTGCGCCGCCACGACCTCTTAATCCGGAAGTTTTCACCTCTTCGGTAATGGCGTCGGGAGCCATTTTGAAAGCTTTTTCCACCGCTTCGTAGCCACCTTGTTTCCGGTAGACTTCGTAAGTGCGGATTCCTTCTATATGGGCATCTTTAAGTAAAAGTTTTTTACTCATTATTCTTATAAATTAATCCAAAGCAAGAATTCCCTGTCTGCAAAGGTCAAGGATTTCGTTTACTTTTTCTTTTGTTAAATGTTCATGATAAAATTTACCGAGCTGCATCATCGGAGCATAGCCACAGGCGCCAAGACATTCTACTGTTTTTAAAGTAAACAGTCCATCGGCAGAAGTTTCTCCGGCATTGATGTGCAATGTATCTTTAATATGTTGAATGATTTCATCGCTACCGTTTAACATGCACGGTCCCGTTTGACAAACTTCCAAAACATATTTTCCTACAGGTTTCATGTTGAACATGCTGTAGAACGTCGCTACTTCATAAACCTCGATAGGCTTTATCTCTAACAGTTCTGCAACGTAATCCATTACTGGAACCTGCAACCAGCCGCCAAATTCCTTTTGTGCCAAATGAAGCACCGGAATCAAAGCTGATTTTTTTCTTTCTGCAGGATATCGTGCGGTAATTTTATGGACCTGAGCTAAGGTTTCAGGTTTAAAAGCAATCGTTTCGCTCATTATTTTTATAGATTAAAGAACAAAGAACAAAGAGTAAAGACTCTGAAACTGTTCCGTATTCTATTTAATTTTTTAATGATAAAAGTTGAAAAATTTTTCATCTTTTATCTATTTTCTTTTAATACTCAATTTTACGCGTCTAATTCGCCTGCAATTACGTTCATACTGCATAAAGTAACAATCGCATCAGAAATCAAACCGCCCTGTATCATTTCAGGATAGGCCTGATAATAGATAAAGCAAGGTCTCCTGAAGTGCAGACGGTAAGGGGTTCTTCCACCATCGCTTACGAGATAAAATCCTAATTCACCATTTCCACCTTCCACACAACTGTAAACTTCTCCTTTTGGAACTTCGGTTTCTGCCATCACGATTTTAAAGTGATAAATCAAAGCTTCCATATTGTTATAAACGTCTGCTTTTTCCGGCAGGTAAAACTCTGGAAGATCAGCATGGAATGGTCCTTCCGGTAAATTGGTGTAGGCTTGTTCGATAATTTTTAGACTTTCCCAAACTTCCTGCTGGCGAACCATGAATCGGTCGTAAGTATCTCCGGAAGTTCCAACCGGAATTATGAAATCGAAATCTTCATAAGAACAGTAGGGTTGAGCAACCCGTACGTCATAATCCACGCCTGTTGCCCGTAGATTGGGACCGGTGAAGCCGTAACTTAAAGCTCTTTCCGCAGAAATTGGTCCGGCATTAATGGTTCTGTCCATGAAAATTCTGTTTCTTTCATTCAGCGAACAGAAGTCCTGCCATACGACCGGGAATTTTTTCAGGAAGGTTTTCAGGAGTTCATGAAACTTCGGAGTGAAATCTCTTTCAAAACCTCCAATTCTTCCCATATTGGTTGTCAGTCTTGCTCCACAAACCTCTTCATACATTTCGTAGATTCTCTCTCTTTCCTGGAAAAGATAAGTTAATCCTGTAATCGCACCAGCATCCATCGCAATAACTCCGTTGCAGATCAGGTGATCTGAAATTCTGGCCAACTCCATCATAATCACCCGCATATAATCTACACGTTTTGGAATTTCGCAACCTAAGAGTTTTTCAACAGTTAAGTGCCATCCTATATTATTAATGGGAGCCGAACAATAATTCATCCGGTCGGTTAATGTTGTAATCTGAGTGAAGTTTCTTCTTTCTGAAATTTTTTCAAAAGCACGGTGAATGTATCCAACAGTTTGTTCGGCGTGCAGAATTCTTTCGCCATCCATCGTCAGGACGTTTTGGAAAATTCCGTGGGTCGCCGGGTGTGTTGGGCCGAGATTCAAGGTGTATAATTGTCCGTCAATCTGTTCCTTGGAATCGTGCTGGTTCAGTATATTTGAGAGTGCGTTGTCTTTCATAATTATTTGACTTTAAGTTAAAAGGATTTCCCTTTCAACTAATTATCTTCCGAACATTTTATCGTCTTTGTCGGTTCTGGTACCGTCTTCTAAACGATATTCCTTCAACATTGGGTGGTAACCCAAATCTTCCATATTCAGGATGACTCTTAAATCTGGATGTCCTTTAAATTTAATTCCGTAGAAATCGAAAGTTTCTCTTTCCATCCAGTTGGCACCTGCGTAGAGATCAGTCATAGAATCTACTTCTGCATTTTCTCTGGTCATGAATGTTTTCAAACGTATTCTGAAATTGGTCATCATATTATGAAGATGATAAATCACACCGATTTCTTTTTCGGGAGTTTCAGGGTAGTGAATACCACAAATATCAGTCAGGAAATTGATTTGAAGAGAAGAATCTTTTAAATGATGAATCACCTTTTTGATATCTTCTTTCTTTATTTCTAAAGTTAAGAAATCATAAGGCGTATCATGCGAAATTACGGATTCAGGAAACTCTCTGGTAATTGCTTCTAAAACAAAGTCATTCGTCATTTCCATTATTTTATGTCGTAAGAGGCTAATAATTGTTGGTATTCCGGTAAATCTCTTCTGCGGATGCTTTCACCTTCGCAAAGCGCTTGTACCTGCATGACGCCTTCAATGATTTGTTCAGGTCTTGGTGGGCAGCCGGGAACATAAACGTCCACCGGAATGATTCTGTCGATCCCCTGCAAAACAGAATAAGTGTCGAAAATGCCGCCGCTTGAGGCACAGGCACCCACAGCAATGACCCATTTCGGCTCAGCCATTTGGGTATATACCTGTTTTAAAACTGGACCTAATTTTTTGGAAATGGTTCCACAAACCATTAGCATATCTGCCTGTCTTGGCGAGAAAGAGTTTCTTTCCATACCAAATCTTGAAGCATCAAAAGTTGGATTTAGCGTAGCCATGAATTCAATTCCACAGCATGAAGTAGCAAAAGGCAATGGCCAAAGCGAGAATTTTCTTGCCATCCCAATCACACTGCTGAGTTTGGTGGCGAAAAAACCTTCTCCTTCAAAACCTTCCGGAGCTTCCGCATCCATTCTTATTACTGGTTTATTATCAGACATTTTAATTTTCTTAAAGTTACTAAAAATTCAAATTTTCAGACTGTTATTTATCCCAATCCAGTGCACCGCGTTTCCATACATAAACGAAAGCGATGAAAAATACAGAGATAAAGGTAAGTACTGCGAAGAAACCTTCGACACCGAATTCACGGATGTTAACCGCATAAGGGTAAAAAAAGACGATCTCGATATCGAACAGTACGAAAAGTACTGCGGTTAAAAAATACTTTACAGAGAACGGCGTTCTTGCATTTCCTTCTACTTCTACACCACATTCGAAACTTTCATTTTTTTTGGTAGACGTCGATTTTTGTCTTGGTCCTAAAAAATGAGTTCCTAAGATAGAGAGTAAAACGAAACCTGCACCAACCGCAATCTGAAGAATAATCGGGATATAATTTTCGGGAAGATTCATCTTGTCATTATTTTCTTAATCATGCAAATTTAAGGAATTAAGTATAATAGAAAAAATTATAACCCTTAAATATCGTTGTTAACAAACAAAAATTAAATGTATGACAAGCATATAATTTATTTTTTGCCGGTATCTTTTACTCTTTTCAAAACCAGATACGCCAAATACCCGATATACAGAAAAAGAAAACTGGCAAAAATAATGTTGATCGCTTCATTAAGCCGGGCATCTTTGACCTGAAAAAACTGGTTGTACACGATGAATGCAATGATCATCGCCATGTAGATGTAGAGTTGTTTCTTCATTTTTGTCTTATTGTTTTTCGTTGCCAATTTCCATTGCGTAAGTTCTGCGTCGTTTGTGATTTACAGGATTGTAATCCTGCCAGAGCACCTGAACACTTTTGTTTTCTTCTAATTCGGGGTTGGTTTCAAGGATTTTAACCCCTTTTTTACTGAAATTGCGCCAGATTTCTTTAAATATAATAGAAGTTACGCCTCTTCTTTGATAATCCGGGTGAATTCCGATGAGATAAAAATTAGCACGCAGGTTCTTTTTGCCCGCCTGTAAAAAATGGTACCAACCCAACGGAAATAATTTACCATTGGCTTTCTGCAGTGCTTTCGAATAAGAAGGCATTGTAATCGCAAAGGAAATCAGCTCATTATGTTCATCGACGATACATACAATGTAATCTTTATCAATAAAACCGAAATATTTTTCCCGGTAGGTTTTTATTTGCTCATCTGTAATGGGAGTGTAGGTTGAGAGGGTTTTGTAAGTTTCATCCAACAGCCTGAACATGGGTTCTACATAAGGAAGTATTTCCTTTTTATTTTTAAACTGGAGTACTCTTAATTTATATTTCTCAGCAATCAGATTGCTGAATTTCTGTACTTTTTCTGACAGAACTTCCGGGAAATCCAGTTCAAATTCTACCCATTCTTTTTCTTTAACTAAACCTAATTTTTCTAAATGTTGTGGATAATAGTCGAAGTTGTATAAACCGATCATCGTTGCGGTCTTATCAAAACCCATGGTCAGCATGCCGGCTTTGTCCAAATTGGTAAAACCCATCGGTCCTTCAATTTTACTCATGCCTTTTTCTCTGGCATAATCAGTGGCTTTCGAAATCAATGCCTTGGAAACCTCGATATCATCGATAAAATCTAACCACCCGAATCTTACTTTTTTGATTTTTAATTCATTGACCTCTTTATGATTGATCATCACTGCAATTCTGCCGACCACTTTTCCGTCTATGTAAGCCAGGTATTTTTTGAATTCTGAATAATCTAAAGCCGCATTTTCCCTGGGATTCCAGATGTTTTTTTCGTCATTGATTAAGGGCGGAACATAATTTTCATTACTTTTGTAGAGTTCCATCGGAAATTTGATGAAATTTTTTAAATCAGCATCGGTTTTTACTTCAAGAATCGTAATCACATTCATCAGTTTTAGTTTGAGAAAACAAAGATAAATCATTCGGCCAAAACTAAAAACTTTGGCACGTTTTTTATTGCTAGATAGTCGATTATTAAATTTAGATAAAAAAGAAAAAATGACAGGGTATTATGTAATTATTGGGATTTCGATGTTGGTGAGTTGGTTGGTTTCATCCAGATTAAAAGCAAAATTCGAACATTATTCGCAAGTACATTTGCGCAACGGGATGTCCGGAAAAGAAGTCGCTGAAAAAATGTTGAAAGATAACGGCATCAATGATGTTAAAGTAATTTCAGTTCCGGGACAATTGACGGATCATTATAACCCGGCAAATAAAACAGTAAATTTATCAGAAGGCGTTTATATGCAGAGAAATGCAGCTGCGGCGGCGGTTGCGGCACATGAATGCGGTCACGCTGTTCAGCATGCTGTGGGTTATTCTATGTTGCAGTTGCGGTCAAAATTGGTTCCGATGGTCAACATCAGTTCTAATTTGATGCAGTTTGTATTAATCGGTGGTATCGTTTTAATGGGCGCCACCAGAACCATCCAAAATCCAAATGGAAACACTACCGTTCTTGCTATTGGTGTAGCCATGTTTGCAGTAACCACTCTTTTTGCCTTTGTGACTTTGCCTGTGGAATACGATGCAAGTAACCGGGCGATGAAATGGTTGAAAGATACCGGAACGGTGACTTCAGAAGAATATGTAGGGGTGAAAGATTCCCTGACCTGGGCGGCTAGAACATATGTTGTTGCGGCACTGGGTTCATTGGCACAACTGTTATACTGGGCGTCGCTGCTGATGGGGAGAAGAGATTAAGAAGAGCCAGGTAAAAAGTAAAAAGAACCAAGTGAAAAGAGCTAGGTAAAAAAAGCTAAGTAAAAAGAATCGGGTACGAAACTGAATTTAGGAAGAGTTGTTTCCTAAGAATTCAGGAATTTAAACGAAATATTCTGCATCTCAGACAACTGCTCTGAGATGTTTTCTTTTTCAGAAGTTTTGAGCTGGGCAGTAATAGTACATTTTTCTTCTGTTTTAAAATCGATGATTTTGGCGCCAAATTTATTTAACAAGGTGAAAATCACATTTTGCTGGTCAAATTCAAACTGAATTTCTATTTCAGACTGCAATTCTTTGGTAATCAGTTCGCAGGATTCCAAGGTAAATTTGGCAGATTCTTTATATGTTTTAACCAAACCCGAAACGCCTAATTTTGTTCCGCCATAATATCTGACCACGATCAGCAGAACCTGGGTAATATTATGCGCCAGCAGTTGATTGTAAATCGGTAATCCTGCGCTGCCGGAAGGTTCGCCGTCATCGTTTGCACGGTAATTTTCACCATTTATTCCTAATCGGAAAGCGTAGCAGTGATGAGTTGCTTTTGGATGTGCTTCCTTAACTCTCGCCAATGCCGCTTTTATGTCTTTTTCATTTTCTACGGGAAAAGCAAAGCCAATGAATTTGCTTCCTTTTTCTTTAAGAAGAATGTTTTCGACCGGCGATTTTATAGTGTCAAATGAAAATTCCATGGTTAAGAATTTTTATAGAATTCAATCAGATTGTCCCGAAATTGTTTTGTTTCGAACTTTTCAAAATCAAATACCGGCGCTTTTGTTCCATGAAGTAAATGCAGATTTTCATTTTTAATGATAATTGCTTCATCCCAAAGATTTTGGCCGATAAACTGTTGCAAAGTAAAACGTCCGCCCTCAATGATAACCGATTGAATCTGTTGTTCAGATAATTTTTCCATTAGATTTTCTATGAAGTTTTCCCTTTTTATTTTAATAAAAGTAATATTTCTTTCAACTGAATTTTTCACAGCATTGAAAACCAACGTTTCCGCTTCGTCATTGTATAGATTAAAATGGGCAGGAACCTTTAAATCAAAATCGATTAAAATTCTCACCGGATTTCTTCCCACAATTTTTCTCGTTGTCAAACTTGGATTGTCGGTCAAAGCTGTATTTGTCCCAACTAAAATGGCATGTTCCTCACTTCTAAGCTGATGAACAAATTGTCTGGTCAAAGCATTACCGATTTGAGTCGGTTTAAAATCCTGATCTAAAAAACCATCACCGGATTCGGCCCATTTCAAAATAAGATAAGGTCTCCGTTTTTGGTGGAAAGTAAAGAACCGCGTGTTCAGTTCCCGACATTCTTTTTCCAGGATTCCGGAAATAACTTCAATTCCTGCGTCTTCTATAATCTGTTTGCCTTTTCCATTCACTTTATCGTGAGCATCCAAAGTTCCGATGACCACCTTTTTGAAACCGGTTTCTACAATTTTGTTGGCGCATGGAGGCGTTTTTCCGAAATGCGCGCAGGGTTCCAGCGAAACATAGATCGTAGATTCCTTTAACAATGCTTTGTTTTTAACAGAGTTAATTGCATTAATTTCAGCATGAGCACAACCTGCTTTTTCATGAAATCCTTCGCCGATAATTTCGTTATTATGTACAATTACGCAACCGACCAAAGGATTTGGATAGGTTTGCCCTAAAGCTTTTTGGGCGAGATCGACGCAGCGCCGCATGTAAATTTCGTGGTTCATCTGAATTAAAAAACACCCAACGGGTTGCCGGGTGTTTTATTGATTATCATTAAAGATTAATTTTTTGCAGCAACTTTTATTTCCGGAATCTTGAACTCAATCATCGTTGTAATGAGATGATCTCTTTGTCTTCCCAAAGATTTCGCGGCAGATTTTAAATCGCCGTACATTCTTTTTGCATAAGATAAAATAAGGAAGCTTTTTGAGGTTCCGTTATCATACTTTTTAAAACGATAGACATTATACTCGATAAAAGAACTGCCTTTTTCCGGACTTTCAGAAATGAAATAATCGACGATATATTCCTTTCCGTCGGGACTTTCAACTACATTTACTTTTGCGAATTTATCAGATTTCGCTCTTTGCTGGATTCCCTCAACTTTTTGACGGACCGCCAACTCCATTTCTATTTCTTTGGTGAAATACGAAAAATCGAGGAGTTGGGTGAAGTCTTCAATGCGCTCATCACTGGGTAAATACTGTTGCCGATAAAGGGTTTTCGACATCGGTTTGCTCCAGGACAAAAAATATTCAGTCCCATCATATTCTATCGGGCCGGGGATTGATAATAAATCCGGTACGCTGCCCTGTGCTTTAACAAAAGATAAAGTGCTGATGAAAAGGAGTAAGAATATTTTTTTTACCATGACTTTTTTATTGGTTTTCGCCGATCAGAATACTGTGTAAGCTTTGTTTCATGCTTTCGAGCTGTGCTTTTTTATCGTCAATTTTCTGGTAAGTTGCTTTCAGTAAAGGATTTTCTCTGGATGCATTGCTGAAGAATCCAATGTTGTTTTCCATTTTTACGATTTCCGCTTCTAAATCAGTAATTTGATTTTTGATTTTTCGGGCTTTATCGGTGACTTGGTTTTCAGAAAGTCCTTCTTCTTTCAAATCATATTCGTGGATTTTGTTCAGTTTCAGTTTGTCGCGAAGCACTTTGTTGAACTCAGTATTGATGGTGATTTTCTCTCTTGGAACTTTTCCGATATTATTCCATTTTGATTTAATCTGCTCTATTTTTTCAACGCTTCCTTCTTCGTTGCCGATTTCTTTTAATTCGTCCAAAAGAAGTTTTTTACTTTTGAAGTTTTCTTTCCAGTTATCGTTGGCGGTATTGTTTTTTTCTCTGTAATTATTAAAGAAAGTATTGCATGCTTCCCGGAAATCGTCCCAAACTTTGTTGGTCATGCTTCGCGGTACGTGACCGATTTTTTTCCAGTCTTCCTGTAATTTTTTAAATAAAGGTACTACCACTTCCCATTCTTCGGAGAGCATATTGTCTTTTGCCGAGGCGATTAATTTCAGTTTTTCGTCAAGGTTTGTTTGCTGAGAATTTTTTAAACCTTTGTAAAATTCATTTTTCTTTACATTAAAGTTTCTCAAATGTTCTTTAAAATCATTCCAGTTTTGATTCGAAACTTTTCTTGGGACATTTCCTAATCTTAAAAATTCAGTGCGCAGAGTTTCCACTTTTTTAATGGCGTTTTGCCAATAATTATGATTGGTCTCTTTTGTGGCTTCCGCCATTTTTTGGATTTCCGCGATGATTTCATTCTTACGGACCAGATTATCGTTTTGTTCTTTTTCGATCTGTTCGGTCAGTTCAGATTTTCTGTCATGGATTTTATTCGAGATTTCTTTGAATTCGTCCCATGTTTTTTCCCTGAATTCTTCGGCAACCGGTTCTGCTTCTTCTTTCCAGAGTTTATGAAGGTACTGCAACTCATTCAGCGCTTTCTGCACGGAAGGTTCCTGCTGTAATTCTTTGGCCCGTTCGATGATGTGCTGTCTTTTTTCTAAATTATGTGCAAATTCCTGCTCCATATATTCTTTGTTCATATCAAGCATTTGATAGAACTGATTCAGATGATGGAAGTAGTTGTTATTCAGTAATTTGAATTCTGATTTCGCCACTTGGCCGGCATTTTTCCATTCTTCTTTTATTTCGCGGATGGCTTTGAAAAGATTGGTTCCTGCTTCGGTATTGGTATAGAGGTTTTTCAAATTTTCGATAATCGTCTGCCGGTGCGCTAAGTTGATATGGTGGTTTTCTTCCTGTTTTCTGTGGTATTCATCGTTCTTTTCACGGTAAATATTCAGTAAACCTGAAAGTTTAGCCTGTAAAGGATGTTGATGACTGAAAAGTTCTACAGGATTTCCTGCTGCAACAAATTCACTTTTCAAATCTTCGGTTTGATCGTGAATCAAATGATTCGCCTGCTCTTTCAGTTGATTGAATTTTCTAAAATGGGCGCCAGCATCTTGTTTGTTAACGATGGTTTCCATTAAGGAAAGAATTTCTGATAAAGACAAATGGGATAAATCTTCCGCTTGCTCTTCATGATGTTCTTCCTCTTCATTTTCTGCCGTTTTTTCAGCGGCAACTGCTTTGGTTTCTGCTTCTTTAGCGGTATCCGGTTCCTCAGAAGATTCTTTCTCCTCAACGGTTGGCTGAATTTCTGCAGGAGCTTCTTCTATATTCTCAGTTTCTTTGGGCTCTTCTACAGCTGCATCAAGAGTTTCTGACAGGGTTTCAGTCATTGTTGCTGTTGGGTTTTCAGCGGTCTGTTCGTTTGAAACCTCATGGTTAATCGGTTCTTTCTCGTGGTTCTCAGAAAGTGAATCTTCTGTAATCATAGCAGTCTTTTTATTAAGTTTTTTTGGTCGGTTTATTTTCAACGATAAACCGTGCACTAAATTAACTTATTTTTTTTGAACATTCCAAATTTCCCATGCTTTTTCTGCTTGTTGTTCAAGCATATAAAATCCATTCACCGTTTTTGCGCCATTTTCGGCGGACTTTTTTATAAAAGAGCTGTATTCCGGATTATAAATCAGGTCGATAATTAAATGACCGGAAGTTAATGCGGCAAAGGGGAATTCAAGACATTCGGCCACATTCGGGAAAGTTCCGACCGGGGTACACTGGATGATTAAAGTGTTTTCAGCCACAATTTCTTTAGTAATATTCCCGAAATTTAATTCGGTGTTTCTGGAAACGGTTTTGTAGGGAATGTCATGCTTTTCCAAAATATATTTTACGGCTTTTGCAGCACCGCCGTTTCCTAAAACCAAGGCTGCACGATGATGATCTTTTTTGTGAAGTAAAAGTGTTTTCTCAAAACCAAAAGCATCGGTATTAAATCCTTTTTTAATATTGTCTTTTATCAGAACCGTATTTACGGCACCTATTTTTTCAGCTTCATCACTTAATTCATCCAGGTAAGGAATTATTTTTTCTTTAAAAGGGATGGTCACATTTAGACCGAGTAGATTTGCATCATTGAAAATCCTGTCAACTTCGGCAATATCATTTAGATCGAAAATGGTGTAAGTGTGATTGTTAAGAAATAGTTTTCTGAATTTATTTTCAAAATAATTTTTAGAAAAAGAGTAAGAAATATTTTTCCCGATGAGTCCTAATTTTTTTTGTTCCATTCTTCAAAATTAAAAAAAGACCGGCTAAAAACGGATCTTTTTGGAGGATTTATTTTTTTGACTAGAATTTAAAGATTTTATACTTTTACATTTTTCCGTCCTCAAGTATTTCCGTTAAATCATATATTTTTCAGGATAAAATCCACCCGTTCTTCCGGCGGTATAACAGGTACATGAACCAAGGGAAAGTGTAAACTTTCGTACACGCTGATAATAAGGTTATGGATCCGCACCTGTTCCGATTCATCTTCAAGCCGCGCATAATCATTGGTTAAAGGGAGCCGGTCTAAAATGAAAATTTTGTGATATGCATATTTATGGCATTCCTCAAGAAGAATGTCATCATACTTCAAACCTAAAAACTGGTAGTACGCCATGGCATCGGGTAAAGCCCGGTCCAGAAAGACCTGTTCATGAGGGTCGAGGATTGATTCTTTTGCGATCTGCATTTTCAGAACGTTTAATTGAAATTCTTTTTTATTCTTCCTTATTTCCTCCACGGTCCGTCCCTTTATTTCCTGCATATCAATATAATGACGGGCAAACTCAATAGTCGTTTTGTAGCCCCTTTTTGCAAGGAGATCCACTACTGTTGTTTTTCCGGTGCACGGTCCGCCTGTTATGACGTTCCAGTTCGTTTGGATTTTTCTGTTTTCCACCGTCAGGAATTAATTTATGGAATGACAGTGATTTCAGCATGATCATTCAAAGCGGGGATTTCAGCATCCCAATCATAAACTGTTTTAATTTGATGCTGCAGCCCTTCTGCTCCCTCTTTTTCTGCATGAACGATGAAGATGCGTTCCGGTTTTCCGGCAAGTTTGCTCATCCAGTCGATTAAACCATTTTGGTCGGCATGAGCGGAAAGTCCTTCCATGTTTTCGATGGTTGCCCTTACCGTAAAATATTTTCCGTACAGTTTGATTTCTTTGGCACCTTCCAACAAAGCCCTGCCCCGTGTTCCTTCTGCCTGAAAGCCAACCAGCATAATGGTAGCATTGGCATCGCCCAAATATTTTGCAAAATAGGTGAGTACCCTTCCGCCGGCTGCCATACCGCTTCCGGCAATGATGATTTTCGGACGGGAATCTTTTGCCAAAGCAAGGGTCTCATTCACGGTACCGATAAAGGAGATCTCATCGCACATCCCGTAATATTCTTCTGGAGAAAGCTTATGCCAGTCTCTGTTCTGATGGAATACTTCGAGAACATTCCGGCTCATCGGACTGTCCATATAGATAGGGATTTTTGCCATTTTTCCACTTTTATTCAGCTGCCAGAAAAGATACATTAGCAATTGAGTGCGTTCCACTGAAAAACTAGGGATGATGATGGTTCCGTTTCTCTCGGTGCAACGGTTAATGATTTTCTGTAAAGCATCGATAACCGGAATCTCAGGATGAAAGCGGTCACCGTAAGTGGCTTCAATGAAAAGCAGGTCGGCTTTTTCCGGCTTTTCCGGCGGGAAAAGTAAAGGATCGATTTCCCTTCCAATATCACCAGAGAATACTAAAGTTTTGTCCCCGACTTCCATCTCGATAAACGTCGCACCAATGATATGTCCGTTGTATCTGAAGCGGTAGCGGATATTTTCGTTAATGCTTTGCCAGTCATTTAAAGGTTTTGATCTGAATAAAGGCAAAGTTTTTTCTACATCATCAAGGTTATATAAAGGCAGGGCAGGATGGTGCCTGGAATATCTGAATTTGTTTGCTCTCACCGTATCTTCTTCCTGAATTTTGGCACTGTCTTTTAAAATGATTTCAGTGATCTGAAGGGTGGGAGAAGTACCAATGATATTTCCGCTAAAACCTTCTTTTACCAGTCTCGGCAAATAGCCCGTATGGTCTAAATGTCCGTGCGTGAGCAGAACCATATCAATTTGATCTGCCGGAAACGTTAGCGGTTCCCAGTTCAGCAGCCGCAGTTCTTTCAATCCCTGAAACAGTCCGCAGTCGATCAGAATGTTTTTTCCATATGCGGAAATTAAGTGTTTGGAACCGGTGACAGTACCTGCTGCTCCCAGAAATTTGATTTTAATTGCGCTCATGATTTTAGGTTTTAATGGAATTGACTGCCATGGGAAATGGTTCGCATAATGCGGTGCATTCGGCCTGTACTTTTTGAAGACGTGGAGGCCTTACTCCAATATGTTCCAGAATTTCGCGGCTGTTCACGATGCTTTTGCACAGCACGATTTTGTCATCCAGCAACTGTTGTTTTTCTTTTTGGGTGAGTGTGGTTAATGAGGTGATGGGGTGAAGCCCGGAACGGTCTATCCAGTCTTTCAGTGCATTGTTTTTCGGGTAGTCCCAACTTACCAGCTGCATCCCCATACATTTTGCGTACTGTGCGGCATCTTCCGAAAAGCGGGTATTGGTGATGACCCATCCCTGATCAAATTTTTCAGGCTGACCCGTTGCAACGTTCTTTGAAGTGGCCACATCTCGAAATCTTGAATGGATATACAGTGGTATTTTGATGTCGCATACATATCCGGGTCGGTTATGAAATTTACATTCAATCATGATGTGCCGTTCTTCTTTTTCGGCAGTGATATCCACTTCATGGGTCACGCAATGTCCCTGAAGAAAAACTCCAACCTGGGTTTTGTATTCCTGCACCTGTAAAAGTTCAGCGACATACCGTTCGAAAGGAAAACCGGAAGGACCCAATTCCAGCAGTCCCTGTTTTAGTTTATACCTCGCTGCGACCGGACGCGAAACATTTTTCAGTAAACGGAAGGCAACCTTATGGATTTTGCCCGTGGACATGCCTTCAACCAGTAACGAAATTATTTCACTGATCACTTCCTCTGCCTCAAAATCATTTGCGCCCGCACGCAAAAGGGATTTTTTGAGTTTCCCTACATTGAAAGGCACTTTCTGTCCTGAAGATTTGGTGATGAGGATGCGTTCCGCTTTATTCTTCATGATGGGTAATTTTTTAAATATCAGAAATAACTGCTCAATAATGGAGGTTGCGCGCAGTAAACAAGCTGGTGTTGAACTTCAAATTGTTCAATATCAAATGAATAGTGTTTTCGTGATACTAATTTACGAAAAAATCAGTATATGGTAATCACTGAGGAATTACAAAAATGGCCGGAAGAAATATTCCGGCCATTGCATTTATTTAAAGTGATTCTCTGAATAAAATACTGAATTTATTTCAGATAGTTTTCTACCAACGCTGAAACCACCCTGTTTTAAGGGAGGAAAAACCGGAAAAATACCTGTTGTAAAAGAATAAGTGGCTGCTGCTTTTTAGGTCTGTATTTTTGAAAATAAAAAAAGGCCGGAAGAAAAATCTTCCGACCATAATGGGGTTAAAAACCGGTCTTTGTTTAAAACAGGAGTCCTGAAATTATTCAATAATAAATTTCGCGTTACTGTTTCCTACTTTCAAAATATAAACGCCTTTCGGCAAGTTTTTAAGAATGATTTTATTGCTGTTTTTAAACGGCTGGGAAACCGTCTGAACTAATTTTCCGCTGTAATCGAAAATCTGAGCGGTTGCAATATTTGTTAAATCTTTACCACTGATATTCAATTCTCCATTTTTTACTGGATTTGGATAGACCGTAAAATTAGATTTAGTAACTGCATTTTCAGTGGTTGCTAAATCTTTATAGCAGGTCCATTTCATATCATCAATTGCAATTCTGTTGGAATTTGAATTTACCAGACTGATTTCGATATTCCCGGAAATGTTAATTCCTGTAACGGTAGTTGTCGTTTGTGTAGCGCTGTATGGAATGGTTTTTCCGGTATCAACATCATTTACAAAAATTTTCAAAGTACCGGCACTGCCCGTAAATTTTAATTGTGTCGTTACTGTTAAATCGCCAATTCCGTTCGGAACTGATAATGCTGTAAGGAAACCATTTTTGATGGTAATCGCTTTTCCGTTAATGGTTTGATCTGTTCTCGAGTCTTCCGAAGTCCATGAAATTCCGTTGCTGGTCCAGTTATAAGTGGAGTAAGTAGAGGAGGCTGCTGGGATAGAATCGAAGGTTTCATCGCCACAGTTTAAGCCAATTGCCAGCGTAGTTGCTGTTACTGAATTACTTGCTGGAGAAACGTTTCCTGCAGCATCTTTCGCAACTACATAAATGGTGTAAACGGTAGAAGGATCTAAATTGGCAATATTAGAATTGGTAGAAGTTGTAGAACCTGTTAATTGTCCATTTACATACATATCATACGAAGCAACTTCAACATTATCTGTTGCAGCAGTCCAGCTTATGGCGATATTATTTGTTCCTACTGAACCTAAAGTTAAATTCATTGGTGCTGTCGGTGCTTGGGTATCGATCAAAGTCGTCCCTGTTACGGTGTTGCTTTGTGGGGAAACATTTCCTGCAGCATCAGAAGCAATGACATAGAAACTGTAAGTGGTTCCCTGAGTCAATCCGGAAACTGTTACCGTGTTGGTGCTGGAGTTCATGTGAAAAGTACCATTAACATATACTTTATAATAAGCAACTCCAATATTATCTGTTGAAGCAGTCCAGGCTAAATTAGCTGACGCAGTAGAAAGAGAATTTAAAACTAAATTAGTGGGAGTAGAAGGGTTTTCATTATCAATAACCTGAGTTCCCCATATTGTTTGAATCCATTCTGGATGGTCAATAAAAGGATTTCTATTATTTTGATAAACATAGGATGCATTGTTTCTTGCAATTTCTGCGGGCGAAACGGGGTCTTGAGCGGCCCAGGTCAAGAGTACATTTTTTTCCCATTCCTGCAAGCCAGGATAAGTCGTATTTCCTAACATGCCTCCGGAAGAGAATACTGAAAGTCTGCTTTCATATCGGGTTACAAAGTAAAAAACCATTCTTGCGATATCACCCTTAAACTCATCGATAGGTTCACAGACTGTTCCTGAATAACCTTGTGAAGTGCTTGGTCCGACTTTAGTTCCGTTTTTTGATTTAAAAGAAGGATTTGTTACCGCACCAAAAGGATAGTTGCTCCTCATTCCGTTTACTTTTCCATCGGTGGGACGAATGAAATGAACATCGGAAACCATGGGGGCTTTACTTCCAAAAAAACTTTGTGGAACAACATGTTCTCTGTTGTAGCAATCCCCCTCTACACTATAGTTACCACATTTTTTTTGACCATGCCGATAGTTGTAAGGATCTGTTCCTGTAGGATTTTCGGAATACATATCCAGAACCGTTCCGTCATTTTCATAAAAGCTGTCGGTGTCTGTGGTTGGATACGCATTGTATAACCCGTCATAACCTTTGTCTTTGGCACCGGCCGTGATAATTTCGCTTAGTTTTGTTTTCAGAGCGGAGCCCGATAAGCCTTCGGTTCCGTTATAATAAGTAGCTGGAGCTTGCGCTGATGCTATTGAAAACATGAAGCCCAGTAAAAGAGTAGTGAGTTTTTTCATTATAAAAAAATTAAAATTGGAGGGCAAAGGTATATAAAAATGTAAAGAAAAAATGTCTTTTTTATATAAAGCTGATTTTTTTTAGGTTTTTCAGAATGATAACTGGGATATGTTGTAGTATTCTGTCTTTTAATGCTAAGAAAAAATACTTTTTTAATAGAATAAAAATGTGTTTGGTTGAAAATCCCAAGAATTTAATTATTAAAAACAGTATTGAAAACCCATGGCGAACATCGGTTTTTAATACTGTTTTAACTGGTTTTAAAATGTCTTTTGTTAACCTTTGAGAAAAGCCATGCAACCGCGAGTCCAAAGATTCCTGCAGTGGCGGTGACGATAAAATAGTTTAGGGTGTTAATTCGAACCGGAAAAGCCAAATCGGTATTCGCGCCTGCTTTAAAGAAGCCGGTATTGATCTGTATATAACAAATCGCAGTTCCCAAAATCAGTCCGCAAATAATGCCGAAAAAGACAATTAAAAGTCCGGTATAGAAATAGATATTCCGCAGCGATTTGAAATTCATTCCCAGAGAAATAAGGGATTTCGCCTGTTCTTTTTTATCCAGTTGTAAAATAATAATCGCTCCTGCCAAATTGAAAGTGGTAATGAAAATAACCAGCGCGAAAATCAAATAGATAAAGAGTTTTTCGGTGTTGATCATTTTCCAGAAAGCCGCATTTTCTTCTTTCTTGGTTTTCAGATCATAGTCCATACCCAGTAATTTCGAAAGTTGTTCTTTAACTTCATCTGCTTTATCAGCATCCTTTAATTTAATAACAATCTGATAGGCAGAGTTTTTCGGCAAGTTCAAAAGTTCCCGCGCAAGTTCAATAGGAGAAATAATGGTATTGTCAAGTTGATCATTCCCGGGAAAAATACCAGAAACTATAATGTCTCTTTTGGTGAAAATATCTTCTTCTTTACTGATCATTCCCGTCCCTGGCTTGGGCATCAGAATCGTGGCATAATCTGCAGCTTCACCAACGGGAATCGTAAGACGGTTGTCGAGTTTGTTTTCCATCAACACCTCGTTCGAATATTTAAAACTCGGATAGTTACCGTATAAAATATTCTGATTGATGGGATTTACAAAAATATAGGCAGAATCCACCCCACGCAAATTGGCGATATCTCCATTTTCACGAAAACGGATATAAGCCTTCTCTTCAATTACTTTTGAGAAATGGGCAATGCTTTTATTTTGTCCGATGATTTTTGTTGCGTTGTCGATGTTGGACAGTGCCTTTCCTGTATTGCTTTTTATGGTAATATCGGCGTGCACATTCGCAATTAAATCCTGGTTGAGTTCCTCTAAACCCGAGAAAACAGAGATGATGATAAACATCGCAGCCACTGCAACCATCATCGCCACTGCCGCGAGCCACGTAATGAAAGTGACGGCCGTACTACCTTTTTTGGCTAAAAGATAGCGGGTAGCGATATAAAATGAAGTGTTTTTCAAAAGGAAATAACGATTTATAACAGATTAAAGGATTGGATTATCACCTTCGCCTCTCAATTCTTTTTCAATTTTTTCCACGTCGTCTAAAGTGGTATCCAGGTAGAAATTAAGTTCCGGGATTATCCGGACCTGTTTGCCCATTTGTTGCCCCAGGAAGTTTCGGTAAGTTGATTTGTTGACCAAAATTTCCTTCATAATATCTTTGCGGAACTCTGGCGGAAAAATACTCAGGTAAACTTTTGCAATACTCAAATCGGCCGTTACTTTTACATCAGAAACGGAGATTAAAAAGGACTGTTTGCTTTCTGAGGCTTGTTTACGGAAATATTCCGCTAAATCTTCCTGTATAATTTGGGCGACTTTTCTTTGTCTGTTGCTTTCGTTCATGGCGCAAATTTACTACTTTTGTTTGAATTATTTTCCCGTCGTCAGGCGAGATTTTTTTAACCATAATAAAGAGCAGCGAAAATAAAGGCCGGATTCCGTCCGGTTTGATTTAAACCTGGCAAAAGCAGCTTTAAAAATACGCTTCGTCCTCCGATAAACTGCATTAAAAAAAATGTCCGTTATAAAATAAGAATAGAACGCTTTAAAATAAATCATTCTGACTTTAATTTTTTTGATCTCATCCAACATCCAGCATCCATCACCCAACATCCATCATTATGAAAATAGAACATCTCGGTATTGCCGTAAAATCTTTAGGAACATCGGACGACTTATTTGCTAAATTATTAGGCAAAGAAAACTACAAACAGGAAACCGTGGAAAGGGAAGGCGTTACCACTTCCTTCTATGAATTAGGTGAAAGCAAAATCGAACTTCTGGAAGCGACCAATCCCGATAGTGCCATTGCCAAATTCCTCGATAAACGCGGAGAAGGGATTCATCATATTGCGTTTGGAGTAGGAAACATTTATACAGAAATCGAACGCTTAAAAGCGGCAGGATTCATCTTTATCTCCGAAGAACCGAAAGACGGTGCCGACAATAAACTCATCGTTTTCCTTCATCCGAAATCTACGAACGGTATTTTAATAGAACTGTGTCAGGAGAAACCTTAAGGTAAGAGCCAAGTAAAAAGTAAAAAGAGCCAAAGCAGAGTGAATGGTGTACTTTTTAAACCGATTTCAATTAACCTTATCAAGAGATTGGAAAAGCCTGCGTCTTTGGTAAGTGTAAAGCCTTTGAATATTAAAAAGTGAGAAAAACTGAGTGTTTGTAAATGAAACCTTTGTTTTGCTCAGAACGGGATTAAAAATTTTCATGATGAGTAATGCTAGCGATAAAAAAAATCTTCAAACTGCATTTATCAAAACTTTCTCAGGAAAATCCTCAAATAAATTTTGATTTTTTAAAAAAAACGCTATTTTTGCAATCCCAATTGAGACTTCTATTTCTTTGAAATAAAGATAGGCCCTATAACTCAGCTGGTTAGAGTAGCTGACTCATAATCAGCAAGTCCCTGGTTCGAGCCCAGGTGGGGCCACAATATTGGAAATAAAGCACTTGCAGCGATGTAGGTGCTTTTTTGATTATTAAAAAATCTTTATTTTGCATCAGTGCCAAACTGAAAAGGTATTTTGAAAAAGTGGTTTTGTTATAGAGACTTGGGAATGGAAATACAGCAGTGCAAGAATTTATTGTGATGAAAATCAGGAGATTTTAGAAATTGATGTAAATCTGTAATGATGATGGGAACGGGCGGGACGATCGCAGCGGGCTTTTAGATTTTTTTGTCATTGGCAAAGCAAAGGCGCAAAATTTCCTAATTGACTCTGTTTTAAGGCGCAGTTTCGGCTTCGCCGATTGGGAAGAATTATATTCAGCCTCTTTTTAAAGTCATACTCAAATGGTGATGGTCTAAATATTCCCTTCTGCCTTTGCATTAGTTTGGGTCGAAGTGCACTTTAATTTTTAAGTTTTTGAAGACCTTTGAGATTAAGAATTGTAATCACCCTTGCATTTTTATTAATGAGTTTTTCTGTTTTGAAATCGCTGAGAATCCTGCTTACCGTTTCACTGGCCATTCCTGCCATCGCAGCAAGATTTTCTCTTGAGATTTCGAAACAGTTGGTGGGTGAATGATTCGCATGGAGTTTGATCAGTACTTCGGCCATTCTTTTTCGGACGGAATAATAAGCGAGCTGTAATAATTGTTCTTCGTGATCAATAACATTCTGTGCTAAAATGGTGATGAATTTTTCGGCAATGTCAGGATATTTATGCAGCAGCTGCTCTATAACTTCTTTTGGCACAGAGCATAATGTACTATCTTCCAATACCTCGGCTGTTTCCTTATATTCTTTTCCAGAAAACAGGGATACAATTCCAAAATAGTCGTCGGGATGATAAGTTCCTGTCATCAGTTCTTTACCGTCCTCAGTCATTTTTGTTGTTTTAACGGATCCTGAAAGAACTAAATAAGCGGTATTTGCAGGATCGCCTTCATAATAAATGATCTGCTTTTTTTTAAAGAATTTAATTTTTCTTTCGTCAAATGATTTTTTTAATTCATCAAGGCCGTGTGAATCCAGAAATAGATTGGTCATCTTGGTGAGCGTAGAGGTGTACATGCTTTTCTGTAGTTCTTTCTTTTTCAGCCTGCTTTCAATTGCACTCAGGAGTTCGGTATCATCGAAAGGTTTTGTGAGATAGTCATCTGCTCCCATTTCGATTCCTTTTCTGATTTCTGTTCTATCGGTTTTTGCAGAAATAAAAACAAAGGGAATCAATGCGGTATCTTCCCGGTTGCTAAGCAGATGGAGGACACCGTACCCATCCATTTCCGGCATTATAATATCGCACAGGATAACATCCGGCATATGTTCAATAGCCATTTCTACCCCTTTTCTCCCGTTATCCGCCTGGAAAACTTCATAGCTTGCCAGTGTAAGAAGGTCGGCAGTATTCTCACGGATGTCTTCATTGTCTTCAATAATCAGAACGCGTTTTTTTTCCATTGGTTTAAAAAAACAGTATTAATGTTCATTATATTTTATGAAATGACAGGGTGAATTTACTGGCCATTCCAGTTTTGCCTTTAAAAAGAATTTGACCGTTCACAGGGTGATTTTTCTGTCAAAGCAAAGGAATTCAGGCTTTCTATTCTGCCATGCTGTTAATGGTAATAATACTTTCAGCAGCAGTTTCTATAATGGCATACAACAGTTTTTCACTTTTCATCATTTATAAGTAACTGAATGTTATAAAGTTAAAACTTTATCTTTAAATTAAACTATTAACATGGAAAGATGTAAATTTTTTATATGGAAGGGCTCTGTTTTGCTTTCTGAATCGGCAAAAATCGGCATACCGAAAATATATTTTAAAAATTGTTCATTTTTTTATATTAGAAGAGAAGCATTCCATCTTGGGTAAGGCTGATCCTGCATCTGCAGATATGGTAATCACGAAATCTACCGTCTGTATTTTTTTGATATAATTTTTTATGAGATCGGGGCCAGTACACTTATTTTTGATTTTGAATGTCATTAAAAAGACGTTCTGCATTTTCTTTTGTAAACAGTCCCGTTCCTTCTGTCATTGTAGCAGCAGATCCACATGCAATCCCCATTGAAATCATTTTTTTATGGTCTCCTCCGTTGATCAGGACAGACAGCATACCGGCAACCATACTGTCTCCGGCACCCACCGTACTTTTCACTTTTACCACAGGAGCTGCAATTTGAATCTTTTCATTTTCTGAAAATAAAACAGCTCCGCCAGAACCTAATGATACGACAACTATTTTAGCTTTTCCACGCGAAATTATACGTTGAGCGGCCTGTTCTATCTCACTGTCTTCCAGTTTGTCTTTTCCAACAAAAGCACTCAGTTCCCGTACGCTGGGCTTGATTAAAAATAAACCTGCTTCTATCGCTGTTTTGAGCGCTTCCCCTGAGGTGTCTACAATAACGTTACTGCCTTTGGCTTTGCATTTATTAACAAGTTGGCTCAAAAAAATTGGATCAACCCCTGGTGGAAGGCTGCCACTAAACACTACAAAATCGGGACAGGGATTTATCCTGTCGACAAAATCTGTTATTTTTTTTTGTTCTTTCAAGGTAAGCTTTCCGCCGGGGAATATAAAACGATATTGCTCTTTGCTAACGGTATCCGTAACAGTAAAGTTTTCTCTGGTTTCTGTGGAAATGTCAAGCGGGAATGTATGGAGTCTCTCGGTCTGGAGTATTTCTTCCAACAACTGGCCAGTTCTTCCTCCGGAGGTAAAGAAAACATCTGAGGAAATCCCCAGTCTTGCTAATCCTCTGGAAACATTGATGCCGCCACCTCCTGCCTCATGTTTGGGGGCTTTGCACCGTAGTTTCAATCGTGGTACTATGTTTTGTACGCTGCTGCTTTTGTCTACTGACGGATTTAAAGTAATGGTTAGAACAGATTTTTTCATCGTTGTATTTTTTATTAATGTCATCACACAGTAATTTTCTCGGCGATAAAAACTTTACGGGTAGTACTAATTATGCACTTGCCAATAAAATTTATATATATATCTGTCTTTGATCATAATGAAAATTTTTAATCTCGTCGTGAATGAGACAAAGATTTCATTACAACAGGCTTTTTTTCTCCTTTTAAATGCAAACTTCGGTGTAATTGATCACTAGATTCGGTTTAAACTGAACATCTCTTTTTTGTAGTAAAAACGGATGTTTTTCATGTGCTAATTTGTATTCAAATATAATTAATTTTCGGCTCTGTTTATTCCTCTTTTTTTGTGCATCGATTCTACCTTCAGTTCGAGGCGGTGAGATTGGTGGATCAGCCAGTCTAAAATAGTGTCAGCAATGGTTTTTTCGCCAATAATATCATACCAACCCTGAACCCGAAACTGTGAGGTTACAATGATAGAACTGTTGTTATGACGGTCTTCAATGAGTTCGAAAAGAGTAATTCTGTTTCTGCTAATGCATGGAGTCTAAAATCATCGAGTATAATCATCTCTTAGGGTTGTATTTTGGCAAGTTTCTGAAGATAAGAGCCATCTGCTTTTGCCATTTTCAATTTAGCAAACAATTTACTGGTGTTAAAATAACTGACTCCGAAATATGTGGTCAATTTGACCGTTTTTTCTATTAACCTAATAAACGAACACTTTAGACCCCACTCAACTAATAATTGAAGAGTTTTTTTGCTTTGTAAGTAAAGCCATATGTTTAATGAATAATATTAATTGACTTCAAATCAAGTGGTTGCGCAAAATTTGTGGTAGGTTCGTTGGTTTATAATACTATGAACGGTTTTGCTATTCGAATTCAAAATCATATTGACTATGCTATTTAACGTAGTATTTTTGATTTTATGAAGTAGGAATTACCAGATTTTTTTTTAATATGATTTATGAAAAAAACATTTAATGAGAATATACCTACATATGAGATAGTCCCCCACCAAAATCTCATTTTTGTGGTACCCCTCCCATGCTGCTTACTTTTTTTTGAAATTTAGAAACAGAAGACTGGCTTCTCAATAATTTTGCAAGAAATAAATATGGGATCAATCTCAAAAGTTGTGTGTAAATTGAAATAAACTTTAAGAACATTGGATCATTATCTGGAACTGCTGAAACATATTCTGCCTGAATTTTTAATTGAACATTTTGATTTAACCAAGCAAGCCACCGAGGGTGAAGTGATGCACCTTTATTTTGAGGAGAAAAATAACCCTCCCAAAGAAGTGTCAAATCGAATTTTAATAGCACACGGATTCCATAAGGAGATTACTATTCAAGATTTTCCCCTGCGTGGAAACGCCGTTTACCTGCATATTAAAAGGCGCAGATGGCTGGATAAGAAGACAAAGGAAATCGTGCAGAGAGACTGGAACTTAGTCGCAGAAGGCACCCGTTTAACGAAGGGGTTTGCCGATTTTTTAAAAGAAATCTGTCGATACCCGACCTCTTGATTGTAAAACCATTGCTGAAATGTACGGTGTGGCGGGTAAAAAATTCCAGCGCCAATACAAAAACATATAAAACCTGGAAAGAGAAATCCCATGCACAGGAGTGGCTCATTTATCCCGAAAACATGTCACAATCCTTGTCGATAGAGGAAGTAGCCTTGTCTAGCGGTGAACTTTATACTGTGGTTACTTCTAAAAAAGCGAAAGGTAAAAAAGGTTGCCTGGTTGCCATTATTAAAGAAACCCGTGCAGAAACCGTCATAGAACATTTACTGAAAATCGACCGTAGGTTGAGGTTAAATGTAAAAGAAATCACTCTGGATATGGCCGGTTCCATGAAACTCATTGCCAAGAGATGCTTCTCCAATGCCAAACGAACCATTGACCGGTTCCACGTACAGCAACTTGCCTCAGAAGCCCTGCAGGAAATCCGTATCAAGCACCGATGGAAAGCTATAGAGCAGGAAAGCGATGACATCCTAAATGCCAAGAAAAATAAAGAAATCTACCAACCAGAACTGTGTTCAAATGGAGACAGTAGAAAACAGCTCCTGGCACGAAGCAGGCATTTGCTGTATAAGAGCGCCTTCCACTGGACTGAATCCCAGAGAGAACGCGCCCAAATCCTATTCAGTGGATATCCGGATATCCACCACGCTTACCAACTAACAGAAGCTTTAAGAAACGTCTACCACAAGAAAAACACCAAAGAAATCGCTATGTTAAAATTAGCAAGATGGTATCACCAGGTGGAAGCGTCTGGCTTTAAATCTTTTGCTATCCTATTAAAAACTTTTACCACCCACTATAATGATATCCTAAACTACTTCAATCATCGAAGTACAAATGCATCCGCAGAATCTTTCAACGCAAAAAAATAAAAAATTTAGAAGCAACTTCAGAGGAGTCAGAGATCGGGCGTTTTTTCTATTCAGACTACAAAATATTTTTGCATAAACACAACTTTTGCTACTGATCCTAAATATGTGGGGTAAATGTGGGGATTAAAATCGAGTAAAATAAAATAACCTACTGATAATCAGCAGGTTATTTAAAGTAATTGTAGAGAGGATGGGATTCGAACCCACGGTACAGTTGCCCGTACACTAGCTTTCCAGGCTAGCTCCTTCAACCACTCGGACACCTCTCTAATTGAAGACTGCAAAAATAGGGTATTTAATTGAATTCTAAAAACGGAAAACCGTAATTTTTACAAATAAAAACTTATTCTCCCTTTTTGCTCCTTGCTGTGGCGATTATTCAGTAACCTCACCGCACAAATTCCGCACAAAGTTTTCGGCAAAGTTTCCCTCATAATTAGGATTGTCTAAAAGGTGCATCGCTTTTGTAATGGCACTTTCCGCTGTAATGTCGTGACCACTGATCGCACCGATTTTTGTGAAAATATTAGAATTAGAATATTTTCCAAAACTAATTCCGCCGGAAACACACTGGGAGATGACAACGATTTCTGTCCCCTGATCCCGCAACATCTGCAAAGTCTTAAGCGTTTTTGGAGTATTAAAAATAGTCCCCGAACCGAAAACCTGTAAAATCAAAACCTTCACATTGGGGATTTGCGTAAAATGGTTCAAATGCATTCCCGGAAAAATGCGCCAAAATAAAACGTCCTGCGAAATGTGGTCATCTACCATAAATTGATCATCGGTTTTGTTTCGCCACAGATAATCTTTCTTCACATTCAAATGAACGCCTGATTGACCCAAAACCGGATAATTCGGCGTTTGATAAGCATCAAAAAACTCTGCTGAATATTTCAAAGTTCGGTTTCCCCGCAGTAATTTGTATTCAAAATAAATCGTAACTTCCTGAATGACCGCCTCGTTATTTTCGTACAGACTTGCATAATACAAACTCGTCAGAAGGTTTTCTTTCGCGTCCGTACGCAAATCTCCGATGGGCAACTGGGATCCTGTCAAAATCACGGGTTTCTTTAAATTTTTCAACATAAAACTCAATACAGAAGCGGTGTACGACATTGTATCTGTCCCGTGCAGAATCAAAAAACCGTCGTAGTTATCATAGTTTTCACCAATATGATTGGCGATAAATTTCCATTCTTTTGGACCCATATCCGAAGAATCGACCGGTTTTTTAAAAGGATATACCGAAACTTCACACTCGATCAATTTCATTTCCGGAATTTTCTGGAAGATATTTCCAAAATCGAAGGCCTGCAAGCTGCCGGTTTCGTAATCTTTTTCCATGCCGATGGTTCCACCGGTATAAATCAGGAGCACTTTTCTTTTCATAACTTCAAAAATACAGTATTTTAGAGAATAATAAAACTTCTAATCCGGTGATTTTTTGTTGATTTCCTGAACGAATTATCGTCGACAATATTTTTTGAAAAAAACGGGTTCTTCGTTTTAATTCCTCTCCTGAAGAGCGCTGTTAGAGCTTAAAGCTCTAACAGCGCTTAACTTCTCACCTTTTCCGAGCTTTGTTTGCTCATTGCCTATTTTTAAACCTTTACTGTTTTTTTAAACCTCGAAGGTTTAATTAACTCCAAATAATCCTTATTTTTGAATCCATGAAAAACAAGCAGACCTTCGAGTATCTCCAGCAGTTTCTTACCGACGAGCGACTCCGGAAAATCAATCATTTTGCTCCGGAAAGTTCCGATTTTGTTTTGCCTGTGATCGAAGATGTTTTTCAATTCAGGAATGCCGCGGCGATTGTGCGTTCCGTAGAAGCCTGTGGATTTCATAAAATTGTCGCGATGGAAAGCGCGCATGAATTCAATCCCAATTTACGCGTCACCAAAGGAGCAGAAACCTGGGTAGAAGTAGAGCGGCTTCCGCAAAGCATCGATTCTTTAAAAGAAATTAAAAACCGGGGTTATAAAATTGTTGCTGTTTCTCCCGAAAATAATGCGACGCTTTTACCGGATTTTCAAATTACAGAACCTGTCGCGTTGGTTTTTGGGACCGAAGCAGAAGGAGTCAGCAAGGAAGTTTTAGATTTCGCCGACGAAACTTTAGCGATTCCCATGTATGGATTTACGCGAAGTTTCAATGTTTCTGTTGCGGCGGCAATCTGTATGTATGAACTCAAACAGAAATTGATAAAGTCGAATTTAGATTACAAACTTTCCGAAGAGAAACTGTGGGAAATGAAAGTGCGATGGGCGGTGAATTCAATTACAAGTGGGCAGAAAATATTGGAAAGGTTTCAAAAACACTTAATTTAGAGCTATGAAGAAATTTACACCATTGCTTTTTTATTTAAGTGTTTTTTTTATGGCAGTCACCTATTATTTGACTTCTATAGGAAAAGCTGAAGTTTATCCCTTTTACTCATGGAAATTATTCTCTAAGCCATTTGGATCAACAACAGAAGATAAAATATTTAGGATCTATGGATTAGAAAATAAACGCCTTGTGCTTATTATGAATTTTGATCAAGATGCCTATGATGGAAATACAAAATTCAGCATCATAAATCTTTATGGGAAAAATATCAAAATGAATATTGATAAAGAGCAAAATCTTAAGAAATTGCGGAATTTTGCAAAAATTACCGCACCACAATTTTCAAAATATATTCTTGTCGAGGAAAGCTTTAATTTTCAAAAAATTAATGAGGAAAAAATTAAAATAAATCAAGAAATTATAACGGAATTTTGATGGATTATAAAAAACTTACAGTATTCAATTACCAGATTGCTTATTATGCGTTTAGGTTGTTTACTTTATATTGGATTTGGGAACAAATTTGTTACTATAAAATCTATTCGCAGCGATTACCGGAGTTTTATAATCCAAAGGTTTGGATTCAACTTATGATGTTTCCGAGTTTTCCATCGGCATTTTACTTTGGTGGACTTTGTTTATTACTTTGTTTATTCTTGATCTGGAGCTTATTTCAGCAGAAATATTGGATCAACAAACTCATCTTTGTTTTTATTTTTTTGGTAAATCTTCCAATTGCAGGTTATCATGGAATGGGGCATCATAGTCATATTGTGGTTTTATTTTATTTTTTCTCGATGTTTTTACTGCCAAAAGAACTGAATGAAAGTGATTATAAATTCGTACAGTATTTGAATTTAGGAATTCTTATAACTTACTCGTTAGCTGGAATGTATAAATTTATTTCAATGACAAAAGACATAGTTTCCGGTTCACCTGATTTATCTTGGTACGAAAGAAATGCTGCCCGAATCAATACAGAATATAACTATTATATTATTGATCGAATGTTACCTCAATGGATGATTGATTTCTATGAATATGAAAATTTGTGGATTGTTTTAACTTTATTAGGTATTCTGTTTCAGACTACTTGTTTTCTGGGGGCTTTCAATAGAAAATTTCTGACTTTTGCAATGGTATTTATCGTATCATTTCATTTGTATACAAAGTTTTTTGTTTTTGCAGATTGGAAAAGTACGATCTATGGTGTGGTGTTTATGTTTTTGCCCTATCACTGGTTTTATACTTTTTTGACGAATAAGTTAAGATTTTCAACACTGTAAATTTCTTAAAATCTAAATTCTTTTTTTTGTGTCTTTATTCGAAGATTTAAATGTCGCTGCTGCGTCATTAATCTTTAGGTGTGAATTCAAAAAGAAATTGATAAATTCGATTATAAACTTTCGGAAGAAAAATTGTAGGAAATGAAAGTCCATTTTACAAAGTTGTGAAAAAGTTTAAATAAATTTTAGGAGCTATGAAGATTGAAATTTATTTAAAAAAAATTTGGAGTCAATGCCGCAAGCGGAAAAACTGCTCCAATTCTGATTTGATTAAATGGGAAATATTTAATTCCGTATTGGTACTGCAAAAAGCACGTATTTTTCTTACCTTTTAAATTAAGTTTTGTTGCCAGAACAAACGGTCTGTCCCCGTAGTCATCAGCCCTTTTGATCCAACCGCTGTAACCGGAAATAGTGTTTTCCCAGGATAGGTTTTTCTTTTTCAAAATTACTTTTAAACCGTACATCACGGCGTCATCCTGCACATTGTTATTGGGAGTCTGTACATCCCAGGAGTAAAATCCAGCATTGGCAACCAAACGGATTTCATTGAGGAAACCACGTACTATAAAGCTTTTGCCAATTTCGGTGTCAAAATAGTAGCCGGCAGTATTAAAGAATCTTCTGTTAATAAAATCACTTCCTGACGCAGTTTTTAAGGTAGCGTTGAATATGACCGCAATTTTATGTTCTTTTTCGTTGAAAAGCGCTATTCTGGTTTGCAGATAAAAATCACCCGACGCTAAACCTGAATTTCTGCTCATCATTCTCCGTTCTTTAACAGCATCAGTCACCGTGTAATATTCGATAGGAACGATCCACAGCTTTACAGATATTTTTTCAGGGAGTAAGGGGATTTCTACTTTTAATAATTGATCAGCTGTCTGGTCTCCATAGCCAAAATAATAGTCGCCATACACAGAGAATTCAGTGTTTTTTGGAATGGTAGCACTCGTGAAATCCGGTACAGGATTCGCGTTTGGACCAAAATAATTGGTCGTGTGGTTGATCAGCGCCTGCGACGGAATGCAACAGGGAAAAAGAAACAAAATAATTAGAAATGCTGAGTAAAGGTAATTTTTCCACATTGCTGATTTAGTTTAAATTATTTTGACTCGCTTACTCTATCTCACTCTTATTCGAAGTTAATAAAATAATTCCAGGCTGCTACAAAAACACCTGCGGTCTCTGTGCGTAATCTTTGGTTCCCAAGCGAAACTGCTTTTACTCCTTTTTCAGCTAAAATTTTAATCTCATTAGGAGAAAAATCACCTTCGGGACCAATGAGAAAAGTGATGTTCTTCTGCGCGTTAATCTGTTTTAAATCAGTTCGTTCCAGATTTTCGTCGCAGTGGGCTACAAAAGTGGTTTCAGGATTAATGTCTTTGATAAAGTCAGAAAACTTTGTCAAATCATTCACTTTGGGAAAATGAAAGCGCAGACTTTGTTTTGAAGCTGCAATCGTTTGTTTTCGCAACTTATCAATATTCAGGTTTTTACGTTCTGTTTTTTCGGTTTGCAATAAAGTGATTTCTGCAATTCCCATTTCTGTCGCTTTTTCAACAAAGAATTCGATGCGGTCGATATTTTTCGTCGGCGCAATTGCGATGTGAAGTTGCGTCGGGAAATTAGGAAGATGCTCCTGAATTTCTTGTACGTCGAGCGACACTTTTTTTCCTTCAAATAAAAGAGTTCCTTTTGCGAGATTTCCTTTGCCATCGGTCAACGCAATCTCTTCCCCGGATCTCATCCGCAAAACTTTTACGATATGCGTTTGTTCTTCTCCGTTGATTTTGACTTCGGGAACTACCTCTCCAAAAAAAAGTTTCATAATTTATTCTTTATTATATCTTTCAACACTTAACATTTCAAGCACCCAACATCCATCACCCAACAATTACTTAAACCCCTCCTCCTCAATATCATATCTTGCCGTGGCAGAAACTGATAAATCGGTAAATTCGCCACGGTCAAATTTTAACTTGGCGACCATTGCAATCATCGCAGCATTATCCGTGGTATATTCAAATTTCGGGATGTAAATATTCCATCCTAATTTCTCGGCGTTTTTCTGCATCGCTTCCCGTAAAGCGGAATTGGCGGAGACGCCACCGGCAATAGCAACTTCTCTGATATTAAGTTCTTCGGCCGCTTTTTCTAATTTATCCATTAAAATTTCAACGAGGGTCTGCTGTACAGAAGCACATAAATCGTTGAGGTTTTCTTTAATGAAATCTGGATTTTTACGAACTTCTTTCTGGATGAAATAAAGCACAGAAGTTTTAATTCCACTAAAAGAATAATTGTAATTTTCTATCCGTGGTTTATTGAATTTAAACGAATTTCCATCGCCGTTTTTTGATAATCTGTCAATGATTGGTCCCGCAGGATAATCTAACCCGAAAATTTTACCGATTTTATCGAAAGCTTCACCAGCAGCATCATCAATGGTTTTTCCGATAATTTCCATATCGAAATAATCTCTGACCACCACGATCATGGTATGCCCTCCGGAAACGGTGAGACAGAGGAAAGGGAATTTCGGTGGCTGGGGATTTGCATCATCGATAAAATGAGCTAAAATATGCGCCTGGAGATGATTCACCTCAATTAAAGGAATATTTAAACTCATTGCTAATGATTTTGCGAAAGAAGTTCCGACCAAAAGAGATCCTAAAAGTCCAGGCCCTCTTGTAAAACCGACCGCAGAAATATCTTTTTGTTGTATATTTGCTTTATCGACTGCTTTTCGGACAACCGGGATAATGTTTTGTTGATGCGCACGAGACGCCAATTCCGGAACCACACCACCATATTCGTTGTGGATTTCCTGATTGGCAGCGATGTTGGAGAGGATGATATTCCCTTTGAGAACGGCAGCAGAAGTGTCGTCGCAGGAAGATTCAATCCCTAAAATTATTGAGTCACTCATAACAATGGCAAATTTAGAGAATAATAACGATAAAGAAAACAAAAAATCAATTGCAGAAAACATTGGGGATTCTGTGCAGAAAGGCGTGGAAAATGTTCAGGATTCTGTAAAAGAAACAGTGAAAGGTGCAGCGGATCTTGCTTCTGATGCCATCAATCATCCTGTAGAAACGGCCAAGGAATTTGGTGAGCAAGCCGCAAAAGATGTTATAAGTTATAAATGGTGGGCAAAATTACTGCTCGTCATGTTTTGGACTTTTCTTTTTCTGGTTTTTTCTTTTATTGTCATTGTGAGTTTGCCTGCAACCAAAAACTGGGCAGCGCAAAAAGTAATTATGAAACTTAATAAAGATTTGAATGCGAACATGTCTTTTGAAAGTGTGGATGTGAGTTATTTTGGTGATATCTACATTCATAATGTGGCGGTGAAGGATTACAAAAACTTTCAGTTTTTAAAAGCAAAAGAAATGTATGCTGATTCCGACTGGTTTTCAATTATCAGTGACTCCCGGAATTTACAGTTTCAGTCCTTATCTTTAGATGAACTTGATCTTAAAGTAATTACTTACAAAGGTGACAGCATATCTAATTTTATCCGTTTTGTAGATTTATTTAATGGTCCCGCTCCTGCGGTGCCGAGAGAGCCTTTTCAATTAAAATCACGGGTTTATATTACCAACTCAAAAATTTCCATTATTAATCAAAATACAGAGGGTGAGGCTGGGAAATGGCTAGATGCCCAAAATGTAAATCTTGTGATTCCGGAACTAAAAGTGCTTGGTTCAGAGGTTTCTGCCCAAATTAACAATATGCGGTTTACCACCGAAAGATGGGGTAAAAAACATTTTGTAGATACGTTTTCTACCGAGTTTTCTTTAAAACATGACTTTCTTTTACTCAAAGATTTAACGCTTAATACCGATCATTCCTTGCTTCAGGGTGATGTTAAATTTAATCTCAATGACGGATCCTGGCAAGATTTCACTAATAAAGTCCGGTGGGATTTGAATCTTCAGCAGGGTAGTCAGATCAGTGGTTATGATATCAGTTATTTTGTGACCGATTGGGATAATTATAAACCCATCAATATTTCCGGAAAAATGGCCGGCCCATTAAATAAATTTACGCTCAATGATTTCCTGATTAGAAATCCACAGGTCAATATTAGGACCAAAACAATGAACGTAACCCATATTTTGCAGGATAATTTTCAGATTGAAACCAATACGCTTTCTACCGATTTTACCTATAAAGATTTAAAGGCGATGATGCCCACTTTCATTTCTTCAAAGATGAAAAATTTCGCCGATGATTTTGGAAGAATAAAATATGACGGTGCAGCACGGGTAACTCCCAAACAGGTTTTTGTTCCGAACGCAAAATTGATTACCGGAATCGGACAGGCAAAAATCACCAATTTTTATTTAGAAGATTACAGTACAGATTTACCAAAATACCGTGGTTTTGCTGAAGTCAATGATTTGAATTCTTCCGTCATTACCAAAAGTAAAGAAGTGGGTTTAATCAGTGGAAAGTTTAATGTTGATGGGAGAAGTTTTGATGTCAACACGATGGTTTTGAGAACAAAATCGCAGATCTCGAAAATTGAAATTACCAATAAAGTCATTAATAATGTTTATTTAGAAGGGATTCTCGATCATAAAAAATACAACGGAATCATTAATGTAAATGACGATCAGGCAAAAGCCACTATAAAAGGACTCATCGATTTCAGTACTTCAAAACTTATTGCCGATGTCAATGCGAATGTGGATTATTTAAACCTGAATTATTTTACGGGTACAAAAGGAACTCAGGCTGTGAGCGGCGTGGTTAATGGAAAGATATCGATGACCAATATTAACGATTTAACTTTAGATGCTAATCTGCAAAATGTGAAGTTTGCGGCGAACAATCAAAAGTTTACGATTCCTAATGCCGACGTAAAAGCGTTTTTCGAAAATGGAAACCGGATTGTTTCTGTAGACGCACCGGGGGCGGTCAAAGGAAAGATCGATGGGAAATTTAATCTGGGCGATTTAGCCGGAATGGTTGAAAATGGTTTCGGGAAAATATTGGTAGGCCCGCCGCCGCGAAAATTATACCGTGGGCAAAACTTTGCGATGAATTTTGAAGTCAGACAGGATCTTGTCAATTATTTTATGCCTGAACTTCATCTCCCGAAAGGCGCGACTGTTGATGGTTCTTATGACGGCAATTCAAATAATTTAATTCTGAATGTAGATGCTGAGGTGTTGAAATATGTGATGACCAAAAAAGAAGAAATCACAGAGGCTGATAAAGCACTTGCCAAAGCAAATCCCGCATATAAGGTAAATGAAAGAGACCAGATTTCAAAAGACAGCGCGATGATTGATCAGTTGACGGTCAGAATAAACACAGCGAATTTAGAGGAACAGATTTTCGCAAAAATAAACCGGATAGAATACAATCAAAATATTCTGAAAGACATTACTTTAAGCGGTACCAATGAAAGGAATCAAGTCCTGCATATTGCGGCTAACTTTAAACTCGGTTCTCCCGAAGAGGAAGTGAAACAGGAACTGAAAGAATATACCATCAATCTTAACCAAAGTACCAACAGCCAGGGCGATTTTGTTTTCCGCTTCGAGCCCACTACGGTTAAATTTAATGATATTGCGTGGAGTGTAGATACCGATCCGGCCTTAGATCACTCGATTACTTACCGGAAAAAAACGGGTGATTTCTTTATTCAAAATCTAAGGCTTTATTCAGATAAAAGCGAGCTGTTTTTAAAAGAATCCATTTTTAAATCAGCGAAGGATTTCTCCGCAGAGGGCGAAATTCGGAATGTAGATGTCGCGAAAGTATTTGCTTTGATTAAGAACAAAAACGACATGGATGTCAAGGGAATTGCCAACGGCACATTTGATATTAAAATGAATAAAAATAATCTCGAGCCACTCATAAATATTGCCATTACAGACATTTTCATGAACGGTAATGAAATGGGGAAAATAGAGATTCTTACGAAAAACAGTCCCATTCCAAATGTATTTGATGTGGATGCGAAAGTGATATCCAGTGGGATGTTAGGAGATAATAATCTTCATTTAACAGGCACCATTAATAACAATACTGCTTCGCCATCACTTGATCTAGTGGCCAGAATGAATGATTTTGATCTGGCGTTTGCACAACAATTTGTAGAAGGAGTATTTTCTAATATTCGGGGGAAAGCTTCTGGTGATCTGCGCATTGCCGGGCAGCTCAATGATATGGATTATAGTGGGGATATCGTGCTGAAAAAATTCGGGTTGAAACTAGATTTTACGGGTGTTGATTATTCCTTTGACGATACCGTAGTTTCCTTATCAAGAGGCTTGGCTATTTTGAATGATATTGGGGTGAAGGACGGTAGAACCAATTCCCGCGGTACAATTTCCGGGGCGATTCAGTTTGAGACTTTATCTTCAATGGGAGTCAACTTAGTGATGCGTGCGGATAATCTTTTGTTGCTGAATACCACTCAAAAAGATTACGATTTATTTTGGGGAAGAGTTTATGGTAACGGAACTATCTATGTAGACGGACCTGTTACCGGACTAAATATTTCTACGCCCGAAATGCGTGCGCTTAACAATTCAGTCTTTACATTTAATTCCAATTCAACCTCCAATGTAGAAGAGTTTAAAATGCTGCGTTTTTTGAAAAGAGACGAGACCGGTGCGGTCACCACAGAAAAAAAGAAAAAATCCGGAGCCAATATGAATGTCGATTTCAACCTGGAAGTCGATAAAGGAACAACAGTAAATGTATTAGTAGGAAATGATATTGGTGATATAACGGTCCGGGGAAATTCCGAAAGGCTGCGGTTTACCATGAGCAGAACGGGAGCGATCTCGATGAACGGAAATTATATCGTGGATAATGGAACCTTTGTTTCCAAAGCAATCCTGAGCCGGACTTTTCAGATTGCGAAAGGAAGCTCCATCCGGTGGGACGGCAATGCGATGGCACCGCAATTAGACATTAATGCCACTTATCTGCGAACCGTAACCAACGCCGGACAATATCTGAATCTGGGAACTTTACAACCCATTAATATTGTGCTTTCTACAAAAATATCCCAAACGCTTAATAATCCGAAAATAGAACTTGGTGTCTCTGCACAGGATGTTTCCAGCAGTGTGAAAGAAACTCTTGCCCAAAAAATGAGTAACGAGGACGAAAAAATCATCCAGTTTGGGTCGGTTTTGGTTTTAAACAGTTTCAACAACACCAATTCAGGATTTGACGTTAACATCGGGAATTTTGCTGAAAGTTCCGGGTATAATATGTTATTTAAGCAGTTAGGTTCTGTTTTAAATACAATCAGTAATGAGTTTCAAGTCGATTTGAATTACCTGAAAGGTGACGCCTCCTCCAATACCGGAGACCGGGCCAACGCAAGTTTAAGTTTTGCCCTCTCGCCGAGAACGACTGTTAAAACCGGTTTAGGAATTCCTATTTCAAAATCCGAAACTGCAAGCAGTGATTATCTTTCCGGAGAAGGAATTGTAGAGTACGACTGGTCAAAGAAAAATGACGGCACCCGATTACTGCGTGCTTATTCAAAACCTACCAATATTGGACTCAACGGAACGGAGGCAGCCAATGCCGGCGCTAACCAAAGTTACGGAATAGGGGTGGTGTACAGTAAAAGTTTCAATACAATATTTAAAAGAAAGAAAAATAACAAAAATCAAAAGCCCGATTTGCCTGAAAATAAAATAGATTCTACTAAAAAGAAGTCTGAAAATTAAGAATGTTTATGTAAAAGCGGTCATTTAGTTAAAATTTATTAATGTTTGATATAATTTTCGTGTATTCATATTTTTTTGTAATTTTGCAAAAAATTTGACATACTATTAATAAATATATAAAATCAATATAATGAATTATCAACTCGACGAAATAGACAAGAAAATTCTGGACTTTTTAGTTGAAAATACCAGAATGCCCTTTACAGAAATTGCAAAACAAATGGATGTTTCTGCAGGGACCATACACGTACGTGTAAAAAAAATGGAAGACGCAGGAATTATCTTAGGCTCTTCACTGAACATTGATTACTCGAAATTAGATTACCACTTTACCGCTTTTATCGGAATCCTTTTGACCAAGTCAAACAGAACCCAGGAAGTTTTAAAAGAACTGGCCACCATTCCAAATGTTATAGAAGCAAGTGTAATTTCTGGGAAATACAATATCTTCTGCAAAGTAAAAGCAAAAAATACAGAGGATGCCAAAAGAATTATATATCAGATAGACGACATCCAGGATGTGATGAGAACGGAAAGTATGATTTCTATGGAAGAACATATCTCCGATAAAAACAGATTGATCCGGGCTGTTTCGATCTAAACACTGATTTATATCAACAATAACTAAAACTTTTGATTTCTTATCAAAAGTTTTTTTATTTTTACCATTATGAATAATAATTTTGAAGGTGAAAGTCCAAAGAAAAATTTCGGATTTGTTTTAGCATTGGCTGCGCTGATGCTTTTCTCGCTCATGGGCGCGGGAATCGACCTGGATGAGTTTACACAACATCAGGAAATCAATATTCCGCTCGGATATTTTTATTTTATATTTTTAATCGACCTGCTGATGGTTATTTCAGTGGTATTTATCTTTTTCTACAAAAAGATCGCTGCCTATGTTTTTCCCGCCGCAGTCGTAACGCATTTTATGGCGCATAATTTCTTTCTGTCTACTTTTCTCTATACCGATGTGACCAATATGTTTCTCTACACCAGTCTGGGGCTCTTTGTGATCATTCCGAAATGGCAGTTTTTTAAATAATAGTATTATAACAGATGTTTTCCAAAGCCTGCGAATACGCGATCAAAGCAACGATTTATATTGCCCAGCAAAGCCATCAGGAGCGGCGTGCCAATGTAAAAGAAGTTGCCAAAGCAGTAAATGCACCCGAAGCTTTTACCGCTAAAATTCTGCAGCAACTTTGCCGTGAAAACATTGTGGAATCCATTCGCGGGAAGCAGGGTGGTTTTATTTTTCCGGTGGAACGGCAAAAACAAATCAATATTTTCGATGTTGTTCAGTTGATCGACGGCGACGGAATTTTTACCAACTGCGGACTGGGACTGCATAAATGTTCCTCAGAAAATCCCTGTCCCGTTCACGACGATTTCAAAGAAGTACGGAATGGTTTGGTAGCCATGGTACAGAAATATTCTTTTTACGATTTGGCTATAAAAACCGAAACCGGTCTGGTTTGGCTGAAATAATTTTCCCTTTAAACTTTATTTAAATTTTATCAAAAATAGGATTTATAATTTTAGTATTTTTAATTAAGATAATTTTGTCCGAATTAAAATATTGTGTACATTTGTATCATAATATTAAATAAGACATCATGTTAACGAAAGAAAAAACCATCGGCGAACTGGTAGCAGAAGATTTCAGAGCAGCACAGATATTCCGCAAATATAAAATCGATTTTTGCTGCAAAGGAAACCGAACCGTAGAAGAAGCGTGCGAGAACAAAAAATACCGGGCAGAAGATATTTATAATGAATTGGCAAATGTTGCAAATCTAAAATCGGGCGATATCGATTTTAATTCCTGGCCACTGGATTTATTGGCAGATTATGTGGAGAAAACCCATCACCGTTATGTAGAAGAAAACTCCACCGTGCTCATTCAATATTTAAATAAACTGTGCAAAGTTCATGGCGACAGACATCCGGAATTATTTGAAATCGCAAAATTATTCACAGAAAGTGCCCATGAATTGGCGGCACACATGAAAAAAGAAGAATTAATTCTTTTCCCTTTCATTAAAAAAATGGTGAACTCAAAACAAACAGGCGAACCGCTGGCAAGTCCCAATTTTGGAACCGTAGAAAGTCCCGTGGCGATGATGAAACATGAGCACACCGTAGAAGGTGAGCGGTTTGTGAAAATTGCGGACTTAACCAATAATTATCAATTCCCCGCAGATGCCTGTGGAACGTATCAGGTCACTTATAAAATGCTTGAGGATTTTGAAAAAGATCTGCATACCCACATTCATTTAGAAAACAATATTCTTTTTCCAAAAGCAATCGCTTTAGAGAAAACATTCTAAATTTTAATTTTCTGTTTTTTTACTGAAATCCACTTCATTTTGATGAGGTGGATTTCTATTTAGAATTAAGGGATTTTCCGATTTTTTAAAAGTAAAAAAATCAGAACAATCAAAATGAAAATTTAGTTTTTGTATTCTTTTGAGCAACTATTGATCTGCATTAAACTTTTGTCTCTTTTGAGGAAAAAAAAGGTTTAATACATTATCTCTAAATTTTCGAACTCAGATAAAAGTCGTACGTATAAACATTATACGGAAGAAGTTTTTTCGCAAACTGATGAGAAATAAAGCAGCAAACCAAAATAGGAACAAACAAAACATAGCCGTCCGGAAGAAGATTGCAGATTAAAACCACCGAAGTAAAAGGGGCATACAAAGAGGCCGATAAAGTAACCGCCGCACCGAGCAGCGCAAAATTAACCGGAATTAAATTCATCCCGAAATAATTGTTTCCAATGAAGGCCACCATTAATCCCAAAAAAGCACCGGCTACGATACTGGGCGCGAAAACGCCTCCGTCTCCGCCAGCTCCCAAAGTTAAGGAGGAAGCTAATGGTTTCAGAACCGCCACCGCAAGAAGAAATAAAACCGGGATTCTGGAAACCGTTAAGGACTGATCCAGAATTTCCCGCAATCCGTGATAGCTGTCTCCATATAAAGTGGGGAAAAAGAAAATCAATGTTCCGACCGCGATGGCTCCCAGATTCACCCGAATAAAATTATTCGAAATAGTGCTGAAAATCTTTTTCATTCTCGTGACCAACAGCGTAAAGTAAACAGAAAATATTCCGCCTAAAATACTTAAAACTAAAAAGAAAGGGATTGCTTCATAATTCCAGTTCTGCGCTTTTACAGAAAGTATGGTTTCAGAATCGAATAATTCAATAAATAACCAGCTTAGCAAAGCTGAAACGGTGCACGAAATAACCAGTGACTTTCTTGTTTTTCGCGCAATTACTTCCAGCGCAAATAGAAATCCGGCAAGCGGGCTGGTGAATAAAACCGCAACTCCCGCTACCACTCCCGCACAGATTAATTCCCGTTTATACATCCGCGCCGAGAATTCTTTTTCGTAAGCGTAATTCCCAATAGTCGCTGTGGCAACCACCGTAGAAACTTCAACTCCGGTAGAACCGCCGAAAATGACAGTCAGGAATCCATTCACAAAATGCGACGGAATTTTAAATAAAGGCAGATGGTCTTTCCGCTGATCGAGTGTTTTATAAATCTCTGTGATTCCTTTATTCTTTCTGTTTTTGAAAAGATATTTTCTTAAAAAGTAGATGGCGGTAATTCCGACTGACGGTAAGATAATAAAGAGCGGTGCATATTGATGACGGATAAAATCAAAAAAATAATGTTCGAAAAATTCGGTGCTGTGTTTGAGAGCAAAAGCCAATATGGCACTTGCCAATCCTACCGTTAATGATGAAACGATGAGCCGGAAATAATGCTGGGTGACGATTTTTTTTCTTTCCAAGGGATTCCTTTAAAATGAATGAAAATAAAGTGAATTTGCTTTGATTTCAATTTTTTCTGTAAAAACGAAAGTGAGAAAAATCAAAATTTAACACTGCAAATTTAACGAAACTTTTGCGAAAACAGGATTCCGGCGAAAGGGGCTTTGATTTTAAGCGGAATATTTACTTTAAAATGAAAAGTAAACTTCCGACACTCACGGTCACCCAAAGAACAATGGCAAGAAACAGAGGTTTCCAACTGATTGTTTTCAGGGTTTGAACAGAGATGGTAGTACCGATAAAAAATAAAGTTAAATTCAATCCTGATTTTGCGGCGACCGTTGCAACTTTGCTGAAACCATCGAAAACAGGGAAGTAGGTATTAAGGATAATCGCTGCGATGAAATAGCCGATGAACCAGGGAATCTTCACTTTTGCACCTTTGGTTTTAAAAAATACCATCGTTAAAAGTGATATCGGAATAATCCATAAAGCTCTTGAAAGTTTTACCGTGGTTGCGATTTTCAAAGCGATATCTCCATATTTATTGGCTGCTCCAACGACAGAACTTGTATCGTGGATTCCAATCGCGCACCATAATCCGAACTGTTCCTGAGTCATGTGAAGCAAATGTCCGAGTGCGGGATAAATAAACAGCGCGACCGAATTAAGCGTGAAAACAACTGCCAGGGCCAATGATATTTGTTTCGTACTCGGTTTGATAATCGGTGAAACCGCAGCAATCGCACTTCCGCCACAAATAGCCGTTCCCACGGAAATTAAATAAGATAAAGGTTTTTCTAATTTTAATAATTTTCCCAGAAAGTAGCCGAGAATCATGACCGTAGAAATACTCATCACCGTTAAAGTGATTCCTTCTTTTCCGGCCTGCAGCGCTTCATCCAATTTGAGTCCGAATCCTAAACCTACAATCGATATCTGCAGTAACAGATGAATGTATTTGTGAAGATACTGTTCATAAGGATTCCCGATAATAATGGTAAAAGCGATTCCCAAAGCCAGTGCAACCGGTGAAGAAGCGAAGGGTGAGATACAGAAAATGGCTAAAACGAAAAACAGGAGTTTTTGTAAAAGAACTTTATTAATAGTTTTCATCTGATGATTTTATTTTCAGATGCAAAGGTCTGTTATTTGTTATTCAAAAATAAATCACATTTTGTTTTTGACTATAACTTTTAATTATAACTAATGAATTTTAGAAAGAGATGGATGAGTTCTGACTGTTCGCCTTTCAGCGTGATAAAGTGAAAATTCCTTTCAATAGTGAAGTTCTTAATATCGATGATACTGAGTTGCTCATTTTTAAGTTCCTGCAAAACCGTGCTGACGGAAAGAAACGCCATCGCTTCAGAATGCAGCAAATAATTTTTAATGCTTTCGCTGCTTCCCAACTGCATCACCGTTGTTAAAAGTTTGAGGTCGATCCCGTTTTGTTGCAGCTGATTTTGAATGAACTCCTGTGTTCCCGAACCTTGCTCGCGAAATATCCAATCGATTGTATAGAGATCATTCAGTTTCAACGTTTTATTTGCCAAAGGGTGACCGGCTTTACAAACCAGTACAATTTCATCGGGTTTGAAAATCTGATAATCAAAAAAAGAAGACTGCGAAGCACCTTCTACGATACCCAAATCGATCTGCCCGTTTTTCAGCAAAGTCGAAATGTCTTCGGAATTGCGCGTCACCAGTTCGATGTCGATTTCTTTATAATAGGAATGGAATTTTGCCAGAATTTCCGGTAAAATATATTGTGCAATCGTAGTGCTCGCGCCGATTTTCAGTTTGCCTTTTGCGTGTTTGTTAAGTTGAGAAATATCAAATTCCAGGTCACGGGAAAGGTTTCGGATTTTTTCGGCGTAGGACAGCAAAATCTTACCGCTTGCGGTCAGCTGAATCGAAGTGCCGTTTCGGTTGAATAATTTCGTGTTCAGTTGATTTTCTATTTCTTTGATATGTCTGGTCACCGCGGGTTGCGAAATGCTCAGTTCATTTGCGGCTTTTGTAAAGCTCAGGCGGTTCGCAACGGTGTGAAAAACTTTCAGTCGGTAATCAAACATTTTTGTAGCATTAAAGTAGGTTGTAAAAATGCGGTTTTTTAATTTTAAACACAAAAAGGGATCAAAGATAAATAAGAAGAATAAAGGTTTACAAAAAGTTTGCAACAGATAAAACCTTGCTTTTCTCAATCCTTTCAGACTTTTTATGAGGTAATCAGTGAAAAGCTATTGTTGCTTTTGCGGTAAAAAAGATTCACACTATTTCTTTGAATATTATTCTTTCGTCAGCGCAGCACCTTTGTGTGCCGCGATATGATCGGTTTTGCTACTTTTGATTTCGTATTGCGGTTCGTCTTCTGTGGCATGATGCGTATAACCTTTGTAATCAAAATCTTTGGTATGAACTTTAATAACCGTTCCCGAAACTCTTCCGGCTTCAGAATTCCAACTGACTTTATCTCCGATTTTAAATTTTGTTTTCATTTTTAAATTTTTACTTTAAACCCAAAATATTCATCATAAAACATTCAAAAAAATACCCTTTCACCTGTTCAAACGAAATCTAGACATGAATCAGGAACTTTCCTTTTCCAAACTTTGAATTATTAATTTTAGAATTGCTCTTTTATCTTTTGCGGTGAAATGAAAACTTTTCGTGGCATTCTAAATCAGTCTTTTTCCGAATAAAAAACCTTCTCGCCCACAACTCTTGCTGGAGAAGTATAAGGATGTTCCGTCGCTTTCCCGACCGACATAATATGCAGAACTTCCCAACCTTTCGCTTTCAGATAATCCGAAACCATCGAACGGTGACAGCGCCACCAAACCGCTTCTGAACACATCATTGCCGTTGGTTTTCTTAAAGCTGATTTTTGTAATTCATCAGCGCCTTTTTCAAAGGATTCGCTTTCCATATAATCGGCGTAAGCCTGAAAAGACTTATTGTTCCAGAGGATGTTTTTCGAAGTTGGCGAGACTTTTCGCCGCCCGCCTAAATTTTCAATATATAGATATTCAATTCCGTTTTCTTCCAGTGATTTTTTCAAATGATCCTGATTAAACTGCGGATATTTCCTGGAACCGGGTAATCTGCGGATATCCGCCAAAACTTTAATTTTAAATGAAAGCAGCAGTTCCAGAAATTCTTCAATACTTCTGGTGGAGTGACCAATGGTATAAATAGTTGGTTTTTCCGGTGGTTTCATTTTAAAAATTAAAGAGGTTCTTTATTATTCATATCAAAATTAAATATTTTAAATGAAAGCATCCTTCATGTGCTGGTTAATTTTGAAATCCCGTCTAAAGGAGCGTAGAAATGTAATTATTAATGTGCCGCTGATTATTAATGGTATTTGGAAATTGAAATCATTTGCAAGCCAGTTGTAGCATTTCTGAATTTATCCTTAAATTTGAAATATGCAAAAAGTATTTTATCTCAAAACCTGTGGAACCTGTACCAAGATTTTAAAAATGTTCGACCTTTCCGGTTGGGAACTTCGTGAACTGAAAAGTGCACCGGTTACCGAAGAAGAACTGGCTCAAATGTATGCGCACACAAAATCTTATGAAGCGCTGTTCAGCAGAAGATCCACCCAAATAAAAGCCCGCAGTATCGATCTTAAATCTTTAAAAGAAGACGATTTTAAAAAATTAATTTTAGAACATTATTCGTTTTTGAAGCGACCGGTTTTCCTTACCGATCAGGAAGTTTTCGTAGGAAATGAGAAAAAGAATATTGAGAATTTAGAAGCGTTTTTCAAAGTGGAATAATGAGGTTTTTAATACTGCTGTTTTTCTGCGTTCATCTTTCAGCACAAACGGTTTACAAAACGCCGTCTGGCTCTAAATATCACTTGTCAGGCTGTAGAATGGTGAAAAATGTTTCTTCCGCTTTACCTTTAGATAAAGCATTGCGGGAAGGATTGACTTTCTGTAAAATATGTAATCCACCGCAGTCCCAAACTTTAGGAATAGGATCCAAGCCTATAAAAACTGCGGGAACCAGTTCGCAAAACAGGTGTTCAAGCAACACCTTCGGTGAGCGGTAACTGCTTTTCAAAAATAGTCTATTTATTGTAAAATCTCAACTTTACCTTTCATTTAAAAATTTATA